>DATDCV010000553.1:0-1710 GCA_036524155.1 Verrucomicrobiia bacterium
TCAACTATGGCGAGGCGCAAACGGAGGCGTTTCGCACCGGCATCCTGAACGGTCCTTACACGCTTATGTTCGACAACGGCCAGCCGCCGGTCGCACCGCTGGACTATTCGTGGCTCGAAACCGCCGGCCTGAACCTGACCAACTTCGTCCCCGCCACCGGTCGCGGCACTGTAGCCGGCACGGTCAACCGTGTGCCTGCGGGATTCCAGGCCGTGGTCGGCTTCGCCAACGCAACTGCGCAATACTGGGCCGTAGCCACCAACGGCTCTTACGCAACGCCGTTGATGATTCCCGGCACTTACACCGCCACTCTCTACAAGCAGGAACTGGCCGTGGCCACTGCCTCTGTCACCGTGAGCGCGGGCGGAACGAACACCTTGAACCTGGTTTCGACCGAGGCGACGCCCGCCTTCATCTTCAAGCTCGGCGAATGGGACGGCACGCCGAACGGTTTCCTGAACGCCGCCAACATCCAGACGATGCACCCGAGCGATGCGCGCAACGCGAGCTGGACTAACACGGATTTCACCATCGAGAGCAACCCCACTCCGCGGTTTCCCTCTATCCAGGCGCGCGCGGTGAATGGCACCTTAACGGTGCGGTTCAACCTCACCGCCTCGCAGGCTGTTGTGGGACACACCCTGCGCATCGGCATTACCACGGCCTACAACGGCGGACGACCAAAGGTCACCATGAACAGTTGGACCTCCAGCAATCCCGCCGCCCCGTCGGAACCGGACACGCGAACGTTCACCGTCGGCACGTATCGCGGCAATAACAGCACGCCAATGCCGTGCATAATCCGTTCGCACGTCTCCGCGAGAAGATCAGCCTCGAGAAGTTCGAGAAATCGGCCATGATTGCCACGCCGATCAATCTGCTCGATGCCTCACCCATCGGTGATGGCGCGGCCGCGGCCGTACTGGTGTCCGCTGAGAGCGTTCGATCGTCGCCCGGCCGGCCCCGGGTTACTGTTTCAGGTTCGGCCTCTGCCACGGATACGATTGCGGTGCATTCACGAACGGATCCGCTGTTCCTTAAGGCAGCATACGAATCTGCCAAGCGCGCCTACGCTATGGCAGCAGTCACCCCGGACGACGTAGAGCTCTTTGAGCTCCATGATGCATTTTCCATTATGTCGGCCCTGTCCCTCGAAGCCTGCGGATACGCCGAGCGCGGAGCGGGTGTGCGCCTGGGATTGGACGGTGCCATTGCGATCAAGGGTCGGATTCCGATCTGCACGCGCGGCGGTCTGAAAGCACGGGGACACCCGGTGGGCGCGACCGGCATGTACCAGATCGTTGAGGTCGTCCAGCAACTGCGCGGCGAGTGCGGCGGGACGCAGATCGACGGGGCGACGATCGGAATGGCCCAGAATATCGGTGGCAGCGGCGCCACTGTCCTCACCCACATCTTGTCGGCGAATTGACGGCCTCGCGCCGGCACCCCCACGAAGAGACCGAATCTGGCACTCGTGTAGAATCTAACAATGCGTGATATTCTGCGTTGGATCCTTCGACATCTCGTCGATCTTGTGGCAAAGGTGAAGCTCCAGGGCGTGGAGAACCTACCCGATCATGGGGCTTTCGTCATGGCCACGAATCATCTGGGCATCCTCGACGTAACGATGCTTTACTACGCCATTGACCGTTGGGATGTATTCGTTCCGGTTGCGGAGAAGTGGGAAAAGATCGGAATCTTGCGCTGGCT
>DATDCV010000554.1:0-1797 GCA_036524155.1 Verrucomicrobiia bacterium
GCTCACCTGGCTCTCCCTCTCAGGCGTGATCCTCGCTCCCGCCGCTCTCCTCTCCGCGACGGAACGTTTCGTCGACGCGCCGGAACCGAAGCCTTATCGGGTTTGGCCTTCAACCCCGCCTGCAAGCTGCCCTTTCCCGAAATCCGGCACCCTCTGTGGGGTCGGCTTTACAGGCCGCCACGCGGAGTACACCGGCGCTGACACGTGGTATCCGTCCTGGGCGGCGGACGGAAATCTCTACTCCCCGTGGACTGACGGCAATGTGAACGGCCTCGGCTCCAGTTCTGCCGGAGAAAATGCCACGACCGGACATGCTACGATCCTCGGCAACGATCCCTTGAAACTCGTGGTTACCAATCAAGGCGTCTTCAAAAGCAGCCCGCGGCCATACGAGGGGCGCTACCCTTGCGGCAGCCTGGTCTATGGCGGTGTCTGGTATTACGGGACCTATTGCCTCCATCCCAGTGGTCAGGTGCCAAGGGATGGCATTCCTTACAATTGGCCCTGGCTCGGTCCGTTCGTGGGGTTCCGTTGGTCCACCGATTTCGGCAGCACCTGGGCCCAGACACCCTGCACTCCGGAGAAGCCGCTCTTCGCTGAGCAATCGCTCCACGGTGAACCCGTAAAAATCGGGGCGCCACACTTTGTCGATTTCGGCAAGGACCTCGAGCACTCGCCAGATGGCAAGGCTTACCTGGTCGCGCAGGGTGCTTCCGACGGCGAGAACCGCAGATATGCTTACAACAGTTGGATCACCGCTGACCAGGCTTACCTGGCTCGCGTCACCCCATCCGTCGCGAACATGAACGATCCCACCAAGTACGAGTTCTACGCCGGCGATATCCCCGGCGGAAATCCGAGCTGGACTGGGGACTTCAGGAAGATTCGGCCCATCGCGGAATGGAAGGACCATTTGGGGTGTGTGACAATGACTTACAATCCACCGCTCAAGAAATACCTGATGTGCGTCACCGACGGCGGCAACACCGTCTCACGATTCAACACCTGCATGCTCGAGTCAGACGCGATCACCGGGCCCTGGAAGCTCGTCACGCACATGAGCAATTTCGGCGAGCAGGCCTATTTTGTGAACATCCCCTCCAAATTCATCGGCGCGGACGGTCGCACTCTCTGGCTCTGCTACGCCGCCAATTTCAGTTCCGGCTGGGGCGGCACCACGTTCCAATCCCGCCCGCCCGGCAGTCGCTACGGGATGTGCCTCCAGGAAATTCACCTGCTTAAGCCAGGTGAACCGGGCGACGCGGACATTTTGAACTCGCCCGAAAATATCGCGCCTGACGCGCGCGTCACTGTCAGCTCGACTCATCCGGATTACTCTGTCAGCGCCGCAGTGGATGGCTCGGTCGATGGTTTCCCGAAGAACATCCATCACGAATGGGCCAGCAATGGGGAACAGGACACCGCCTTGATTCGCCTGACCTGGAGCTCGCCCCAAAGAATTGACCGTGTGTGGCTCTTCGATCGCCCAAATCCACTCGATCAAATTACGTCGGGCATGCTGGTGTTCAGCGACGGTTCGACTCTCGTGACCGGCCCACTACCGGATGACGCCCGCCAGGGTCTGGAGGTCAGTTTCGAGCCCAAAACCGTGAGCTGGCTGATGTTCGTCGTCACCGGCGTCAAGAAAGGCAGCCCCAATATCGGGTTGGCAGAAATCGCCGTCTTCAGAGCGAAATAGAGACAGGCACGATGCCTGTCCTACCCTGGAGATTTCACGGATGGCACCATCGCGGTACAGATTGTAGGCGCCGACGTAAGGCGAAACGCTGGCAGACT
>DATDCV010000555.1:0-3256 GCA_036524155.1 Verrucomicrobiia bacterium
GTGCCGATGATCCACGCGATCACCGGGCTGGAGATCGGCAGTTTTCACGGCGCGTATACGGCGCCTTACCCGGTGCCTTTCGTGATTGATTCGCTGCAGAACGATCCGCGCCTGCGTTCCGACTACCCCCAGCCGACACCGGCGTCCGAACTGCCCGATCTGAATTTTCAAATTTCCTTCTTCAGTGGCACGGGGCCGGGCAGCGGGCAGGTTTACTCCAGGGGCTACAAAATCTCGGGGCCAACGACCGGCGACAGTGTGCTGCCGGGGCTCCGTGTGGTACCCGATGCGGGGGGGCGCTATTTTTATGCCGCGCTTTCTCAGAGCGTGTTGCGGGTGGATTCGCAAACCGGCACCGGCGAGACCATGAGTTTGGGGACCGGGGTGCCCGAGTTGAGTTGGTCGATGGGCATGGCTTTCGATTCACTGCGCAACCGGGAGCTGCTCGTCAGCCTCGGAGGCGAGGGTTATCTTTACGCCTACTCACCGGACCGCGCGCAATGGAGCCTGGTAGCCAGCATGCAGGACCGGGACGTGGACAGCATTGTCCATCACGCCAGCCAGGATGCGATCTACGGCTACGAAGTTTACCGGTCCGATTACTATCACCCGAGGCTCTTTCGGTTCAACGCCAGCGGCGTATACCAGGGCGAAATGCGGTTGCCGGTATTTCCCTGGGACGTGGGGGTTTCGAGTTACGCGTCCGAGTTGGTCTCGGTAGGCGATTACCTGGTGCTGTTGATTGGCCCGGATGTCGCTTCAGGCTTGTATCCACGGCAGCGGCTGGAATCGCGGATGTACCTGATCGATCCGCGAACGAGCCAGGTCTGGCTTACCTACCGGCACGTTCCGACCAACCAACTGCCGTCGGTCGTTATCTCCTCACCGGCCAACGGCGCTACGGTCACCCTGGGCAGCCCGATTCACATCAAGGCGCAGGCTTTCGACCCGGATGGTTACCTGCAATCGGTGGAGTTTTTTGCTGATGGCCAAAGCGTGGGCCGGATCACGCGAAATTGGGAGCCGTTCGAGATCGATTGGAGCAGCGCGACCTTGGGGACGCACCTCCTGACCGCGAAGGCTACAGACAACGATTCCGGAAGCACCGCATCCATACCGGTCCAGGTGACCGTGCTGCCGCCGCCACCAGTGCTCCACTGGTCCAACCCGGCCGATATTGTCTACGGCACCGCGTTAGGCGGCGACCAACTCAACGCAACAGCCAACATCCCTGGGACCTTCACCTACGCGCCGCCCGCTGGTGCCATTCTGGGCGCGGGCGAGCATACCTTGAGTGTGAGCTTTGTGCCTAACGACCCTGCTTATGCCTCCGACACCGCCACGGTGTCTCTGCGCGTCAGCCGCGCGCCGCTGTCGATCCGCGCTGTGGACAAGACCAGGTTGGTGGGCCAGCCGAACCCGCCGTTGACTGCCACCTACGTGGGCTTTGTTGCCGGCGATAACCCGGCGAGCCTCGACACACCAGTGACGCTCACCACCACGGCGACCATGACCAGTCCGCCGGGCTCGTACCCGATTCTTGCCAGTGGAGCCAGCGACGCTAACTACACGATCGCGTTTCAGGACGGCACGCTGACCGTCCTACTCCGCCCGCAAGTGTTGCCGGCCCCCGAAGACCAGGACCTGCCGGCCATTGCGAGTGATGGCGCAAATTTCCTGGTGGTCTGGCTGGACCGGCGGCACCGGGCTGGCGAGAGTTGGGTCGAGTGCGATGTTTACGGTGCGCGTGTCACGGCCTCGGGGGAGATATTGGACCCGGACGGCATTTTGATCGCCTCCAACTCGGTTTCGGCCAGCCCACCGGCCGTGGCGTTCGACGGCGCAAATTACTTTGTGGTCTGGCAGCGGTATGAGTCCGGCTCGATGGGCCCGATTCACGGTTCGCGCGTGACACGGGAAGGCCAGTTGCTGGATTCGGCTGATGGCTTCCGGATCGGCGCAGCCACGGGGCGACTGCAAACCGATGCGAAAGTCGCGTTCAATGGCCACGTTTTCCTCGTCGCGTGGAACGACTGGCGCAACCAGACCAACGGCATTCCTGACAATCAGATCTGTGACATTTACGGCGCGAGGGTTACGCCTTCGGGGACCGTGCTCGACCCGCTCAACATCCCGATTATCAAGGCGCCGTATTGGCAAACCTCGGCAGGCGTCGCGGCCATCGGCGAGCAATTCCTGGTCGTGTGGGAGGACGGAGACGGCATCCGGGGCGCGCGGGTTGGGGATTCCGGAACAGTCTCAGCGCCGTTCCTGGTAAGTTCCGGGAACTACGGTTCGGTGGCGCGGCCGGTGCTGGCGGCTCTTGGCAACCAGTACTTCGCCGCGTGGGAGGAGTCCTTCAACCTCGGCAACAACGTGGTGTGGAGTTGGGTGGGGGCGACGCGGCTCAGCTCGACAGGAGTGCCGCTTGACGGGAAAGGCTTCGGCGTGAGGACCAACGCCGGCGGCTACAATACCAGTCTCGCGATCACAAAGGCCCCGGAAAGCTGGTGGCTCGCGTGGAACGACGAAAACGTATACGGCACAAACCGGGGCATCTGGGGAACTCGAGTCAGCATTACTCGGAACCTCCGCGCGGCCATTCCCATCAACGTGCTGCCCGTGATGCAGGGCCGGCCGGCGATTGGCTGCAACGGCTCGGTGCTGCTGGCCGCCTGGCCGGACAAGCGCAACACTCTGAGCGAGCCGTATCTTCATCTTCAGTTCAAAGACATTTTCGCGACCTTGATTACGCTGGACGGCAAAGTCCTCGATACTAACGGATTTCTCGTCAGTTCCGTCGCGCTGAATACAGCCTGCGGGCCATCGGCACCGGCGTCATCGGCGGGATGCTGGCTTCGACCATTGTGGCCTCATTCTTCGTGCCGCTCTTTTTCGTATTACTGGAAGGCGCCACCGGCATCTTCAGCCGCCGGAAAAAGAGTGCAGTTAGCGGCGGAGGAGAGGGAGGTGGACACCATGCGTAAGCTCATCGCCTTGATGATCCTGTTGCCGCTTCTAGGTGGCTGCATCTTCGGACCCAACTACAAGAGGCCGGTGATTGACACTCCCCGGAGCTGGAACATCAGCTATGAAGGGGTGGCCCAGGTGGCCGACACCCAGTGGTGGGTGAAATTTGACGATCCGGTGCTGAACGATCTGATACTCATCACCCTCCATGAGAACAGAGACCTGAAGCTGGCCACCGCCAGGGTGGACCAGTTCCTGGGGGTCCTGGACACCACCCGCTCCCAGT
>DATDCV010000556.1:0-3182 GCA_036524155.1 Verrucomicrobiia bacterium
TGGAACCGCCACCGTTATGGCGAGGCAGGCCTCGATGCCGGCTTCGTGCAGGATAACATCTCGGTCTCGCGCCGAGGGGCGCTGCGCGGCCTGCATTTCCAAAATCCGAATCCGCAGGGGAAACTGGTCTCGGTGCTGCAAGGAGAGGTGTTTGATGTTGCAGTAGACTTGCGCCGAAGCTCTCCCACGTTTGGCCGGTGGCACGGGCTGACGCTTTCGAGTGACAACAAGCGCCAGTTCTTTGTGCCGCCCGGCTTCGCGCATGGGTTTGTGGTCCTCAGCGAAACGGCGATGTTCTACTACAAGTGCACCGATTTTTACTCGCCCAAGGACGAGATGGCCATCCGCTGGGATGATCCGGAAATCGGGATCACTTGGCCCCTCGAGAATCCGACGCTTTCGGCGAAGGACTTGAATGGCCTGCGACTCAAAGATGTTCCCAAAGACCGCCTGTATCCCTGAGCGATCATGAATCGCCCGACGATTTTGCTTATCGGAAAGATCGGCCAGGTCGGCTGGGAATTGCGGCGCACCCTGGCCCCGCTGGGCAAAGTGGTGGCGATCGATTTCCCTGAGATCGATCTGACGGAGGGAGATTCCATTCGCAAATGGGTGCGGGACACGGGCCCCCGCGTGGTTGTAAACGCCGCGGCTTTCACCGCCGTCGATAAGGCGGAGACCGACACTGTGCGATGCGAGCAGATTAACGGGACGGCGCCGGGGATCCTGGCCGAAGAGGCCGGCAAAGCCGGGGCGCTGCTGGTCCACTACTCGACTGATTACGTCTACGACGGCACCAAACGCGCCCCGTATGTGGAAGACGACCCGCCGAATCCACTCGGGGCTTATGGTCGCGCGAAGCTGGCGGGCGATCGGGCCGTGGAACAGGCGACCGCAGCTCATCTGATCTTCAGGCTGTGCTGGGTCTACGGGGCGCGCGGCCAGAACTTCATGCTAACGATGATGCGCCTGGCCAGGGAACGCGAAAAGCTGCGGGTGGTCAGCGACCAGGTGGGCTGCCCCACGTGGTCCCGAATGATCGCGGAGACCACGGCGCTGGCGCTGAAGCAGGCGCTGGGCGCCACCGCCCCGGAAGGTTATTACGGCACTTACCACCTGGCGGCATCGGGCCAAGCCAGTTGGCACGGTTTCGCCGAAGCCATCGTCCGTCTCATGCCCCCGGAAGGGAAGAAATGCGGGTTGGTCGAACCAATCACAACCGCGGAGTATCCGCTGCCGGCCAGGCGTCCGGCGTATTCGGTGCTGTCGTGTGAGAAACTCGAACGCGTGTTCGGACTCCGGTTGCCCGACTGGGAGGCGAGTTTGAAACAAGTGCTCGAAGGTTGAAAATGAAATTACTGATAACCGGCGGCGCCGGGTTCATCGGCTCCAACGTCATCCACCACATCATCGACCGCCCCGAGGTCGAACGCCTGGTGAACCTGGATTGCCTGACCTACGCCGGCCATTTGCAGAACCTCGTGAAGGTCAGCCAACACCCCAAATACGCCTTCGAAAAGGTTGACCTGCGCGACAAGCCCGCCGTGCTCGAGGTTGTCCGCAACCACGGCATCACCCACGTGATGCACCTGGCTGCCGAGTCGCACGTCGATCGTTCGATCACCGGCCCGGGCGATTTCATCCACACCAACGTTGTTGGCACCTTCAACCTGCTCGAAGCGTGCCGTGCCACGTGGCAGGGACAGACCTCCGGCAACCGGTTCCACCACGTGTCGACTGACGAAGTCTATGGCAGCCTGGGCCCGACCGGGTACTTCACGGAAACGACGCCGTATGCTGCGAACTCGCCTTACTCGGCCAGCAAAGCTTCAAGTGACATGCTCGTGCGGGCATATCATCACACCTACGGGCTATCCACCGTCATCACCAACTGCTCGAACAACTACGGCCCGTACCAGTTTCCGGAGAAGCTCATCCCGGTCGTGATTCAGAGCGTGCTCGAGCGCAAACCGGTGCCGGTCTACGGCGACGGCCTGAACGTGCGGGATTGGCTGTTCGTGCAAGATCACGCCGAAGCGCTCTGGCAGGTGCTCACGCGCGGCCGCGCCGGGGAGACCTACAACATCGGCGGACACAACGAATGGGCCAACCTCCGCATCGTCGAGCTCATCTGTGATATCATCGACGAACTGACGCCGAAGCTCGGAGGAAATTCACGGAAGCTCATCACTTTCGTAAAAGATCGGCCAGGCCACGACCGGCGCTACGCCATCGACGCCGGCAAGATTCAAAAAGAACTCGGCTGGGTCCCGGCGCACAGGTTCGAGCAAGGCATTCGCGAGACCGTCCAGTGGTACCTGGACAACCAGCCCTGGGTGAAGAGCGTGCTGGGTAAGGAACAGGCGTAGAGCGTCATCTGCGCTTTTTCATTCGTCCTGCTTCGTCCACTGAATTCGAATCGCTGTGAATAAGTTTTCTTGCATTCCTTAAGCGACGTGCTATCAGTATTAGAAGTTCCCTGTGGGGTCCAAATCCCCGCGGTCGATCACGAGGCGCATGCGGGCCGCAACTTTTCGTGGTTGGGCGCTAACTCGAACCGGACTCAAGCTGCTCCAGCTCCCGACCAGACCAGTCTACCCCGCGCCTGCCTGTCTCCCTCGCGGTCATAGACCGCGCAGGAATGGGCGTACCACGTACCGGGGGGGGGGGGGTACGTAACCTTTCAGCCCCTTGCCTGGCCCCTCCGGCCCCGCCTTCTCGGCCAGCCGCCCTCGTTTTCCGGTTCCCGTCGGACCCCAGTGCAGCGCCGCCCGATCTCATTGGCACCGCACCTTCAGCCCGCTGCCTCGTGCCCAGTCCTAGAACTCCGAACGCTCCAACGCTCCAACGCTTCAACGCTTTAACGCTTTAACGCTTTAACACCTCACCCCCCACCGCCATGAAACCACGCCACCTCGCCATCCCATTGTCCCTCCTCGCCGCCGCACCCCTGCTGGGCCAGCTCGCCCCGTCCTCATCGCCAGGGACCCCACAACCCGCCAGCCCAGCGCCGTTTTCCCTCGTCGAACGCTCCGCCAATAGCCGCCTCTGGGAGCGCACCGAGTACGAGCCCGCTCCCGACGGCCAGCTCCGCCCCAAGATCCACCGCGTCATTGAGCTGGGCAGTTCCATCTGCTACCAGCTACCCAACGGCGATTGGGCCGACACCGACGACAGCTTCG
>DATDCV010000557.1:0-2259 GCA_036524155.1 Verrucomicrobiia bacterium
ATGGCTAAGCCTCCTTTTGCTGTAAGGTGTTGCCGAAGTCTGTTTGTGAAAAACCTGCTTGAATTCGGTCAGGCCATATCCGATGTCGTCAGTTTCGCGTCCATGGAGATGGTTGTGTTCAAGAGCCGGGAAACAGGACAGCCGGTCTTTGCGTCTTGGGCCAGCTTGGCAAATGTCTCCGGTGTGGCCCCGGGTACCGTGGCGCTGACCTCCAGATGACTTTCGGTGACGGTCCAGCCCTGGTCACGGTTCTCGAAAGTCACCGTGGCGGTCGTGGCGATCTTTTCCGGGATCAGTCCGGCATTCCCAAGCTGGGCAGAGAGTGCCATGGAAAAACAGGCAGCGTGGGCGGCGGCAACCAGCTCTTCTGGATTGGTGCCGATCCCGCTCTCGAAGCGCGTGCCGAACGAATACTGGGTCTGGGTCAATACGCCGCTTTGAGTCGATGTGTTACCGTTCCCGTCCTTGAGACTTCCGTGCCATTCGGCCGAAGCTTTTCGTTTCATCTGAACCTCCCCGATAAATTAACCAACTTGATATTTGTTCGTGATCTGACTGACGGCTAGTTCGACATGGTAGCTCCTCTTTTTGGTTTTCAAGGTCGTTTGCTGCTCAGAAGGCAAAGCAGTCGCAGCCCAGACCCCAGAAATCACTGTATCGAGGCGCCGCAGCCTTGATGCCGACCTTAAGCAAGTGGGTAGCATGCTGACAGCCGTGCGAGTGGCACTCGGCGGAGTGCTGGTGCTGGGGGACAGGGACGCCGGCGCGAGCGGCTTTACGCATGTCCAATGGTGCACCATACCCGCCATAAACCTTTATGGGTGACCATTCCGGCAGCACTGGCAGCGGAGGCGGGTCAAAGCGCACAAATTCCCCGGCGCCGTAGACAATTTTTCCGTCAACAATAGTCAGGACGGACTCGATCCCCTTGATTTTCTCTTCCGGCACAAAAAAGTAATCTTCAGTGAGCACGGTGACATCCGCCAGCTGGCCAACGGCGATGGCCCCTTTCTTGCCGCCTTCGCCCGAAAACCAGCTGCTGCCCTGGGTATAGAGCTGCAATGCTTCCTCCCGGCTGAGGCGGTTTGCTTCCGAGTACAGCGAGGCACCACCGATGGTCTTCCCGGCAACCAGCCAGTAAAGGGAAAGCCAGGGGTTATAGCTGGATACGCGTGTTGCATCGGTGCCCGCTCCAACGGGAATGCCAAGATCGAGCATCCTTCGCACCGGAGGAGTCCGCTCTGCCGCCTGCTTTCCGTAACGATCCAGGAAGTACTCGCCCTGGAAGGCCATGCGGTTCTGGATGGCAATGCCGCCCCCCAACGCCTTGACCCGTTCGAGGCTGCGGTCGGAGATGGTTTCGCAATGATCGAAGAACCAGTTTGTTTCCTGGACGGGGATTTCGCGGTTCACCTCTTCGAACACGTTCAACATGCGAGAGATGCTTTCGTCATAGGTCGCGTGAATGCGGAACGGCCATTTATTGGCAGCCAACAGCGAAACGACCTCTTTCAGGTCCTTCTCCAGATTGGACGGGAGGTCGGGCCGGGGTTCCAGAAAATCTTCGAAGTCCGCCGCCGAGTAAACCAGCATCTCCCCGGCGCCGTTGCAGCGGTAGAAGTCGTCACCCTTGCCGGGTGCGGTCAGTTTCAGGCAACGCAGGAAATCTTCTTTTTCCTCTTTGGGCTTTTGCGTGAAAATGTTGTAGGCCATGCGGACGGCCATTTCGCCCCGCTTGTGAAGTTCCTCGATGATCGCGTAGTCATCCGGGTAGATTTGCGAGCCGCCACCAGCGTCCACCAGGCTGGTGAGGCCAAGGCGATTCAACTCGCGCATGAAGTGGCGCGAAGAATTCATTTGATGTTCGGGCGGGAGTTTGGGTTGCTTGCCAACGGTGGCGTACAGAATGCCGGCATTGGGGCGGGCGATGAGAAGCCCGGTGGGATTGCCGAACTTGTCCCGCTGGATTTCGCCGGCGGGTGGATTCGGGGTGTCTTTCGTATAGCCGCAGGCCCGCAGTGCGGCCTGGTTCAACATCCCGCGGCAATACAGGTGGAGAACGAAGACCGGCGTGTCGGGGGAGACGGCGTTTATTTCCTCAAGAGTGGGCATGCGGCGCTCGGCGAACTGGAATTCGCTCCAGCCGCCGATGACCCTAACCCACTGGCCGGGAGGAGTGCGCTCTGCCTGCTCTTTCAGCATACGCAAACCGTCGGCGAGAGAAGGAACGCCGTCCCAACGAAGCTCCAGGTTGTAGCT
>DATDCV010000558.1:0-33424 GCA_036524155.1 Verrucomicrobiia bacterium
GGGTGTGAAGGCGCGCGACGATTGGGTTCGCCGAGTAACAAGGCGTTTGCAGCAGGCCGGATTCAGAGTCAGCCTGCTTGATCCTGTGCGTAGCGCAGCCAGAAAGAAGTCTGCCCGCCGGCGGGACTTAAAGCTCTTAAAAAGCGGCAAAGCCAGCCCGGAGGACCTTCAAGCGCGGAATTCCCTGTTCGGCGGGCGCGCCAAGGAATTTCGCATCTTGGATTACGGTGGTCTCGACGAGGACCGCTGATGCCGGCCAACGCCAAGCGGCAAGCCCGGTTCTCGGATTACCTGGAGCTTCTCAAGGTTTTAGCCGAACTGGACGCCCCGCCGTTAATCGTCGGCGGGCAGGCCGTCAACTTTTGGGCTGAGGCCTTCGAAGAAGAGGAACCTGAACTCCACCAATACCAGCCCTTCACGAGCGCAGACCTTGACCTGTACCGCCCGGATAGGACCGCTCGCGGGATTCTGAGCGTTCGGGCTGGGCACATTGAGAGCGAGCGAGATCCTTTTGGCAAAGCCTTTACAATCGTCAGTCGGACCTTTGTTATTCGGGGGGGCGGCGCGAGTCCGTTACTGGTTGACGAACTTAAGATGGTTTCGGGCCTGTTGCTCAGTGAGGTCAAGAAGTCCGGTGTGGTGGTGGAGTTCTCCGGCGTGCGACTCCATGTGCTCACCCCGATTGCCTGTCTGAAGGCCAAGCTCTACAATCTGGCGAACCTCGACCAAAGCCACCGCCAGGATGAACGGCACGTCCGTATCCTGATTCTCTGCACCCGGGCATTCATCCGGCGCCTGCTCGGAGAGTCGCTGGCCACCGGCAAGCTCCGGCTCGTCCTAAACTCACTAGAGCAATTGCTTTCGCTCACGTCGCGCCGACAGGTTGTCCGAACGTCGCGCCTGCACCGCATTGATCTCTCCGCGGCAGTGCCGTTGACTGAACTCAAGGGCGCCGGCCACCCCAAAGTGCTGAGTTTCCTTGCCAAGCGCCTCCCCCTGTGGCTGCACTCGCTCGAACGTAGTTGATGTCTCCTCTCGAGCTCGAGGTTGAACATACCCCGGCTTCATTCCCGGCCCTGGTGGTTTCGCTCCACATTTCACCCCGTTCGTTCCAAATCGCGCTCCGGGGACGGAAGGTTGTTCCAAACTCCTCCCAGCGAACAAATGTGTACTCAAAACCAGCGACCGGGATCACCGGTTCCAGGGCAATATCTGGGGGATACCAGCGCCAATGAAGGCCTTGCCACAGGTGCTTGGACAAAAAGCGCCCCAGCCTCCGCACCGACTCCCCTTATGCCGTTTGCGGCTGCGAGAATGCTGGCCTCAGTCACGACTTTGGCGCTGTTGATCAATGCCGGCTGCAAACCGCCCGGTGGCGCAGCATCCAAATATGAGACCACCACGGTAGCCCGTGGAGACCTGGTCCAGCACGTCACAGCCAGCGGGACTTTGAGTGCTCTCGTCAGCGTGGATGTGGGCAGCCAGGTTAATTATGTGGTTGATTATCATCTACTCTGTGGTTGATTATCCGCATGATTCGCCGTCATCTCACTGACCAACTGCTGGAAGCACTCGCCGATACCCCGGTCACGCTGGTCGTGGGCGCCAGGCAAACTGGCAAGAGCACCCTGGTGCAGGCGACAGAGATCGCCAAGGGCCGCCAGTATCTTACGTTCGATGATGCCGGTCTCCTCGCGGCGGCCAAGGGTGATCCGCAGGGATTCATTGCGGGCCTAAACACTCCCGTCACCCTTGACGAGGTGCAGCATGTGCCGGAACTGTTTCCAGCCATCAAAATAGCGGTTGACCGCCAGCGTGAACCGGGGCGATACCTCCTGACCGGTTCGGCCAACGTCCTCCTGCTGCCGAAACTCTCGGAATCGCTGGCTGGGCGCATGGAGGTGCTGACCCTCTGGCCCTTCTCGCAGGGAGAGTTGGAGGGGGTCTCCGAAGGGTTCATAGATGCTTTGTTCGCAAGGGAGCCGGTCTGGCCCCGGAGAGGAGCGGATGGCCTGCAACGCACCGTAATGTTCCGGCGTGCCCTGGCGGGGGGCTATCCCC
Source organism: Verrucomicrobiia bacterium (assembly GCA_036524155.1). Lineage (GTDB taxonomy): Bacteria > Verrucomicrobiota > Verrucomicrobiia > Limisphaerales > UBA8199 > DATDCV01. The sequence goes on from DATDCV010000558.1 coordinate 2,062, forward strand.
TGGCGCTCACCCGTCAGGCACCCGCGCGCCGCAGGGCCTGGTTCCAATCCTACATGACGACGATTCTTGAGCGGGATGTCCGCGAGCTTGCCAACATCGCCGATCTCACGGCGGTGCCGCGCTTGCTTGCGCTGGTGGCCAGCCGGACGGCTGGCCTGCTCAACTTTGCCGACTTATCGCGGAGCCTCGCGATGCCGCAGACGACCTTGAAACGATACTTTGCGCTGCTGGAGAAGACCTTCCTTGTGCAGCTATTGCAGCCTTGGGCAACCAACCTGGGCAAGCGCATCATTCAGACTCCAAAGGCCTATCTCAACGACACGGGCCTGGTGGCTCATTTACTGGCCTTGACACCGGAGCGCTTGGAATTGGACGCGAGCCTTGTCGGAGCCCTGCTGGAGAACTTCGTGCTGATGGAGTTGCGCAAGCAGGCCGGTTGGAGCCAGACCCATCCGCAACTCTTCTATTGGCGCACCGCGTCCGGTCAGGAAGTCGATCTGGTGCTCGAGGATGCCGCCGGCCGGCTGGTGGGGCTGGAAGTAAAAGCCAGTTCGACCTTGAGCGGCGGCGACGTGCGTGGGCTGCAAGCCCTGGCGGGCGTCGCCGGCAAGCGCTGGGTCCGCGGCATCGTGCTCTATACCGGCACAGAGATTATTCCCTTCGCCGGCAATCTTCATGGCCTGCCGCTGGGCCTGCTTTGGGCCGGGCGCAGCGACGCGTAGTCTTTGTCTTCACCTTGCGCTTCAAAGCCGTTGTCTCAACCGGGTCCATCCTCCTGGCCTTCGGCGTCAGCTCGGTGATTGGCATTTTCTTCGGTTTCTACCCTGCCCATAAAGCCGCCCCCCTCGACCCGATTGTCGCGTTGCGGTATCAGTAGCGCGGATGGAAAGCGAAGACGGCCAAAGGAGGACCGATCCGTCCCGTTTCGATTGCGTTCAGAGCTTCAACCAGCGTTTGAGCGCGGCTTCCACTTCGCTGAGGACTCGAGCATCAAACCTTCCGGGAGTTTTGCGCACGAATTCGGTGAACTTCACCGGCTGGATGCTTTGCACGTTGATGTAGCGTTGCTCGCGCAGCCACGGCACACGGGGTAATGCCACCTCGTAGGGTGTGTTTTCAAACTGTTTGGTGATCAAAACCACGCTGGCCAGCGCCAGACGGGCATCAGTTTGAGCCGCCAGCACAAGCGCATAACGCGGCTTGCCGACCATGCCTAGATCAACGAACCAAACTTCGCCGGGTTGTGGCACAGTTCTCATGATTAAAACTCGTCAGCCAACCTATTGCGGCGGACGGCAGGGCTCAGAACCTCATCCTCCGGGCTGTCTGCCTGGACAGGGAACGGGATTGCGCGGCGCTTAATGATCTGTTTGTAGAACAGTTCCAATGCCGCCCGCGGTTTCAGTCCGATCTCCTCCAGGACGGCTTCGGCTTGGCGTTTCAGTTCCGGATCAATACGGCTCTTGGCGATTGCGCTCATGTACCCAATGTGGCCCAAACGTGGCCTTTTTGTCAACCAGCTCACCGAGCGGGAGGTGCGCAACGCGGCACAACATGGTGCCCTCAGGCCTGCCGTGGTGTCTGGGCGTCCGAAAGCACCTTCACTGTGAACATTCCTCTCGTTCTTCACTCTGCTTTCTACATTTAGATCGCTTTCGCTCCGTGCGTTGAGCTGTGGGGACGGAAAAGCCAATTGTGACCGGCCTGAATTCAATCAGTCCAGGGATCTCATCCGTTGCACGGTTTCTAAAGAGGTCCACTGGCGTGTTCGGCGAGTAAATTGGCGCGCCTTGCTAGTGACGAATCTCCAAGGCACGTTATCTTGAACCCGTCACTGCAAACAAAGTCATGAGCGATCGGTTCAAAGTTTCCAGCCTCCTGGCCGCGCGGCTGAAAGAGCATCAGGTCTCCATGCCCGCCGTTCTGCGCCGGGCGGGACTGCCGGCAGGGCTTCGTCAGCAGGAGAAGATTTGTGTCACGACCGCCGAACTGTTCGCGCTTTGGCGCGCTATCGGAGAGACCAGCGCCGATCCGGCCATTGGCCTGAGATTGGGCGTCGAATCCCGTTTTGAACGCTACCAACCCACCGCCATTGCCGCGGTTTGCAGCCGGACCTTCCGGGATGCCCTGCAGCGCATCGCTCGTTCTAAGCAAATCACCTGCCCGGAGGAAATCCGTGTTCGCACCTCGGCGGACGAAGCGGTGGCCGCCCGCTAATTTCAGCACGTCACTTGAATAAAAATTAATAGCAACATCATGAATACGTATAAATCCAAAGCCTATTCCGCCGCCAGCGCCACCTCGCTTCTGGCCCGCACCACTATTCCACGCCGCGAGCCAACGCCGCGCGATGTGCAGATCGAAATCCTCTTCTGCGGCATCTGCCACTCGGACCTCCATTACGCGCGCAACGAGTGGAGCAGCCTCATGCAGACCGTTTACCCCTGCGTTCCCGGGCACGAGATCGTCGGGCGCGTGACCAAGGTTGGTTCGGGAGTCACCAAGTTCAAACCGGGCGACCTGGCCGCCGTCGGCTGCCTCGTTGATTCCGATCTGTCCTGTCCCCATTGCCGCGCCGGCAACGAGCAGTTCTGCGCGCGTGGAGTCTGGACCTATGGCGGGATGGACAAGCACCTCGGTCTCCCGACATACGGGGGCTATTCCGAGAGTATCGTCGTGGACGAGCGATTCACCCTCCACGTCCCCGGCAACCTCCCACTTGCCAACGCCGCGCCCTTGCTCTGCGCCGGCATCACGACCTATTCGCCGCTGCGCCACTGGAAAGTCGGCTCCGGCCAGAAGGTTGGTATCGTGGGTCTTGGTGGCCTCGGCCACATGGGCGTGAAGTTCGCCCGTGCCTTCGGCGCACACGTTGTGGTCTTCACCACTTCCCCTTCCAAGAAAGACGACGCGATCCGCCTGGGCGCACATGAGGTTGTGATTTCAAAGAATGCCGATGAAATGAGCAAGCACGCCGGCAGTTTCGACTTCATCCTCGATGCGGTCGCCGCCGCGCACGATATCAATGCCTATCTCAACCTGCTGAAGGTTGACGGCAACCTGACGCTTGTTGGCGCGCCGGAAAAACCCCACGCGATCTCCGCCTTTGCTTTACTCCTCGGACGCCGCAGCCTGTCGGGCTCGCCCATTGGCGGTATCGCCGAGACCCAGGAGATGCTCGACTTCTGCGGCAAAAACAACATCACCGCGGACGTTGAAGTCATCCCGATCCAAAAGGTGAACGAAGCTTACGACCGCATGACCAGGTCCGATGTGAAATACCGATTCTCGATCGACATGGCATCGCTCCAAAACTCAGCCTCGTAGTTGTCTGTTCCTGGGCCGATCCGTTGCGCGGTCGAGGGGTTGCAGGCTGTCCACTCAGAATCGTTCTGAGTTTGAGGTTTTCAACCTCCCGCCTGGACCGGGCAAAAGTGGGCATATAACTGCGGGTCGAGAATTCTATTTGCATTTCGTTTTCTGGTGCGCAATATTCAACCGTATGGTTGAATATAGTTCGAAGGTCTTGGACCGGACCTTTGGCGCGCTGGCGGACCCAACGCGCCGGCGGATTTTGGCGCAGTTGGCCAAGGGTGAGGAGTGCGTGACGAACCTGGCGCGGCCACACGCCATGTCGCTGGCGGCGGTGTCGAAACATTTGATTGTCCTGGAGAAGGCGGGGCTGGTGAAGCGGCGCCGGGACGGCCGGGTGCATTCCCTGGCGCTGAAGGCGAAGCCGATGCAAGCGGCGCAGGCGTGGCTCGACCGCTATCGGAAGTTTTGGGAGGCGAATCTGGATCAGTTCGAAAAGTATCTGGACCAACTACAAGAGAAGGAAAGCAAACATGATAATCAATAGCGAAGTACAGAAGCCGGACAACGCGACCTTGGTTTTGAGGCGACTGTTGAAAGTGACGCCCGAGCGGGCGTTCAAGGCGTGGACCTCGCCGGAACATATCCAGCAATGGATGCGGCCGGAACCGGGGATGATTGTGCCAATGGTACACATGGATTTGCGGGTGGGCGGGAAATTTCGGATCCAGATGAAGAACCCGGACGGGGAGTATTTCACGGCCGTGGGGGAGTTTCGCGAGGTGAACGCCCCGGAGCGGCTGGTTTATACGTGGGATTGGGAGAAGGACGGGAGCGGCACCGAGTTTGGCGAGGCGGAGGGGAAAACGTCGCTGATCACGGTGGAGTTCCTCAAGCGAGGCGAGCAGACCGAGTTCGTGATGACTCACACCCGCTTTGCATCGGTGGAGAGCCGGGATAGTCACGCGCGGGGTTGGAGCCGGGCGGTAGAGAGCTTTGCGAGGTTCATTGAGGAATGAAGTCGCACACCGCCAAAGCTGAACGTCTGTCCTGAGATCACGCGCCTATTCGTCGTAACACTGAAACTGAACAAGACTGATAAAGGCCGGTCTCGCAGGTGCGGGATCGGCCGATAACGAAAGGAGATTATGAGTACAATAGCCAAAATGTCTGAACCAACAATTCGGAAACCAGACCACCGGGTCGTATCTCAAGAGGAATGGCTGGCGGCTCGGGTCCGGCTGCTGAAGGAGGAGAAAGAGCTCACGCGGCGAAGCGACGAGCTGGCGCGGCAACGCCAGGAGCTGCCGTGGGTCCGGGTCGACCAGGCGTTTCGATTCGAGACGGAGGAAGGCGGCGCCTCGCTGGCAGATCTCTTCAAAGGGCGCTCGCAACTGCTCGTCTATCACTTCATGTTCGGACCCGATTACACGGCGGGGTGTATGACCTGCTCGACGATTGCGGACAGCTTTAACGGGTTCGCGATTCACCTCGCCAACCATGACGTGATGCTCTGGGCGGTGTCGCGGGCCGCGCTCGCGAAGCTGCAGGCCTATAAGCGGCGAATGGGGTGGACCTTTCCCTGGGCATCATCTTTCGGCAACGACTTCAACTTCGACTTCAACGCCTCCTTCACCGAGGAGCAACAGCGCGAAGGCGGCATCGACTACAACTACCGGCGGGAGCCGGCGTGGGAGGTACGCCGCGACGAGGGGATGGCGAGTCGCATGGAAGGGAATCCGGTCGCCGATAACGCGGCCGTGACCGGAACCGACGTGGCCACGTATACCCGGGAGAGACCGGGCATGAGCGCGTTCGCGCTCGAGGACGGCACCGTTTACCACACTTATTCCGCCTATGCGCGCGGACTGGACGCCCTCTGGGGGATGTATCAGTGGCTTGACTGCGCCCCCAAGGGTCGCAACGAGACGGGCGGCGTTTGGTGGCGCCGCCACGACGAGTACGAAGCGCTCCCTCAGAATGCCGGTTCGTGTTGCCACGCAGGGAAGCACGCATGAACAGTCGCCACTGCTGCCAAACCAGGATGCGAGCCGGCGACAACACTCGTCGGCCCGCGTCGCGGTTGCCCCGTGGCGGGGAGCTCGCAGGCTGGGTCCTTCCAGGTGCCACCCTGGCGTTGCTCCCCAAGTGTCCTGTATGTGTGGCGGCCTACGTGGCCCTCGCGACCGGCATCGGGATCTCCTTGCCGGCCGCCACGTACCTGCGGGCAACGCTCGTGGCATTGTGCGTAGCGTCAGTGGTCTTCGTGTCTGCAAAACGACTACGGAGTGTATTCGCGCGTGGAAAGCCTGGCACTCCGCTCCACATCCGGCAGGACTGCAACTGAACGCGTCTCAGTGACTCAGAATAGCCCTACGCTGATGGATGGACCCACAGTTGGCGGTACGGGCGGCGAAGACGGTTGGTCACATCGGTGTCATTGACTACCACCCGCTTGTTCGGGTCGTAGATAATGGCTCTCCTGACGTCCATCGCGATATTCGCCAGGATGCAGCTCGCGGTCGAGATGTGGCCTTGCTCGATATCCGCTACGGGCCGTCCGCGCTTTTCCACGGCCGCCAGGAAATCCAGCAAGTGCCGGCGTGTCGCGGGCGCCGCGTTGAGTTCGATGCCCTTCTCCGTGACGTCCTCGGGATACTTTTCCCGCTCATAAAAGCATTCGAAATGAAGCGGCTGGTTCTCCTTGTCGATCGGGATGAAATCGGCGCGCATGGTGCTGGCCTTGAGCGTGCCCTTCTCGCCGTTTATAAACAGCGCCCACGGATAATCCGGGTCCGGCGGCGTACCCCACGTCCGGTGCTGCCACACAACGTCGAATACGTCCGCAATCTAATCCGGTTGTCCCGTGGTCCTGTGGCCCGCTCGTCCTGAAGTGGCCCGTTTGACACGGTTTGAAGTGCATACTAATGTAAAGCAGTAATCCGTTTAATGCTGCCCCAGGGGACCCAGGCTGCCTATGCTACCTATGTTTGACTTTTGTCGCCATACTGACAAACGAACCGTGCCGGCACTGACCTTGTTGCTGGCTATGGCGGCCGCGGCTCTTTGGCCCGGCCGGCTCGCCGCCCAATGCGTGGTCACCACGGACGTCACCGGCTCGATCGTCGGCCATCCTCCCAGCTCGGACATCGACATGATTTATGACAGCGCCGGCCAGCGCTGCCTGGCTCTCGACGCGACGCCGGACGGTGCGTCGGTGGTGTTGAGCGCCTACAATGGCCAGGCGTGGAGCGCTATTTCAGCCACGGGGGATGTGCCTCCGGCCCCGCTATATGGCCCGGTTTGGATGTATGACAGCACGCGGAATGTCGCCTTGCTGTACGGCGGCGAGCTGGGTTGCATCAACTGCACTCCCACCACCAATATCTACGCCTTCAGCGGCAACACATGGCGGAGACTCACCTGGGCGGGCCCGTCTCCTCCGGGCGCGGCTTGCGGGACTTTTGATTCGAATCGCGGGCGGGCCATCGTGCTCGCGGCGAGCTCCAGCACCCCGGTCAACTACAACGAAACCTGGGAGTGGACGGGGGACCATTGGGAACAGGGGCCGATGCTGGGCCCGGTCGTTTGGGATTCCTTCGTTTTCGATGCGTACCACAATATAGGCTTTCTTTACGGCAGGACTACCGATGGTTGGGAAGACGTCTGGTTCTATCGCCCGGGCGCGACCGCGGCCGAAAGCCGCTGGGAACGCCAGACTATCACCGGCACGCCCTATGAGGCCCGCATTCATACCCGGTTGGTTTATGATCCCTACCGGCACTGGGTGCTGCGCTGCCTGGGGAGATACTCGCTCAACACCTCTTACGTTCCGACAATCGACGCCTGGGATTTCTCCGCCTCCACCTGGACGCGCACCATTTACTCGAATTACCTGCCCGATTCGGCCCGCCGCAGCACCGACGGGATAGCTTACGATTCAAACCGCGACGTCATCGTGATTTCGGGTGGCGGGAGGGTCGATAGCGGCGGCACAATCGTCACTTTCACGGATACCTGGGAGCAACACAATGCCGCCCCGGGATTCAGCGCCATTTCGCCTCCGTTGACGGCTCTGTGTCTGGGCAGCGCGGCGGTCCTGGCCGTGACCGCCGTCGGAGATAATGTGGGCGTGAGCTGGTTTCATAACGGCCAACTGGTTCCGGGTGCGACTGGGAAATTGCTGGCCTTTGGCCAGTTGAGCTGGACCGACGATGGCAATTACGTCGCCCGGCTCTCCAGCGGCTGTGGCACAATCGATACCCCGGTGATGCGCTTGCGGGTGGACACGCCGATCTTGTTCGACAAAGTGAGTTCGTGGCCGGATTGCAGCCAAACCTGCCCGGGAACGACGGTCCACATCGACCCGCCCGTCCCGATAGATTTTACCATCCCCTCAGCCGCGCCCCTCGCCATCCATTTGCAGAAGCTGGTCAGCGGCCAATGGGTGGATGTTCGCGTCTCTACCCTGGCAGCTCCGCAGAATTTCGATTTCCCCAATGTGCAGCCGGATTTCAGCGGCGATTACCGTTTCTATGTAGACGGTTCGAGTTGTCCCGGGAGGGTGGAAAAGACCGGGCACATCCAGGTGGGAATCCGAGTCGATGCCCAACCGGTTAGCCTCTTCGAGGTCAGTCCCTGCACTGACGCTTCGTTCGCTGTTTCGGCGCAAGGTGGTTGCGGGCTCAGCTATACCTGGATGAAGGACGGCATTGCCTTGGCCGACAACGACCGAATTGAGGGCGGCAACACTCCCAAACTCACCGTCCACCGTGTGCGCTATGGAGACGAAGGGATCTACTCCTGTTGGCTCGTGGATTCCAACCAGTGTGGGGTCTCGGCATTTTCCGACCTCGCCACGCTCAGGCTGGTCACGCCGCCCTGGGTGGAGGTGCAGATGAACCCCGCCCCGCCCGAGGTGCAAACGCCCCGCGGAGCCTGGACCAGCGCTTTCGACGAGAACCGCGGAGTCCTCGTGATGTATGGCGGCCACAGCTTTCGCGGCGACGCGGGGAATTCGATGTGGGAATACGATGGCCAAACCTGGAAAGCGATCCAGGACTCCTACTCGAACCTCGGGGTAACCAGCACGGGACAGCAGTTATTCGATAACCAGTGGCCACCCAACAACTATTCCATGGTCTATAACCCCGACGACAAACTCATTTATCTGTTCGGCGAGGGCGGTTGGCATTGGCCGATGGCGGTGTGGACCTGGGATGGCCAGACCTGGAAGCGTCCGTATTATGGTCCGGTCCCCGCCGGGGGAGAGAATTCCTACCGGGCGGTGTACGACCGGGCGCGCCACAAGATATTATTCACCCGTTCCCATAACGGTGGCTATGCCAGCGAGCTATGGGTCTACGACCCGGTAGCAAACAGCTTTACCGGGCCCACGGTCATGCAACCCCCACTCGAATACGGAGTGTTCCAGGCGTTTTGGGTCTACGATGAGCGGCGCCAGGTGAGTTTCTGGTACCAGGACGACGGCGTTGGCTACGGCCCGCCGACGGCCTGGGCTTATGACACTCAATGGACCAAGCTCGCCGGTAAACCCATTCAGTTCGCCCCCTGGGGCTTTATCCAGAACGTGGTCTATGACCCGGTTCGCGGCCACTCGACCGTCCTGGGAGGCGGGTGGGTCGACAATAACGGCTGGGATACAACGACCCGCGCTTTTCCGGCCGACCCCAACCCCTGGCTCCCGCGGGCCGACTCCTGGGAAACCGTGTTGCCCGATGGACCGCCGCGCAATTTCCTGGCGCTCGGTCTCAGTCCCACGAATGCTTTCACAACGGAGATACTGGCCTTTGATCGGCGGCGGCGTGCCCTCGTGGCGGCGGGTTATTTGAACGCGTCAGCGGCCTGTTGCCCCACTTTGAGCTGGGCCACCTACGAGAGCCGCTACCTCGACCAGGTCCAAATCGATGTTCAACCGGCGCCGGTCTCCGTCCCGGTCGGGGCTACCGCCGTGCTCACTGCCCGGGCCGCCGGCTTCGGTACGTTGGGTTACCAGTGGCGCCACGCGGGGCAACTGGTCACGGATGGCCCCGGCGGTGCCGCAGCGGGAGGAGGATCCGTGTCGGGTGCGACCACTCCGACCCTCACCATTGTCGGCGTTGCCGCCTCCGACCTCGGCAACTATGACCTCCTCATCACCAATCTCTGCGGCAGCGCCACCAGCGTGCCGGCTCAACTCGGCTCCATCGACCCGTTCCAGATCTCCAGCCCCGGCATCACCAGCACCAACTTCAGTTGCCAGTTCGCCGGTTCCCCGGGGGTGACTTTCACTTTGAAATCCTCCCCCAATCCGGCCGGCCCCTGGCAAAAAGTCACCAATCTGACCCTCCCGGCCTCGGGCGTCCTGCCCTTTTCCGAGCCGCGAGCGACCAACCAGAACCGCTTCTACAGGCTCTCTTACCCCCCGGAATGACCTGGCGCTTTGTCCGCATCCGGTAGGTTCCGTAGAGGCGGCGAAGCGCAGGACACCCTCCAGGCTACCATGACCTAAGTCGCAACCTGCCTGCCCGCTTACAAATACGACCGCACGGTCTGCCGCTTTCGAACCTGGCTGTGCCAAATCGTCAACCAGCGCATCCTGACGAGCTGGCACTCGCAAAGGAGTTTCCTTTTTCGGCGCTCGCACGTACCCAGCGGTTCGCGGGTGAGCAGGCTGTGATTCTCACGTTCTGCTGCCCCAAATGCGGGGGCGTAGCTCAATTGGTTAGCGCGCTGGCCGTCACGGCAGAGGTTACGGGTTCGACCCCCGCCGCTCCCGCCATTTCGAAATACTTCGTATTCTGTTCCTTCTGTAGTCTGTTCAAAGGCCGAAAGGCTCTTGCGGACAGATTACGAACAAGTTTTGACAGCAGCAGAATCACCCGTCACGAGGCGGCGGCACGATCCCAACGGATCCCGTGGCATCGGGGTTGAAATCATCTTATACATACATTACACTTGCCTTATGTTGTCCCCTGGGTCGCTGCAAGCCGATCGCTTTGGCAATGCCGGAGCGGCCTTTGCGACGACGCATTGGAGTGTGGTGTTGGCGGCCGGTGACAGCGGGTCTCCGCGCGCCGCCGAAGCCCTGGAGCAGCTCTGCCGCACCTATTGGCATCCGCTCTACGCCTATGTGCGGCGACAGGGACGCAGCCCGGAGGACGCGCAGGATCTGACCCAGGAGTTCTTCGCCCGCTTCCTGGAAAAGAACTATTTTAGCCGCGCCGAGCGCCAGCGCGGCCGGTTCCGCACCTTCCTTCTGACTTCGCTCCAACATTTTCTCGCCCACGAGTGGGAACGAACGCGGGCCGAAAAACGGGGCGGCGGACGGACTCCGCTCCCATGGGACGAAGCCACGGCCGAGACCCGTTACCAGCTTGAGGAGCCTGGGGGCCTAACTGCTGACGGAGTCTTCGAGAAGGGCTGGGCTTTCGCCTTGTTTCAGCGGGCGTTGGCGCGGATGCAGCAGGAATACGCGACCGCCGGCAAGGCCGATCAGTTCGAGCAGTTGAAGCCCTATCTCCAAACAGAGGCCGGCCAACGCGGCTACGCAGCAGTGGCCGAGCGGCTGGAGACGAGCCCTGGCGCGGTCGCCGTGGCCATCCACCGGCTGCGGCAGCGCTACGGCCAATTGGTAAGGGAGGAAGTCGCTCACACGGTGACCAGCCCATCCGAGGTTGAAGAGGAAGTGCGGTATCTCATTGGGTTGATGACTGGTTGACTGTGCGGTTTAAGAACCTGGGCGACGGCGGCCTGCACCTGCGTGTGATTTCACTCTTCAAGCGGTTTGTTGCTGCGTTTTATTTGTAATTCTGACGCGAATTGCCGGTAGAACAGGAAGAGACCAATTCTTCGAGGCATTATGCCCGAAACGCCGAATTGTCCGCAATGCGGGGCCCTGCTCCCCAGCGAAGGCTGGGCAGGGCTCTGCCCCAAGTGCCTGGTGCGCGTGTCGCTTGACGAGCCAGGCCAGGGGGACAAATCGGAAATCCGAAATCCGGAACCTGAAATTGGTCACACCCGTTACTTTGGCGATTACGAGTTGCTGGAGGAGATCGCGCGGGGTGGCATGGGGGTGGTCTATAAAGCCCGGCAGGTGAGCTTGAACCGAACAGTGGCGGTGAAGATGATTCTCGCTGGGCAATTGGCGGGCGCCGCCGAAGTGCAACGTTTTCGGGGCGAAGCTGAGGCGGCGGCCAATCTAAGCCATCCCAACATCGTTGCCGTTCACGAAATCGGCCAGCAGGAGAGCCAGCACTATTTTTCGATGGATTATGTGGAGGGGCAGAACCTGGCCGAGTTCGTGGGCCAAAAGCCACTGCCGCCCAAACAAGGGGCGAAGTATCTCCAGGCCATTGCCGAGGCCATCCAGTACGCGCACGAGCGCGGTATCTTGCACCGCGACCTCAAGCCGTCGAACATCCTGATTGACCAATCCGGCCAGCCGCGCATCACGGACTTTGGGTTGGCCAAGCGGATGAAAGGGGACTCCGACCTGACGATTAGCGGGCAGGTATTGGGGTCCCCGAATTTCATGCCGCCGGAGCAAGCGGCGGGCAGGCGCGCTCAGGTGGGGCGGCAGAGCGACATTTATGCGCTGGGGGCCATTCTCTTCTACTTGTTAACCGCCCGTCCGCCGTTCGCGGCCGAGAGCATGACGGAGACGTTGCAGTTGGTAGTCAACACGGAGCCGCCCTCGCCGCGGCTTTTGGCCCCTGGAGTGCCGCGTGATCTGGAAACGATCTGCTTGAAGTGCCTCAGCAAGGAGCCGCACTGCCGCTACTCTACCGCGCAAGAACTCGCCGATGAACTAGGCCGTTTTTTGCGGGATGAGCCGATTCTGGCGCGACCGATCGGAGCGGCAGGCAAGGGCTGGCGGTGGTGCCGGCGCAATCCGGTCATAGCAAGTTTTGCGGGGGTTACCGCGGTGCTTCTGCTTGCGGTCGCGATCGGCTCGCCCATTGCCGCACTGCGCATCAACCGCGAGCGGAGCCAAGCGCAACAGAATCTCATCCGTCAGTTTATAGCCAACGGAAATCGGATGGTCGAGGAAGGGGATCTCTCGAAAGCGCTCCCTTGGTTTGCCCGAGCCTTCAAAGAAGAGAGCTCTAATCCCGACCGGTCCGATGTCCACCGCCTTAGGATGGCCGCAACTTTGGCACGTTGCCCAAGACTGGTTCAGGTTTGGTTCCACGCAGACCCGGTGGCACACGCCAAGTTCAGCCCTGATGGTCACCTCGTGCTAACCGTCTGCGGTCGAACCGCCCAGGTGTGGGATACCACCAGCGGCCAGCCTGCGGGTCCGCCCACAGAGCACCACGTGGGCATCAGTTCTATTGATTTTAGCATTGATGGCCGGTATCTGATCACCTGCGCAGGCACTGTGCTGAAAGCAGTGGATGTTCGAACTGGCCGACCCGCTCCTACCTTCCTCCAGGGAGCAGGCCCGGCCAATAGCTTCCGGCTCAGCGCGGACGGACGACGCCTTCTCACAGCAAGCAACGAAAATGGTTTGCAGTTTTGGGATATTGCGACGGGCGCAAAAATCGGGGAGGCGTTAACGAATGAGCCCGCCTACCACGGCCATGCCTCATTAGGCGAATTCACAGTAAGTCCAGACTGCACCCGGATACTCCAACGGAACGAAGCCTCGGCGGTCTTGCTGGATGCAAATACCGGCAAGCCGCTCGCCCCGCCAATTTCTGCTCCCTGGCAACCACACCCCACCGATCTTGAAACCGCCAGGGCGTTCCAGGTTCCGCAAGAGTTTAGCGCCGACAGCCGTCGCCTGGCCATCGCCTGCGGGGATGGAATCGCAAAGGTGTTTGACGCAGCAACTGGTAAGGAGCTTCTTCAGGTCCACCATCGAGGAGCCGTGCGGCGAGCTTGCCTGAGTCCCGACGGCCGCTGGCTGGTGACGGCCAGTGACGATAATACGGCTCAAATCTGGGACGCAGCTACTGGCGCGCCGGTTGCTCCACCAATCGTGCACGGCGGACCGGTTTTCGACGCTTGCTTTAGCAGGGATGGCCGTTATGTCGTAACGGCCAGCAGCGATGGGACGGCAAGGGTGTGGGAGGCGGCTACCGGGAGGCTCGCGTGCCCGCCACTCTGGCATGCGGCCCCGGTCAGCGAGGCCTTATTCGCACCCGATGACCACTTGATCCTTACGGTGAGTGACGACCGAACTGCGCGACTTTGGGAATGGAAGGTTGCTGGTCCAGAGCTTGCGAACGTTAAGCACCCTGCAATGGTTCGGAGTGTTTCCTTCAGTTCAGATAACCGCACTGTGGCAACTGTGAGTATTGATGGCGCTCTGAAGCTATGGGACCTGAATACGGGAACGGAAGTCCCTACCCTCCTTACCAACTTATTACCGCTTCGCTGCGCCGAGTTCAGTCCGATCCGACGCTTTCTCGCTACGGGCAGTAGCAATGGTGCGGCCCAGGTGTGGGACTTGGCTACCGGGCTGCCCGTCTCGCCGCCGTTGCTGCACCAGGGCCTCATCAATCAGATGGAATTCCGGATCGATGGGCAACGACTGCTTACTGCCGGGACGGACCGTTTCGCCCGTGTTTGGGACGTCACCACGGGAAAGCTGATTCAGGAAATGAAACATGGCGAGTCTGTGAACTACGCTCGTTACACATCGGATGGCGAGCGGATTGTGACCGTTTCGCTGAGCGCCCCGGTGCTTTTTCATGTCGATATGTATGAGCAGTGGTCGTTTGATTCGGCGGAACGAGAGGCGATCACGTCGTATTGGGGCCTGGTGCAGGTTTGGAACGCGGAAACAGGCCGGCCGCTGACTCTACCCCGCAAGCTGGCGTCGGCGGTGTCGTGCGTTGCTTTGAGCTGGGATGGCCGGCACGCCGTTCCCGCTTGCGCGCCGCGCGCCCTCACTGAAAACGAGGTGTGGGCTACAGACCTGGTGACTGGACGGCGATTGAGACGGAGCTTTCAGCATGATCGCGGAGTCATTCACGCCTCATTCAGTCGGGACAATAAACACCTCGTCACTGCGAGTTGGGACCATACAGCGCGGGTTTGGGATGCAACCACCGGCGAGCCTGCCGGTCCTCCACTCAAACATCAGAGGAGTGTGCGTTGGGCTGAGTTCTCCTTCGATGGCCGCCTGGTGGTGACAGCCAGTGAGGACCAAACAGCGCGAGTCTGGGACGCTGCCACCGGAGAGCCGGTAACCCCCCCGTTTGAACACCAGGCTATCGTGCTGCGAGCCTGTTTCAGCCCCGATGCCCAGCGGGTCGTGACCATGACCAGCGACGGTTGGATATTTGTTTGGGATCTCCCGAGGGCAAATCAAACGGCACAGGACGTCGCAGAATTGTCCCAATGCCTTGCAGGCCACCGGATTGACGACACCGGCGCCGTTCTGCCGCTCGCCCCAGCGATGATGCAAAGGGCGTGGCATATTTACCACGACTTTAATCGTGACCAGCAGCAGGCTGCTCCGCGCCACATCGCCAATTCATCCATGCGTCCTGCAGAAGATGAACGTGCAAAGCGAGAAGGAAGCGCGGCGGCCCTGGCACAGGCCGCTGAGCGGGACGCGGACTACAGGGCCCGTGCCACGTCTGCTTTCGAAAAGCTGCTTTTCGCTTCGGTGGTGAAGTCCAATCAATGGGCTGATGTAATTGAATTATGCTCCGAAGCCATCGACTTTGAACCCAATGGAGCCGGACCTTACGTGCAGCGCGCTCTGGCGTACGAACAGATTGGCGAAAACCGTAAAGCTGTCGACGACATTCGCGAATGTCTTTGGCGAAGGGGGCGAGGGTCTTCAGGCGATGACGCCAGGTCTTTCCTTTTGCGCGGCCACTGTTATCAGAAGCTCGGAGAAATCGAAAAGGCCCAGGCTGACTACCACCAGGTGCTGGAGCATCCGCCGCCAAACCCGGGCGGTTGCGCAAATCTCGTTTGGTTCTGCCTGACAGGGCCAAGGAGCTTCGATCTGCCTGAAATCGCCCTTCCCATGGCCTTAAAGGCAGTGGAGCTCTCAAACACCAATCTTGCATATGCCACCGTCCTGGCCGGGGTACATTCTTACTTGAAGCAGCCGCAAAAGGCCGTGGACATCCTTGAAAAGGCGGTTCAACTGGACTCCGATTCAGAGTCAGCACTGGGCCATAACAACCTGGCTTGGTACTACGTGACCGGACCGAAAGAGATACGCTCCCCCTCGAAAGCACTGCCTCTGGCGCTCAAAGCGGTGGAACTGGGAAAGACCAACCACAACGAGCTGAACACGCTGGGTGTGGTTTATTACCGACTCGGACAATTCACCAACGCCGTAGCCACGTTGGAGTTGGGCATCACAACAGACCCTGCCGGTGGCAGCGCTCATGATTTCTTTTTCCTCTCAATGAGCTATCAGCGCCTTGGCGACCAGACGACGGCCGAGGATTATTACGGCAAGGCCCTCAAGTGGCTCGAGGGCCAGCAAGATCTTTCTCCCGAAGACAAGAAGGACCTCGATGCCTTCCGCGCCGAAGCGGAGGAGGCGCTGGGCAAGCAGTGGGCAGATAGCAAGAAGGAGCAGTAGACACCCCCTACTAGCAAGCGGAATAGGCGCCAAGATGCTGCGGCAAGACGCCTGGCCTCGCGCATTTTGCAAGGGCGCTGTTCTTGGACCCGTTGCGCTCCGTTGGCGGGCTCAGAATAACTCAACATTTCTTGTAATCCCCAGAACAATTTCCGGTAACAAGAGGTAGAACGACAAACTGGAAACCGATAGGCCGAAAACGATAGGAAAGTTATGAACGACAAATTCGACAAACTGGCAAAGGGCTTGGCCCAATCCGTCACGCGCCGCGGGGCGCTAAAGAAATTCGGCGCCGGCCTAGCGGGCATCGCGCTGGCGGCGCTTGGCTTGGCGAACAAGGCGGAGGCTCGAGAACAGCCGGGCTCCGCTAATGCTGGCGGCGGGCCAAAGCCGTTCCACTGCCGCTGCTATAAGCCCTATTACGGGTGCGACCCGTCCAGTGTGTCTTACTTCGATTGCAGCGCCTATTGCGGCTCAGTCTGCTGATGGAATCTGGAAAGGGCTACTTATGAACACTAAATTCGATGAACTAACCAAGGGCCTGGCGCGATCGGGCACGCGGCGCGAATCGTTTAACAGGCTTGGCGTCGGCTTCGCGGGTATCGTGCTGGTTTGGTTGTTCGCAGTACAGGGGCACGCAGCCGACCTCTACGCCGACGCCAGCGTCAACGCGAACGGCGACGGTTCGGGCGCGCGGCCCTACTGGCGCATCACTGATGCGGTCGAGCACGCCCGAGTGCTCCGGCAGACCGCGGCCATACCGGTGAGCGAGCGGATTGTTATTCACGTGGCGGCGGGCACCTACCTTGGCAGCAAAGAAACACCGGTGCTGAACCACAACCCTCGGTACGAAGCGCTGCCCATCCTGTTGAACGTGCCCAACCTCACTCTTGCAGGCTCCACAGTCCTCACGGCCGATGCCCGTGGCCTGCCCGTCGGGATGGTGCCCGGCACCGAGACTCTACTCGCGACGGAAGACAACTACACCGACACTGGCAAGTCGTTGATCCTCCTCTCGCGCTCGACCGACGGCGGCGTAGGCGACGACGTCACTGTGAGCGGTTTCCATCTCGATTCTCTTAATAGCCATCCGCAAAGTGGTGCCGCAATCCGGCTGGATCGGGTTTCGCGCTTCGCGATCTCCCAGAATCTGATGACTCGCGGAGGCTTTGGTTGCTATGCGACGCGCGCCTCCGGGAGTGTTGAAGGCAACCTGATTACTGGGGGCTTCTCCGGCGTTGTGGCCAAGGGCGGCAGCCGAGAGCACCCCTCGCAATGTTTCATCGTCGGAAATCGAAGAGTGGCAGGGCTCAGCAGCGGGTTCGTCATCGAGGCGGATGGGTTGGCGCCGCAAATTGACGTGGGCGCGAATCGAGTGGAATTGGAACCACTGCCCGTCGCCGAAGTGCGCGACGACCCGCCCTTCACGACCGAGGCCACGGTAGTGGGCAATGAGTGCAGCGACAACGGGGGCACCGGGATGAAGTGCTTCATGTACTCCCCATCGATCAAGCCCATCAACCCTCTCGTAAGCTCAGGCACGGTGGTACCGCGACTCACCGTCATGGCCGCAGGTAACACCTTTAGCCGCAATCGCACCTACGGCGTGGTGGTGGACGCCAACGATGCGCTCCGCTCGATCAATCATCCACTGACCGGCCAGTTCCAGGGAGAATTTCAAAACAATACGCTGGCCGACAACATGCCTGCCGCAGCTATGTTCACATTCACTGCCGTGGCGGTCTCGCTCGGCAACGCCTCGCTCAAGGACATCAAATACCTCCAGCAGGCGACCTATGATATCACCGATCTGGACGGCGAACTGGTCGGCTACGATTACGATAACCCTGTCACCGATCCGTTCGACGGCAGCGTGTTGAACAACACTTTGATTGTGAACGGAACTATCATTCCGCCGGGCACAAAGATTACTCCGTGAACGCAGCAGGAACAAAACCAAAAGGAAAGGAGAGTTATGAACGACAAATTTGATGAACTGGCGAAGGGTCTGGCCCAATCCGTCTCGCGGCGCGGCGCGCTGAAGCAATTCGGCGTCGGCCTCGCCGGGATTGCGTTGGCGGCGCTGGGGCTGGTCAACCAGGCCCACGCTGCAACCAACGGATTTCGTGGTCACTGCAAGTGCGAGAAGCCCGACTATGGGTGCAAGGGCAATCCCGCCTGTGTTTCCTATTGTTCGAGTTGTTGCCCCTACGGGGGACGGTGCTTTTAGGAAAGTGGCCCTGTCTCCACCAGGTAAACTCGAACGCAGTGGTTGACACAAGGCCATGTACGACCTGCTCCTGATTGGAAGTGTTCTTGCTCTTTGCCTCGCCGCAGGTTGCTGCTGGCTTGGCTGGCAACTCCTCCGCCAAAATGGCCGCATCCTGTTGCGGCTCGAAGCACTCGAACAATGGCTGGATGACCTGGAACTCTCGGAACCCAGCAGCAGCCGACGTGAAGAGGCCTCCGATCAGAGGTCAGAGGCCAGCGGCCAGAGGTCAAAGGGAGATCAAAGCTTCAGCACCTCAAGTGCGACATGCAACAACGGTCACGACCGAGAGAGTCGGTTTGGCAACCGGTCGCTCGCAGGAAGCAGGCTCAAGCGCGACGGCCTGAAGGCTGGAGCGGCCGCCCCCAGTTTCCGACTGCCGCGCCTGGATGGCGGCGAATTGTCTTTGGCGGCGCTGCGCGGACAGCGCGTGTTGTTGGTCTTCTCCGATCCGCACTGCGGCCCGTGCAACACCCTGGCGCCGGAGCTGCAAAGGTTTTACCGGCGGGATGGCAACAACGCACGCTCGCGCTCAGCCCCAGGAAAGGGTGAACCCACGTCCGTCGTGAAAGTCGTGATGATCGCTCGCGGCGACCCGAAGGAGAATCGCGCGAAGGTCAAGGAACACGGCTTGACCTTTCCCGTGGTGTTGCAGCAGCAATGGGAGATCTCGCGCCGCTACGCCATGTTCGCCACGCCGGTGGCTTACCTGATCGACGAATCCGGCATCATCGCGCACCAGGTTGCGGTGGGCACGGACGCGATCCTTGCACTGATGGACACCACCATCAGCACTCACCCAGTCACCTATGCCACGGTGCCTGATACCCCCGAGAATCCCAGTCGCACCACTGAAAACCGGGCCGCCAGGCGTGAATGAGTTATCTGCGCTAAAGAGAAACTCCGTCACAAAAGACGACTCCAACAGAATGACGCCGCCCTGTCTTCAAACTCCTCGGCTCCTGATAACCTTACTCACTTAGTTTCTTAAGGGCGTTTGTCCCAAGCGCGCCGGGTCGGTCGCGTCATCGACCCAGCACGAACCGAAAGCGCTGGAGGAGAGGCCCACGGTGAGTTTGGTGCCGGGTCGCCAAGGGGAAAGGTGAAGGAGAGATCGGTCAGATTCCACAAGTCCTCCGGCTAAAAGGGCATTGTACTCACCTCATTTCCCCGACCTTCCAATGAAAACGGCATTGGCCAGGGGGAGGTGTTTCTCATCGCGGCCCAGTCAGAACCATACCTTGCCTGGCGTGGACAACCGCTTCCTGCTAGGATCCCAAACGTGTTGCCACTCCTGCGTGCAATTGCCAGCGGGTTGTGGGCACAATTGCTTCCTACCACTTTCCTACCAACTTTTACCTCAAACGGGCGCATATACGCGTTTTCTGAGATTTTGCGTTTTCACCCGATCTCCATAGGTGCCAGTTAATTAGGCACTTGCAGCAAATCCGCACACTGGGTTCGAGCCCCGCCACTCCCGCCGTTCTAAACACCCTGAACCTCAGAGGTAGGCTTCTTTCATTTTCCGTTCCCACCACGTTTCCTACTGTCTTTACATTAGTGCTGACTTCTAGTAGGCACTCTTACGTTCTCGCAGCAAGCAAACCGTCTGATGACCTTACCCAGCCTGTCATGGCAGGAGTTCGCAGGAACGCGAAAGGCCAAACGCGGAGCCGAAGAGTTGCCAGGCGGTGTTAGTCACCTCCCATCAAACCAAACCATAGAACAGAGAAATATGAACGACAGGAAACTGAGCGGTTCCCACCGCAACCGCTGACACCCGCGCCTTACGCGGTCTTCGCGCCTGAGGCCGGTGTGGCGAACGCGTGGCTGCCGGGCAGTCTGTCACGAGCATTAACGGAATCAGGGATAACGTGAACCTGGCTGTGGGAGCGAACGTCACGGTCACGACCAATGGACAGACCCTGACATTAGCCTCGCCGACCGACTGGCATCTGCGCGGCAATGCCGGGTCAGTCGCCGGTGCGGATTTTGTCGGGACGACCGATAATCAACCTTTGGAGTTCAAAGCAAATGGCACCAGGGCCATGCGCTTTGAGCCCAACACTAACAGCCCTAACCTGATTGGTGGCGCAGCGGCCAATTCGGCTGCACCGGGGGTGCAGGCGGCCACCATTGCTGGCGGCGGGCTGCCGCTCCTTTAATGTCCTGGTCATCAAGCCTTGAGAACCCCTTTCTGTGCAGTGTTGATTGGCGTCGGTCCGGAAGTAGCTTATATAATTGCCCGATGCACCTGACCCGCCGGGTTGTCGCTCTGCTCGCAAGCGTGACCATCGCTCTGGTGGCGTATGGTCAGCCAGGCGCGGTGAAACTTTGGCCGCAGATCACGCCGGGCATCTGCAATCATGCCAACGTGCAGGCCATGAAATGTGAGGTGGCCGAGGACGGGTTGACGGTCACGGATGCGGCCTGGGACAGTTACCAGGTTGAGGGCTGCGGCAAGCGCTGGACGCTGAACATGGGCTCGCCGATGGACGGGCCTTTGAAGAATTACAGGTTTGGCGCCGAGTTCTCCGGCTTGCCGGTCAACATCACAGTCGAGTTCTACAATCCCGCCAAACCCTGGGAGGTAAAGGAGAACTACCAGGAGATTCTGTTGCTGGGCGGCAAACAAAGGATCGATCTGCCGCCGTGGTTTCACATTCCCACCGGGCGCCTGGGGTACGATTTCGATGAGGGCGACTGGTTTCCTTCCGGCTGGTCATTGCCCCGAGGCAAGTATGCACTCTGGCAGGGCGCGGCCAAGGCGCGGCAGCAGGACCGCAAAGGCCAGTGCCCGATGTATGATTTCGGTTTCACTCATGTCGCACCCTGCGCCATGACCCGCAATGGCGCTCAAGGCACTCGGGAGCGACGCGGCCTGCTGTTTGGAGACAATGAATGGATCCCTCATGATGGCGCGAAGGACAGTTTCACGGCGGACCCCACCGATCCGAAAAACTGGAAAATCGAGCCTTTTCACCACCACGCCGAACAAAGCGCCATCATCATCCCGGACTTCGAGGCTCCCGGGCACCACTCCTGGAAGGATTTCCAGTACGAAGCCTTCGCCGCGCTCATTGGCAAGGTGCGGAATTCTCATCCCGACGTTCTCATTGGCTGCTGGGGCGTGGGGGTGGTCCGGTCCTCTTTCCGCATCTTCGACAGCATTTGGGAAGGCAAACCAACCGGCGTGGTTGATCTCAAAGGGGCCAAACAATGGCGCGAAAAGTACGAAGTCGCCTCCGCCGATCTGCACCCGGTCTTCAACCGGTGCAACCTGAACCTGGGCAATCCGTCCGTCTATTGGATTAACAACTCCAAACCCTCGCAGCTTTACGCTTTTGTGCAGGAATGGGAGCAGGGAAAGCTCGCGCGTCCCGGGGTGCCCAATATTCTCTCCACGTGGATTCAGGTCGAGTTTGTCGATAATTACCCACTCTCCCAATACCGGTTTACCGACGCCAGCGGCAAGGTGCGCCGCGAAGCTCTCAAGCACCAGGTGCCAGCCTCGTCCACCTATGCCCTCTCCTTGTTTGGCCATTGTGTAATGGATGGTCTGCAGTGCTGGGAAATTGGCACCCGCTATTCTGAGGAACTCCAGGACTATTCCGACTGGCGGGCGCGGGAACCCATCGTCAAACGCGCCATCAACGGGGCGGAGGTGGATCTAAACTATTACATGAAATATTTCGGCTTTTACAATTTCCATGTCCTGGGGATGTGGCAGGCCAGCCGCAACAAGGACATCATCGAGGCCGGAACTCCTTGGGAGATGCCCGAGATCAAATCCTCCAAAGGCAACGTTTGGCGGGTCGGCGATGAGCGATACCCCAGTTACGCGAATCTATACCAGGAGCCCCTGGTTCGCACTAAGCTGTCGGGAGACGGCAAGGCGCTCCTGGTCGTGGCCTGCAATCCTCACAACCAAGGTGTGCAGCAGGTTCGGGTTCGTCGTCCCGGCCGGCTGGAGGAGCACAGCTTCGAATTGGTGGGCGACTTTCCAATCATCAGGCGCTTTCCCGTAACAAAGCCCTGACTCGGACGGGCCTTCCGCAATGGAGCGATATGACCCGGTTGTGTTCGGGGCTGCATCAGCTGAGTTTCCCCAAGCGCTGGAGCTCTTGGAGAAATTCGATATCCGCTTGATCCTGCGGGCGATTGGCCGCTTGCTTTGCAGCAAGCAGGTGAGCGGCTGAAAGACAATGGACTTCCGTTCCTTGCTCCGTCTTGCGCACGCGACCTGCCTGTTCTGCCTGGTCGAAACGCGGCACACCAGGCACGCCCAAATGGAACTGCAACACTCCCCACCGCGTCTGATAGGTCTGAACGAAATTCTCTCCGTGGGCACCCAAAGGAACGACGGGCTCGTCTAGCTCCGATTCAAGCAGCGCATTGAGGCGCGCGAAGTTATCCTGGTCGTGCGGGGGGATAAAGAAATCCCAATCCATTGAGTAGCGGGGCATTCCAGCCAGGCGCATCGCCTGGCCTCCAATGAGCAGATAGCGGACCCCACGGGCGTTCAATTGCTGAATCAGTTCATCCATTTCCACGGGATGCCTCCGCCAGCAACCGGAGCACTGACTTTTTCCAGGCATTCATCTCGGCGTGGCTCGCAAACCGCGCACTCTTGAAGCCGGGAATGCGCACCGGCGGCCCGGCAGGGATCGTCCGAACCTGCCGCGCCCAAAGCCGGTACTTGGCCCTGTAATCATCAGTAATCTTCATCGTTGCGAATGGAGACAGTGAAGCAACGATATCCCGACTGGCCGCTGATGGCAATTCTCTGGAAAATAAAAGGAAAGGCGTCCGTCATCTATAATGTGTCATCTTCCTGCTCAGGCGAGCTCAGGGCCGGTGACCGAAGCTCCGCCCGCGTTTCATTTTCCTCCCCTGAACCGGCGGGTCGGCGTGGGGTCATCACGCTGCCCGCACAACCACGCAGAGCATTCACATACTCAGCGAAGTGGAACGGGTGGGTGCCAATGCCAAATTTCCCGTGCCACGGGGTGCAAAAGTCACCATCGAGTGCGACAACAAGGAGTACCTCCTCGGTGAAAACGTCCTGCTCCATTTCATGCTGGAAAACGCCAGTGAAACACCGTTCGAAGCGGATTTTGGCGAATTCCCGCCGGTCACCAAAGTGGTTAACCGACGACTTTCAGCCCGCTGGAAAGGGCGGTGATGACTGGCTCACCCCATTCACCGCTTTTCTCCTCCGATCACCCGGTCCAGGTTGGGGTAGGTTTCAGACACTTGTTTCAGCCATGCCTTGTGAAATTCAGAATCCACTTGGTTGATCGCCTGCGAGAGTTCCTGAAACCTCTCGCAGGTCACTTTGTCCTCTGTCGGGTTTGCGCGGTACCAGGCATCCCACTGGTTGAATAGTTCATGGAGCGCCGGCTCCTTGGTGGTCTTCTGTTCCAGCAATAAAACGCGCCCGTCCACCAGCAAGGCTCGCAACGAAAGCGCGGGAGGCTCCTTCCCATCTTGCTGGTCCCGCGTAGCCTGGAGTGTATCCATAGCCCGCTGGATAGGCCCCCGCTGAGGTTCGGGAGCGTTGCCCCAAAGGGTAAGAAGTTCTGCCAGCAGTTCCTGTCGCTTCTGACCGGGATCCGCCGACTGTTTGACCTGCCCAACCAGCATGCCCAGGACGTTCGTGCCCATCGCTGGATCGGCCAGCGCCGTACCCAGGTCAGCAAACCTCAGCGGTGCTGAGGGAGATGCGGCTGTCTGGAGCTGGGCGGCTTCCTCCTTCTTCAGTTTCGCATCGATCTCTGGATATTTTTGGCGCAGCTCCGGCTGGATACGGCAGGCCGCTTCCAGGGCGCGCTCTCGATAGTCGGCTGTGCCCCAGCTTTTGGTGGCTTCGGCGAATGCCAGGAGGGCGGGCGCCGCCTCCTTGGCTTCGGCACCCATCATGCCCAGGGCATCGGCCGCACGGTAGGTGTAAGACAGATCGGTCTTGCCTCGCATGTCCAGGGCCCCGACAAAAATGTCCACCAGGCCCGGCGGCCTTTCGCCCGGGAGGGCCGCCAGTGCAAACGCCGCCAACAACTGCTGCCTGGAATCCCCCTGCTCGAGCAAAGGGGCCAAAGCGTTCCGGATCGTGCGTCCTTCCTCAGGAAAGCTCGCGACCTGCTGCGTTAGCAGCGGCTGAACCAGCTCGAAACGTAACCCCTCCGACTTTCTGTCCTTGGATTGAAGCACGGCAATGATATCTGCCAAGGTTGCCTCGTCCAGTGGTCGTGGGGGTACGATAATCTCCTCCTTGCCGGAAGCAGTGATGGTCTTGCGCACCGCCCACGAAGGCACAAGCGTTTGGGCGGCGATGCGACGCAGTTCAATGGGTTCTGAGGGCGAACCAAGGATAGTTGAAAGCCTTGGCCGGACAAGAAAGAGCGCCTGCGCCTGGATTTCCGGCGCCGGACTGCGCTCTGGCACCGCTCTGAGGTTCACGAACATTTCCCAGATCCCGTACAACGCCCACTTCCGGGTCTCGAAATCCGGCGTATCCGTTCGCTCGAGCAAAATCGGGATTGCTTCCAACCACTCGGGGCCAAAACGGCTTAGCGCGGCGATGAGTTGCTGTGGCGGATATTGCGTCTGTTGCTGCGGTCTCTCCAGCAGTGCCCGAAGCTCCTGTTTGGCGTTCGTGAGGTCGGCGAGGGTCGGCCTGGCAGCGCGGATGCTTCGCCCAAGGCCGCTTGGGTCCGCGATACGAGAATCGCTCTTCGCAGACAAGGGCACGCTAAATACGTCATTGGCACTCGTCTGGCGCGACTGCTGGCGCTGGGAAGCATAGCTGCCCACGAGGGTTACCACGACCGTCGAGATCACAAGAACCAGCGCCACCTTAACGCCGCCTGCGAGGGTTGTGCATTTAGCCAGCACGCTCATCAGTCCAAGGGCGCCTGACGAACCGGCGAACGCTGCCGTCGCTACTTTGCTCGATAGGCCGGCGGGCGCGGCTGTGACAGCCTCGACAGTCAGCACCGACCCCACGGCGGCTACCGACGCGGTCACGCCCTTTTGGCGCAGCAGCGCATGCAGCTTCTCCAACGCCCGGTTCACTCGCATCCGGGCGCCATCCTCGCTCGTTCCCACTGCACAGCCAATCGAGCGGAAATCCTGACGCTCATAGAACCGCAGCAGCACCGCCAACCGGTCCTCTGGCTCCATCTGATTTATTGCCTCATCAAGAATCGGGGCCACATCCGCATAGTTTTCCTCCGAGTCATTCATCAGCGCATTCATTTCAACGGCTTGCCTTTCACGCTCTCGACGACGCTGCTCGCCCCGCACCGCTTTCGCCGCGGCGAAACAGGTGTTCCGGTGTAACCACCCCCCCAGCATGACCTTCGGCGAGAGGGTCCTGGCTTTCCGAGCCAAATCGACAAACACTGTTTGGGTAACATCCTCTGCCAGCGCCTGGTCTCGGCCCACAATTCGAAACGCCGTTGAATACACCAGATCGACGTAGCTGCTGACGAGCTTACGAAAGGCTGCTTCGGAGCCGTTCTTGGCGTATTCCGCCAACAATTCTTGGCTTTCTGACATCGTCATCTTGCCACTAAGAACCCGCCGATTCGCAATTCCGAACAAAGAATAACCTCCGCGTCCCCGCTGGCAATGGTTGAGAACAAAGGACCGCCGTGCTCCTGTTGCCTTTCCGGTTTCAGCGCCACAGCATGTGCAGCAGGAACAGCATGGCGAGCAGATACCCGATCCAGGTCACCTCACGGCCGCGGCCGATGCCCGCCATCAGCGCGACGTAAGCCACGAAGCCGATGGACAGCCCTTCGCTGATACTGAAGCTCAACGGCATCAGAACAATCGTCAGCACCGCCGGCACTGCCTTGGCAAAGTCCGCGAGGTCGAGCCTGGCGATGCTCTGCATCATGAAAATGCCCACGATCACCAGGGCCGGGGCGGTTGCAACGGCGGGGATTGCCAGGAAGAGCGGATGAAGAAACAGCGCGAGCAGGAAACAGCCCGCCACAACGAGAGCGGTTAGTCCGGTGCGGCCGCCTTCCTCCACTCCGGCTGCCGATTCAATGTAGCTGGTGACGGTCGAAGTGCCGAGGCAGGACCCGACCATGGCTGCGGTGGCGTCGGCCGCCAGCACCCGGCCCACTCGCGGCAAGTTGCCTTTTTCATCCAGCAAACCCGCCCGCGAGGTGACGCCGATCAGAGTTCCCATGTTGTCGAAGACGTCTACGAACAGGATCGCCAGGATGACCGGAATACATTTGCCGAGATTCGCCAGGACATAGCTGAAATCGAGTTTCAAGAAGGTCGGAGCCAGTGAAGCCGGCATCGCGATCAGCGTGTCCGGGCGAGTGACCATCGTTTGCCCCGGTTGATTCCCTGGCACGAACAATCCAATGGCAGTAAGAGCCAATACAGTGAGGATGATCGCCCCGTGGATTCTGCGCCAGACCAGCACGGAAACCAGGATGATCCCGCCCAGCACCATCAGGCACGCGGGAGAAGACAAGTTGCCGATACGGACGAACGTGACCGGGTCGCTGATAATGATCCCGCCGTTCTTCAAACCGATGAATGCGATGAACAGGCCAATCCCGGCGGAAATAGCCAGTTTCATTTCCAGGGGAATGGCTTCGATGATCTTTTGCCGGAGCCCGCTGACCGATAGCACCAGGAAGAGCATGCCGCTGACAAAAGTCATCGCCAGCGCGGGCTGCCACGGAACTCCCATGCCGACGCAAATCGTATAGGCAAAGAAAGCGTTCATGCCCATCCCTGGCGCCAGGGCGAGTGGATAATTCGTTGCGAGCGCCATGACCGCGGTCATGACCGCGGAGGCCAACGCGGTCGCCGTGATCACCGCGCCCTTGTCCATGCCGCCGGCCGCCAGGACTACCGGGTTGACGGCCAGGATATAGGCCATCGCGGCGAAAGTGGTGAGACCGGCGGTTATCTCCTGCCTGACCGAGGTCTTGTTCTCCGGGAGGCGGAAGAGTTGATCCAGGATTGCCATGTGGCGCCCAGTTTTATTTAAGCCGCGAAGGCTGTCAGCTTGTTTTGTTTGGGCCCGAATCCACAATGCTACCTTACTGCAATTCCAAAAGACTACTCGTATAGTGAATCTGTATGCCGACGAGTGAAGGCGAGGCCCAAAATCAAGCGGAGCCCCAAGGGCTGTTCCTCACTACCCATTGGTCGGTTGTGCTGGCGGCCAAGGACAAGGCCTCGCCGGATTGCGCGCAGGCGCTGGAGATTCTCTGCCGGACTTATTGGTATCCCCTCTATGCCTTCACCCGCAGCTCGGGCTATTCGCCGCATGATGCACAAGACCTGACGCAGGCGTTCTTCGCGCGGCTTTTGGAAAAGGACTATTTGCGAGTGGTGGAGCCGCAGAAAGGGAGGTTCCGCACGTTTCTGAAGATGGCTTTGAAGCGGTTTCTGGCCAATGAATGGGAGCGGCTTCGGGCAAGCAGGCGCGGCCGGGGCCACACTCACCTCTCCTTCGACACGAGGCTGGGAGAAACGCGCTTCCAGCAGGAGTGTGCCGATTCGGCGACCCCGGATCGCGTTTATGACCGTCAATGGGCGCTGACGTTGCTGGGCGAGAGCATGGAGCGCTTGGAACAGGAATACGAAACTGCCGGAAAGATCGACGAGTTCCGGCAATTGAAACCCCACCTGACGGCCGAACGCGGCACCATTCCTTATGGCGAGCTGGCCGCCGTGTTGCAGACGACGGAAGGGGCGGCGAGGGTCGCGGTGCATCGGCTGCGTCGGCGGTTTCGCGAGGTCTTTCGCGAGGCGATCGCTGAGACCATTTCGGCTCCGGAAGAGATCGACGAGGAGGTTCGCTATGTTCTGGAGGTGCTGAGCCATGGGTGAGCCGAGCCGAGGTGGCGATCGAGTGTAACAAAGCACCCGCAATTCGTATTGAGAGGGTGATGAACGAGAATCCGAGTCGAAAATGCCCGCGGTGCGGAACCGAAATGCCCGCCGGCCTGCTCGGGCTGGTGTGCCCCCGCTGTGCGGCGGGGTTCTTGCACGCCACTCCGACGGAGCCCGCAGTAAGCGGCGAAAGCAGGCGCGTTATTACCCCGCCCGCACCCGCTGAACTGGCGGCCTTGTTTCCGCAATTGGAAATCCTCGCCTTCATCGGCCAAGGCGGGATGGGCGCCGTTTACAAAGCCCGTCAGCGCGAACTTGACCGGGTGGTCGCCCTCAAGCTGCTGCCTGGCGGTATCGGAGAGGATCCCGCCTTTGCCGAACGCTTTGCACGGGAAGCCAAGGCGATGGCCAGGCTGAACCATCCCGGGATCGTCACGATCTATGACTTTGGGCGCGCGGATGGGCAGTTCTATTTTCTGATGGAATTCGTGGACGGCGTGAGCCTGGGCCAGCTCATTCACAACGGGCGTGTGTCCTCGCGCGAGGCGCTGGCAATTGTGCCGCAGATTTGCGATGCGCTGCAATACGCCCACGACCAGGGCCTCGTCCACCGTGATATCAAACCGGAGAACATCCTGCTGGACCGACAGGGCCGGGTTAAAGTGGCGGATTTCGGTTTGGTCAAGTTGATGGAGAGCAGCCGAGAGCCCACCGCACCGGCAGGCACGATGATGCCGGACTCGCCACTCCTGACTCAAGCCGGCAAGGTGATGGGCACGCCCCACTACATGGCACCAGAGCAGGTGACGCATCCTGCGGAGGTGGATCATCGGGCTGACATTTATGCCTTGGGCGTCGTCTTATACCAGATGCTAACCGGTGAATTGCCGGGCAAGCATATCGAGCCGCCCTCCCAAAAAGTCCAGGTGGATGTTCGACTGGATGAAGTTGTGTTGCGCGCGTTGGCGGCGGAGCCCGAGCGCCGCTATCAGCAGGCCAGCCAGGTGAAGACGGCTGTGGAGACCATCAGCCGATCCCAAAACTCGGGTGCGCAGGAGAATAGACTCCCAGGAGACCGGAAACCATCGGAGGTTTCTGAAAGTCGAGTAGACCGGGCATTCATAGGTCATGTGGGGCGCCGCACCGTCGCGTTCTTGACCATCGGGGCGCTTTTGGTGATCGGCCTCTTGCTCCTGGCGGTTTGGAAAGGCCATCAAACGGCTTTGGATGAGGATCTTAAGGACCTTCTGGCAGGCAAAAAACAAGATTTGTTGCCAGGAAGTCACCCAACCGTGGAGGGTGATAAAAAGCCGACAGCGGTTTTCGGCCCGGTAATCGAGCGGACGTTGAGTATCCGTGGGAACGAGTGCGATTTCCTGTCCTTGCGCACCGGGGACGTCTTGCGCCATTCCTACGTTGATGGGGATGCGAACGACTCGACCCCACCCAGCGCCTTTATGCAATGGGTCATGAAAAGCGGTGTGGATATCGGCTTCTGTGCCAGCACCGACAAGTTTCATAGTCCCTTTGGGCTACTGACTCTGGGTATGGGAACATACATCTTCCCATACGACCCGGTCCCACAGGACCTGATTCCCCGCTTTCGGTCAGTGGCCGAATGGCAGACCTACAACGCTCAGCATGAGTTGCCGGCTAAGAATCCTCTCGTTGGCTCGCTGGCGGGCGTAACCAACATTTGGGATGATCTCACGGCGGACCAGATGGAGGGACCGACTAATGAAGCACCCGCGTTTTTTTTGAAAGAGAAGCATTTTTCGCTCTGGTTTCGTTCTACCAATTTGACCACCCACCCCATCGCATTTTCGACGCGTGACGGAGTCGAAGGGCTTCTGGAAATCACCGGCTTTACCGAAAACCCGCGCGGCGTGAAGCTGCGCTACAAGCTGGTGTCGCACGCGGCATTGCCAGAGGCCGGTGCCCAAACTCCGACAAATCATCCGAAGCAAGTTCCCGAATGGGTCAGATTAAAGCCGTTGGATGGATGGATCGCCGATCTTCAGAGCTCCGATCCCAGCGTCCGGACCTTGGCGGAACGTGCCATTGCTGAATGCGGGACGAATGCGTTGCCCGAGTTCCTGACAATCCTGGATGATCGGGATCCGTCTAGCCAGGGAGATGATCGTCGTTACAACGCGGCGGCCGCTCTCAGGTTCATTGGGCCCGAGATTAAATCAGCCATTGCATCCTTTGTCTCGCTTTTGGTAAGCGGGAACCAGGAAAGCGCCTATGCCGGCGCAAGGGCACTGGCATTCACGACACCGATCGTCCCCGAGGCGTTCGTGCAGTTGACTAACGGCCTGGTACACTTTTCACCGGAAGTCCGCGATGCCGCCACGCACGGAGTTGACCTGCTGCTCGGGTCCGAGTCGAATGGGCTGGCTGAATCGGCTTTGCCCACCCTCCTGGGAAACCTGAAGGACGACGCGCAATATGTTCGCGCCGACACTGCCTCCGCGCTGCGCACCTACGTGCAAACTCAGCGGATTCACGGTCGGGACGCAAAGCCGGACCTGATCATTCCGGCGGTAATTCCGCTCCTCGAAGACAAATATTCTTTTGCCCGTCAATATGCCGGGATGGTTATTACAGGGTATGCAGAGCAGGCCGTTCCGGTCCTTCTGAAGCTCCTGGATGACTCAGACGGCCAGGTCCGCGCCAGGGCGACCAATGCGCTGGGGGCTATACGTTACGGACCCTCGCCCGCCACTAGTGTCGTTTCTCCTGGAGCACGCGAGCGGCGATGACGGCAGTGACGGGATCCTGGAGAGGACCGTACGGCTCACTGCCCCTCCCAGCAGGCTCGGTTAATCTTCAATGCTGGCATCGGCAGTTTGGCCGGCCTGGGAACTCTCGCCCGAGTGACCTTGCCCGCTGGCGGCCGTCGTCCTGCTGACAGCGGAGGGGAAGCCCACGTCGGCGGTTTTATCGGCTGGTGATTATCCTTGCGCCGTCGATACTTTGGAGCAGCGCGCATGACTTCATACCCGCAACAACTCTTCGCCTGCGCCGTTGGGTTGCTTTTTCTATGGTGCTGCGGCCCGTTCGTGGTACCTGCCGAAGCGAGCCCCGTCCAAACCGATCGTCTGCGATACATAATCGAGACCGACGCCGGCGGCGACCCCGATGACGAGCAATCGCTCGTGAGGTTCCTTTTGTATGCGAACGAATGGGACGTTGAGGGAATCATCGCCAACCGGCCGGTCGCGCGGACAGGCGAGAATCTCAATGTCGAACGCACCGGCCTGGGCATCGTGCAACGCCTGATTGGCGCCTACGCGTTATGCTACACGAATCTGGTGCAACACGACCCGCGTTACCCGACC
>DATDCV010000559.1:0-9439 GCA_036524155.1 Verrucomicrobiia bacterium
CCCAGCCAGCGCTCGCCCAGCCAACGCCAGCTCCGGAATCCACAGTTGCGTCGGTGCCGCCGTATGTTGCTGCCCCCGCAGTTCCTGCGCCGGTATACGTGCAACCAGAACCTGAGCCGCCGCCCTCCACGGTTTATGTAATCCCATACCCGGCCGCGACCTCCGCCTATTACGGTTACTATGCCCCGTATTATGGCGGTTATTACGGGGGATACTACGCACCGTATTGTGGCCCGACCATCTCCTTGGGGTTCCGGTTTGGGGGCTTTGGCTATCACCACGGCTTTTACGGCCATCGTCGCCACTGGTAATCCCAAGGTCCGCCCCGGTCGGAGCAGAAGGCGAGCAAGCCACGGAGCGAATGCACCGCACCAGCCGGGCGATTCTCACCGACTCGCAAGCACGCTGCGCGTCGGCCGCGCACGCGCCGGTCAAAAGATGGGGAGCAATGTGCAAATTGCGTGTTGTGAGTGACACGGGTTCAATTAAGGGTATGATGCTGGTAGCGGGTTGGGCGTCCCTTATGAGGCGTCGGCTTCGTACGACGAAATTCCTGACAGTCCGACCGGCCTGCGAGCACAAACACCATGCAAAAAACAAAAACGGATCGAAGCGCCTGGCTCAAAGCAGGCACCGCACAATGCCAGCCGCCCCCCACGCCGCAAGCCCTTCCCTCACGCCTCGTTCTTCTGGGTGCTCCCGGCGTCGGCAAGGGGACCCAAGCCGAATTGCTTTCCGCCCGTTTGGGGGCCTGTCACCTTTCCACCGGCGATATCTTCCGCGCCGCGAAGGGCTTGAGCCCCTGTGAGCGAACTCCCGCGCTGGGTGCCGCCCTCGAATTCATGAAACGGGGTGAGCTGGTGCCCGATCAGACCGTGCTGGATATTGTCGCCGAGCGCGTCAATTGCCTCAAATGTGAAGGCGGATTTCTCCTCGACGGCTTTCCACGGACCGTGGCCCAGGCACAAGCGCTGGAGGGATTGCTGGAAGCCGCGCAGGTGAAACTTGAAGCGGTCATCAACTACGACCTGCCGCTCGAAAAAGTAGTGGCGCGACTCAGCGGCCGGCGCACCTGCTCGAACTGCAAGGCCGTCTTCCACGTTGTAACCCGGCCGCCCAAAGTTGAAGGCGTTTGCGATCACTGCGGCGGGAAGCTCTACCAGCGGGAGGACGACCGGCCGGAAGCCGTTCGCGTGCGGATGCAGGCCTACGAAAAGAGCACCGCGCCCCTGGCGGACTTCTACGGGGCTCGGGGGTTGTTGGTGTCCGTGCTGGCGGAGGGTTCGCCGGAGGAAATTTACTCCCGCACGATCAACGCCCTTAACGGCCGGAAATAAGGCCGCCTCAAAACTGAAGGCCTGTCGGCGGGCCTGGCCAAGGCCGGGCAGCTTCTCGCGTCCGACCGCTCTCAGGAAAAACGTCGCTTTGTCTTCGTGGGTCGGGCTGCATCCAGCCATCTTTGCTTGCGCCGCCCCGCGTTTCGATTATACCCAAACGCGGACATCAACCTATGAAGATTAACTGCCTTCCTGGCCTGCTGTTTCTCATCTCGGTCCCGGCACTCGGGGCCACCTTCGATGCTGCGCCGTTCGCACTACCGCTGCCGGAGGGCAACGGCCTCTTGTGGGAAGACCCGCGCGAGATTCACCAGGTAGTCGTGCATTTCGAAGGCGCGGCACCGTCGCCCGACGGCCTGAAACTTGAGTATTGGGGCAGCCGATGGCCCCAGCAACACCTGCCCAAAGACCGCGAGCCCGGCGGCGGCGATGTCGGCTGGATGGAGCTCGGCAACTGGTACAAATACGCCTGGCGGCAAGCCGACGCCGAAGCGAGCGGCGACGGTTCGAAGATTAGCTTCAGCTTCCGTCCTGTGAATCAGAAGGAATTCCCAAAGCTGGCAGATTACCCGGCGGCGTTCCGCTACACGCTCAAGCTCCGCGTGCGTTCGGATTCGACGCTCCCCAAGATCACGCGCATCGAGGCCTTAACGGATTCGGTCGTGGAAAAACGTAACGTCACCCTGGCGTGGAAGAACACGCCGTCCGGTTCCCTGCAGGTGTCGGCTTTCAATGGCGGCGTTTCAGTGCGGAAAGGCGCGAGGCTCGAGACTCCTCTCGCGCTGGAGTGCTCGGCCAACGCGGACCCAAACACGTTCGATCGCACGCTGGTGACCGTCCGCAATGGAAAAGATACATTCACGTTCGCGGCCGACGACCTCAGGAACGGCGCGCTGTTTCTGCCGTCGTTCGGCGTGGCGATCCTCCCGGACGGCGACGACCGGAATTACGCGGCTGTGGAGGCCGAGCAGAAAACCAAAGGCGACAAAACACTCTACGACCGCGTTGCCGCAATGCCTGAGCAAACCTGGCGCGCCGCCTGGGACAGCATGCCGCCGAAGAAATCACGCATTTACTTTCCGATGGGGCTGGACGGCGGTCGCCAGCGGTTCCTGCTCGAGGCCAACGGCACGATCCAGTGCCGGCACAACGATCATTACTTGAAAGGCCGACCCGGCAGAGACACCCCGCGCCTGAATCTCGAGCCGGCCCCGGCGCGCTTCCGATTTGGGCCGGACCGACAACCGGTGGACCGCTCGCTCGAAGAGGATAGCGCCCCAATCTGCACCACGACGTGGGATGCTGACGGTCTGCGAACGATCCAAACCGCTTTTGTCACCGAACTTCCGGGCACTAGAGCAGATGGGGCGGTGCCGGAAGCAGATGCGTTCGCCGTCTGCCTTGCCCGCTTCGTGTTCACGAACGCTTCCGCATCCCCAAAAACGGCCAGCCTTCCTTTCGAATACAGCGCGGCTGACTCGAAGCCGGCGCTGCGGGTTGATGATCAAGGTCTTGTCTGGGTCGGCGATAAGGTCCGGGCGCAGGTCATCGCGGATGCGAAAGGCGGATCCGCGAACGACAGGCTGGTGTGGAACTGGACTCTGGCGCCTGGTGAATCGAAACAGGTATTCGTGAAAATCCCCTACCTGCTCCTGACCGGGAAAGACGAACAAGAGGCGCTTGCGCGTTTGGATTTTGAGGCCCAACGCCTGGCAGTGGCCGGGTATTGGCATCGGCGGCTCGCGGAAGGCTCAAAGCTGATCACGCCGGAACCGGTTTTGGACACATTCTATCGGGCCGACGCCGGGCACCTGCTCATCAATTGCGAGCGTGAGCCCAACAGCAACCGCCGCTTTGCCCGGGTTGGCTCATTTTCCTACGGCGCCTATGGCAACGAATCGTGCATGATGGTGGTGGACCTGGACCGCCGCGGTTACCATCGTGAGGCCCAAGAGTGCCTCGATGCCTGGCTTCATTACCAGGGCACAGTTGCATTGCCCGGAGATTTCTCCACGAAAGAAGGTGTGTTGTACGGAGCGGGCGGTTATGAAGCCGGCGGCTACAACCAACATCACGGCTGGATCCTCTGGATGATGGCCGAGCATTATCGTTTCACGCGTGACGGCGAGTGGCTCCGGTCCGCCGCCACCGGCATCATCGCCGGCGCCGATTGGATCATCCGTGAAACAAAGCGCACGGCCGACCGCCACGAACTCGAGCGCGGCCTTCTCCCCGCCGGCAGCCTCGAAGACATCGGCGACTGGTGGACCTGGCTCTCAACGAGCTGTTATACCTGGCGTGGGCTCGACTCCGCCGCGTGGGCGCTGGAGCAAATCAAACATCCGGAGGCGAGGCGGATTCGCCAGGCAGCCGATGCATTCCATACCGCGCTGCTTGCGAATTTCCGCGCCGCCAGCCGGCGCTCTCCCGTCGTGCGCCTGCGCGACGGCACCGCCGTGCCCAAGATCCCTTCCTATGTGCACCGCCGTGGCCGGAGTTTCGGCTGGATTTGCGAAACCCTCGAGGGCTCTCTCCACTTGCTCATCACCGGCGCTCTGAACCCTCGCTCGCCGGAGGCCGAATGGATTCTCAAAGATTACGAGGACAATCTGTACCTTTCGAACCAATACGGCTATACGCTCGATGATTTTGACAAATGGTGGTTCGGTCGCGGCGGCATGTCGATGCAGGCCTGTTTGTTGCTGGATGTCGAGCCCTATTTGTACCGCGACGACGTGAAGCACGCGCTGCGCGCCACCTTTAACGCCATTGCTGTCAGCCATTTCCCCGACGTCCACATGAACACCGAACATGCGTTGCCGGAGATGGGTGACTGGCGCGGCGACCACTACAAAAGCTCGGACGAGTCGAACGCCTGCGGCTGGCTGCGCTATCTGTTCCTCCGCGAGAGCGGCGACCAGTTGCTCCTCGGCCAGGCCGTCCCCCGCGAATGGCTCAAGGCCGGCCAGAAATGCGGCCTCGAACGGGCGGCAACGCATTTCGGCCGAGTGAGTATTCTGTATACCGCGGCGGGAAATCAGATCACCGCCAGCCTGGATGGTCCGGCTCGCAATCCGCCCAAGGAAATCCGTTTGCGGTTCCGCACACCGAATGAAGAGCCGCTCAGGAACGTGACTGTTAATGGCAGCAAGTGGAAGAAACTGCAGGGTGATTGGGTCCTGCTGCCCGGCAACATCGGCTCTGCCCGGGTGGTAGCGCAGTATTGACACCGAGCCGCCGGCACATCGCAACCCGGCCTCATTCGCGCAGGCGAAAGAAGCCAGTAGTGTTGGTCATAGGAAACACCGCCGAGCTTGCCACTCCGGGCTGCAAAATCCACGGGCCGCCGACATTCGTCGCCATCTCAAGGCTCAGCGCGGGGTCGCTCCAGTTCAAGCTCAGGGCGTCGGCCACGCGTTCGAACTGGAGCACGGGAAAGGGAAGTTGCGACGGCAGTACCAACGCCTCGACCTCCGCGCCGAACACCACTTGTGAACCAGCGGGATCTCTCCGGTGTACTTCGACAGCGAGCATATTCGTGCCTTGCGCCAACCCGGGAGCGCCCACGTCAAACGGGCCCTCATAGGCCGGGAGAGCCACCGAACGCGATGCCGGCGTCGTGAAAAATGCGGGGGTGTTGGTGATCCCCAGCCTGAACAGCTCGGCATTATTCAGCCAGAATATCGCGCCGTCGGCTACCAGCGTACGCAGGCGAAGTTGCGCGTTCGTGATGCCGGCCGGGAGCAGGAATGGTCTCCGGAAGTAGTAGGTCACTCGGCCGGGCGCGGTCGACAAAGCGGTCCGGATCGGCTCAGGCAACGAAACGCTTGATTGGGCGAACAGGGCGGCGCCGCTTGGCCAGCCGGAATCGTCATACGTTGAGGCGCGCCATGCCGTGCTCAAATCCGACCCGCTTTGCTCATATTTCCAAAGGGTGGCATCACCAGGTGTGATCAGTGACAACGGAACCCGAACCCCCACCAGGCCATTGAGTCCTGTCACCGTTGCCGGCTGGAGGGAATTGATAACGTTGGACACGCTCAGCGTGTAGTCGACCCGTTTCGTTTGGCGCGCGGTAGCCAGCGCGACATTCGTTTTTTGGAAGAGCATGGCCTGGAGCAGCGGGACGGCGACTCCCGCCCCGGAGAGAGAGTAGTTTGCGACGTTCGTCGCTGCCGACTCGTTTACGGGTTCAGCAAAGTGCACGGTGACGTTTTCCGGCGACTCAGCCACCGCGCCCGCCACTCCGGGCAGGGCCAAACACACGATGGCCAGTTGGTCCCAGCGCACGGTCGGCCCCGTGCCGGTCGAGGCGCCCAGCTTGAAGCCGATGCTGACCTGTCCGCTGCCAGCACTGGTGAAATTCATCCTGTATTGCCTCCAGACGTTTCCGTTGCCGTTCTCGCCGGTGTCAGAGAATTTCCGGATCAGGGTCCACGTGCCGGAGTTGCCGTCGAAATCCTGCGCGCTGAAATTGCCCGCCTTGTAGGCGCATTCCGCCCAGAACGGAGAACTAAAGCTCGGACAGCGAATCCAGACAGAGACGGAATAGGGGGTGTTGGGCCGCACCGGAAAGACCTGCACGCGCGCGGAGGACCCGGGTCCTGTGCGGGTCGCCTGCAGGGCATTCCCGGTTTGGCCGGAGGCCTCCAGGGAAAAAGCAGCCGTGCTGCCCCACGAAGCGTCGAACGAGGAAGTCCAGGTCGGCAGAGTTTCGAACGGCTGCAGGTAACTGGCGCCGTTGGTAACGATGCCGCTGCCCATATTGGTGGACTGGAGCGAAAGGTTGAAGTTGCACGCGGTGGTGAGGTCAGGGTTGACGATGATCCCGCGATTGAGGCCTGCCGTATAGCCGCCCCTGGTCGCGCTTACATCATAGGTGCCCGCAGGAACAAGTGGCAATGTGTAACTGCCATCCGATGCCGTTGTCGCATACAGCGGGGGGTTCAGAACGCTGACGACCGCGCCCCCGATTGGGTTGTTCCCGGCATCCCTCACTGAACCGCTCAATTGCCCCAGCGGTCCCGCGTTGGTGTAGCTGGCGCACACGACAAGTCCCATCAACTCGGAGCCGGAAACGGCCACATCGTTCTGGTAGTAATTGCCGTTCGCGTAATTATTGCGGTTGACGCGCCACACATTCAACCCGCCGGTGGCGGTGATCCGCAGGTAGTAGGTTCGGCCCGGCACGACCTGCACCTCGTTCACCGCCCATTTGACCAGTATCGGGAAGTACTCGCCGTCCACCATCAGGCGCGTGCTGCGCGCCGGCCCTATCGGGGTACCGGTCGGCCCGCCTTCGAACACCTGGGCCGTCCAGTAATAGTGGACATTGTAGCCCGCGGCCATCATGCCCTTGACCGCGACAATGCGATTGCCTCTCGCAACGAAAGTCTGGCCGTGCGAAGCTGTCCAGGTTCCCAGCTCGTATTGGTCGCTGCAATAACCGGTCGGAGAGGTCGAATAATACGCCAGGCTCGCCATGCACGGCGCACTGAGGTCGAGACAGGAGTCCGCGCCTGAAGCGTTGACGATCCCGAAATAATTCGTGTCGAACAGGCCCGCATTGCCGGTAGTCCGCTGGTAGAGAAAGCCAACCTCGAACGAATAATGACCCCAATTGGGCGGGCGCTCGACGCTGAGGACCGGCGTAGTGTCGGACGTGCTGACGCCGTCGCGCACCTGGAAATCGTAACCATTCGGGCGCAATAGCACGATCTCCACAAAACCGTTGGCATCAGTCGTTCCCAGCAGCACGCCCCAGGACGTATAGATCTGCTTCCCGGCAAGCGGTTGGCCGTTCTCGTCCCAAACATGCACATAGGCGGAATGGTTGCCTGCGTTTTCGTAGGAACCAACCTCGCGCCAATAGGCAAGGTTGTATTGGCCGGCGCCTGCGCCGGACAGCATTAGAGCGAAGGCTATGGCAAGGGTCGCCTTTAGCCTCAAACAAAGGGGGGCATTCGCGTTCATAGGGTCCCAGCACCGGGTCGTAATCTCCTTATACCAGAACCCCTGGGATCAGTTAATCAAATCCCGCTCACATACCTCCAGCACCAGCCGCTTGCGAACGACTCCAGGTTGGTCCAGAATCGTTTTGTGAGCACGGTCCACACCACCCCTGC
The DNA here is from genome assembly GCA_036524155.1 of Verrucomicrobiia bacterium. Lineage (GTDB taxonomy): Bacteria > Verrucomicrobiota > Verrucomicrobiia > Limisphaerales > UBA8199 > DATDCV01. The sequence goes on from DATDCV010000559.1 coordinate 7,463, forward strand.
CGGGACCCTAAGCACCCCTTCATCGCCAGCCGACATCGAAGCCGCCACGCGCCAGTGGGGCGAAAAGATCTTTGCGCTGATGGATGCTGCCGAACCGCCGTCGCTTTTCAGCAGAAAAGGATTTTACGGCACGATGATGGACTGGGCGATGCGTGATGAGCATTTCAAAACGCAGCTCTTCCGCTTTGTCGATGTGCTGCCCACTCTGACTTCTTCATCCGAGATCGCGCGGCACCTCGATGAGTACCTGGGCCCGGATCAAGTGGAGCTTTCTCCCGCGCTGCGCTTGGGCTTGAAGGCCGCCGGCGGCGCCTCCTGGCTGCTCGGCGCCGGCGTCAAATCCCAGGTGACCGGCATGGCCCGCCAATTCATGTTGGGCAACGAACCAAAAGAAATCCTCGCCACCCTCCGCAGCTTGAGCGAACAGAACGTCGCGTTCACTGTTGATGTGCTTGGAGAAGCCGTTGTGAGCGAAGTCGAGGCCGACCGCTATGCTCAACGTTATCTGGACCTGATGGATGCGCTCGGGAACGAAATCGCCCAATGGCCAGTCTGCCAAAGCAACCTCACCGCCAGAGGTCCGCTGCCCACGTTGAACCTCTCAGTCAAGGTCTCGGCTCTTTATTCCCAGATCCACCCCACGGATCCGGATACGGCGATCAGTAAAATCTCAGCCCGGCTGCGCCCGATTCTTCGGCGGGCCAAACAACTCAGCGCTTTCGTGAACCTGGACATGGAGAGCTACGCGCTCAAGGAGCTGACTCTGCGCTTGTTTCAAACCATTTTTGCCGAGGAGGAATTCGCCACGAGTCCCGCCTGCGGCCTGGCACTGCAAGCTTATCTGAGAGATTGCGAACAGGACCTGCGCCGGATTATCAGTTGGTCACGGCAGCAGCGCCGCCGTGTCACCGTCCGGCTCGTAAAGGGCGCCTATTGGGATTACGAAACGATCATCGCCCAACAGCGCCGCTGGCCCGTGCCGGTGTTTTTGCACAAAGCCCAATCCGACGCCAATTTCGAAAAACTCTCGCTGCTTCTGCTCGAAAACGACAGCGTCCTCGACGCGGCGTTCGGAACCCATAACGTGCGGAGCATCGCCCATGTTCTCGCACACGCCGACCACCTCGCGCTCGACCGGCGAAACCTCGAGTTCCAAATGCTCTATGGAATGGCGGACCCAATCAAAGCGGCTGTGCGGCAGCTCGGCTTGCGTTTGCGCGAATACTGTCCCGTGGGAGAACTCCTGCCGGGTATCGCTTATTTCGTCCGGCGCCTGCTGGAGAATACTTCCAACGAGGGATTTCTCGCCAGCAAGTTTGCCAAAGGTAGCAGCCGCGAGGAACTGCTGCAAAGCCCAGCGAGCGTGGCGCCAGCCGTCAGCCCCAACGACATGTCGGTTACCGCGGACGCACCGAGCCGGCAGAGTTCTTCGACGTTCCAGAACGAACCGCACACTGATTTCACGATACCCGGGGAACGCGAAAAGATACGGGCGGCGCTGAAACAAGTGAGAGCCGGACTTGGCCGGAGGTATCCGCTGGTGATTAACAACAAACCGGTTTCGACAGCCGACTGGTCGCCCTCTCTCAATCCCGCCAACCAGAAGGAAGTTGTCGGCTACGCGGCCCAAGCGGGCGTTAAAGAGGCTGAACTGGCGCTGGCGGCGGCTCGCGCGGCGCAGCCGTCGTGGGGACGCACACCCCCAAATGAGCGCGCGCTTGTGCTTGAAAAAGTCGCCTTCTTGATGCACCGCGACAAAGCTGACCTCTGCGCGCTCGAGGTGCTCGAAGCCAGCAAAAACTGGACCGAGGCCGACGCGGATGTGGCCGAGGCGATCGACTTCTGCAACTTCTACGCCACGGTCATGCGCGACCTGGGCCGGCCCCAACGCACGCAGAGGGTCGCCGGAGAATCGAACGTCCAGGAGTGGCGAGCCAGGGGCCTGGGCGTCATCATCGCCCCGTGGAACTTTCCGCT
>DATDCV010000560.1:0-18186 GCA_036524155.1 Verrucomicrobiia bacterium
CAACGGCCGCCCTCCGCGCCAGCGTGATGTCGGCTGTGCCGGGCCCCTGGGACAAAACCGTTGCGCTGCGTGTAGGCGGCTTCACTACGGCATTGATCCGGGCCGGGTCGCGCCTGTTTGAGATGCCGCCCGAGCCGCGCGCCGCGATCGACGCGGTCCACGGCGCGGAAGTGGGCGTCTATAAACTGCAGCACGACGCCACAACGACAGACTTCAGGGCGCTGTTTGCCTCCGCCGATCGCGCGATGAAGTCGCGGGGTTGGGACCGCATAGTGGGTGTGGCAGAAGAGGGGCAATTCGTGGCCGTCTATTTCCCGCACCGCAAGGTTTCCCTTCGCGGCATCAAATGCTGCGTGGTCGTCTTTCATGGCCGCGATCTGGTCGTCGCCTCGGCCAGCGGAAACGCTGAACCGTTGCTGAAGCTTGCCGAAACGCACCTGGGCCCCCAACTCCGCAGGCCAGACATCCTGCCCGTGACCGGACTTCAGGGTTGTTTACGGTCGGCGATCGCCAATCTGCCGTTCTTGTCGAACTCTCCTTCGAAACTTTAGACCAGTGTTGAGCTGCCCTATCGGGCAGGGAAGTGCCTGCCCTACGGCGACCCCACCCGGGAGAAGGACCGAACAATCACGACATTCGGAGGAAGGCCGAGCGCACAAACGGAGGGTTGAGGCGTCAAGAGAGGTGGTACCCCGGCTAGGACTTGAACCTAGAACCAATTGATTAAGAGTCAACTGCTCTACCATTGAGCTACCGAGGCAACCAAATGAGCGGCGGAACTGTAGCACCGCCTCCCCTGCTCCACAAGACGCAAAACGCGCTCGCAGAGCGCTCCGTCACCACCACCTGGCTGATTGGCGCACTGGGCGAAAGGTGGCGGAGGGCACTCGGCTGCGGCGCTGGCGGGTCGGGCGGGGTCGCGCGGGTTCGGGTGGGGTCGGAATGGAGGGGGAAAGGCAAGGGGGAAAGGCTAAGGGATAAAGGCTAAAGGCTGAAGGAGGAAAGCCAAAGCGAGTTGAGAGTTGAGGGACAAATACTGAAACGCTGAGACGCTGAAAGGGTGAAATGGGGGAGGGCGGAGCGGGGAGGGGCCGCGAAGAGGCGCAAGAAGGGCAAAGACGCAGGAGGATTGGGAAAAGGGCGGGGGTAAAACGTGGGTTCAGGTGTGCTGGTCCTGCAACGCTTGGTGTCGGGAGAGTGACGTTAACGACGATGGTCAGCAGCGCGGGGCCACTGGTGCCCGAATCGACTGAAGCGCGAGTCCCGCGTCTGCTGCACTAAAGGGTTAGCCGGTTTCATTGGCTCGAGCCTTCTTTCTTCAGTTTGAGCGTGCCAGCTAAATGGGTCTCGAACCTGTCACCCGTTTTAACGTCCTCAAGATGACTCGCAATAATGATATCACCTTCAACACGAAAGACGCAGTACGCTTTACGGATCATCTTGGGGATGTCCGCCAGATTTGGCGATATATACAGCTTGCGACCTTTTAGGTAGAAGGTTGATTCCGACGCGAGCTTGCCGCCAACATAAGCGAAGCATCGGTCCCCCTTGAATTCGTAGGTGAGGGTTTCGTTTGAGTATCGCCCAGAGAACGCTGAAGGAGGGGCAACGGTCTGACCAGTGGATGGCGTCCGGGTATGCGAACACCCGCAAACAAGCAAAGCCGTTAAGAAGATCAGAGACGTGTGTTTCATCGATACTAGGCTAACGATGAAACTGAGCGATGCGGAAGGCCCAGCGCGTCCGCGTTCGCAACCGAGGTGGCCCGCCCGCATTCGGTCGAGTGATTTGTTCGCTGCTCATGCTTTGGTCTCCACCACATTGAGAAGCAAGAGCGTATTCCTCACGATCACGGCCGTGCACCAAACGTGCACCCGCCCGTCCAGAGGCACAAGCTTGCTGTCCGGGTCGAGCAGATCGCTCCTCAGTCGGTCCCTCGTCGCACGCCGTCCTCGGTGGATGGGCTTGCCTGAGTCGTCATCCTGGAGCCATTTGGCAAGCGCGGCTGTAGCTGATCGCGCGCGGTGCTGAGCGATATACGTCCCGCCGTCATGATCGGCAATTATCGTGTATAGGGGCATACGATTGGCACCGAACGTCGCTGCTCAGTGGCGCGCCGACCAGGAGGCAGCCCATGCAAGCAGAAGCCCATCGGCGCGTCCACTGCAGCAGCCAAGTTCGGCGATGTTGTCATGCGGATTACTTGCGGGTGGCGCGAAAGCGGAACCGCGTGCCTCTCCGCTCCACGGCCACGTCCGTGAAGCCGGCCGCCTCCAGCCGCCGCCGAAGCGTGTCCGGGTTGACTGCCATGTACGTGTCGCCGAGGTGGATCAGCCGGAAGAGAAAGGAGCCCACGCCATCGAACCCGGCGAAGACGCCGCCGGGACGCAACACCCGCCGCGCCTCGGCCAGGAGGCGGTCCTGCAACGCCACTTTCGGGACGTGGTGCAGCATCGTGAGCGACACCACGCCGGAGAAGGAGCAGGCCGCGAACGGCATCGCTGCTCCGTCGCCGTGGATGATGCAAACGCCCGAGCCGTCTAAGCGCTTCTGTAGCGCGGCGGCCGCGGTCGCATCCACCTCAAGGGCCGTCAGGTGCTGCGTCCGGCCCCGCAACAGGTCGGTCGTGACGCCCGGTCCTGGGCCGATTTCCAACACGTCGTCACCCAACTGCACTCCTTGCAACGCCCAGGCGAGCAATTCCCTCTCGAGCCGGCGTCGCCACCGCCCGGAACTACACACTTGCCGATGGAACCAGTTCATGCCGTTCTCCAGGTCGCCTGTGCTGTCGAACGTCAGAGGTGAGCGACCGCCGCCGACAGGGACGGTAGAGCGCACGGGGCACTCGCGAATTGGCGGCCAGCGTTGAGCGTAGAAGCGGGGCGGCGGTTCGCTCGACCGATTTGGTTAGCCCATTTCATTCTCCTGCGGCCTTGTTCAAAAACGTCAAAAGCCCGGGAAACTTACAGTTCTTGGCCAAGCTTCGAGGCGTATCGGCATATTTCGAAACTGCATTGAGGTCTGCGCCGTTTTCCAGAAGCAGTCGCACGATCTGCATGCCCTGGGCGAAGGTTTCAGTTGCCGCTGCATCCAACTCGGGATCAAGGTCTGAGAGGCTGATGACGACTCGATGCAGTGTGGTGAGTTTGCCTTGGGTTTGGCTCGACACACTCGCACCCTTCTCAAGGAGAAGGCGGACGATTTCCAAGCGCAACCCTCTGGAAGCGTAGATCAACGGCGTCTCGCCGTCATCGTCCACGCCGTTGACATCTGCACCGTTCTCAAGCAAAAGCTGAACAACATCCAAACGGTTCGATGATACAGCGCGCCTCAGGGCAAAGTAATCCGACTTTCCGCACGACGCATTGGGGTCACCGCCGTGTGCTAGCAGCAGTCGAATCAATTCCAGCGGCGCCTCATAGCACGATTCATCGAGGATTGTGTGACCGTAAGAAAGTCGATGGTTCGGGTCAGCGCCCGCTTCCAAAAGCAGCCGAGCCACCTCTGTTTGCCCTGCCCGACACGCGTAGGCCAGGGCTGTGCTATTACTCTGGCGCGGTTCATTGGTGTCGTCGGCTGCGTGAATAGCGGCACCGGTTTCAAGCAAAGCGCGAACGGCAGCTTCCTGTCCAGCTCCCGCCGCCAACATAAGTGCCGTAACCTTTTTTCGAGTGTAACCTCCATCTTCAAGAATCCCGCCCCGGTTGAAATCAACCCCTTTAGCCAGCAGTGACTTGAGCTTCGCCACATGCCCGGCCTTGGCTGCCTTGATCAGCGCTTGCTCGTCGGCGGAAGGTTTCAGGGCCGCTTTTCTCGCCGCCTCCTTCTCCTGGAACTGGTTGATGGCAGCGTCAACCTCACTAGCAGTCCGATAGACTATATCGATATGCTGCCGCCACCCGTTGTCATCCTCGTACTGGAATCGGTGCAAAAATCCTGTCATTCTGCCCCTTGCAGGCCCATCTGGAACTGGGACATCGGTCTGGAACTCCAGGGGAAATATCTCGGCAACTGTCCTTCCGATACGGCTGCAAGCTCGTTCGATGTCTTTCCGCTTTGGCTGCTTTGCCAACTTGGTCAGATCGACGGGTCCGTCGCCAGTCAAGATGGTCGGGCTTAGCGAATGCAGCTCATAGGGTGGCACGCAAATCATCGTCCATCCGGTCATCTTCGTCTTGTCAGCCAGGGTAAACGCTGTGCGCACAAAGAATGCGCGAAACCGGTCTGCTTTGAACGGGATCTTGTCCTTGTAAGGCTCTGCTGTCGTCAGCGATCCCTGGAGCTCCCACACGGGGAAGTCCGCGAAATCTTCCTTCGTAAGCTTGGTGTAGCCCTTTCTCATAGCGGCAATGCGGACGAACCGTTTTCTGGGCTAACTTTGTTTATGCGACGGCCGGTTAGCGTATTTTTTGCCGGGTTTGGCCGCCATCAGTTTGTGTAGGCTCTTCATGATCAGCCACCCGGACCCAATTATACGACGCGTGGTTAGCGTATTTCAACCGGTAAGAATTTTTTTGCCTTGGACCGTACTTGTGCAAGTAGCAGCCGCAAGGTGCGGGGCAAAAACCAAATGAAAACGGAAGAAGCCATTCAGCGGGCTCGAGAAGTTATCCGGCGGCAACCCAAAGCGCTCGCCACCGAAGATACTCACCTCTTCTGGCTGCAGTACAGCGGAATCGCCCACTCGTGGAGGCGGCGGATCAGATGGCTGCCCGGCAGAAGGATGAAGCAGCTCGCGGATGGAGCGGAGGAAGAGGAGCTCGGGCGAAGGGGGCTGCTGGCCGAGGTTGCGCAGGGCCACGATGCTGGCGGTGAATTCGGCCAGGGTGACGATGTGAGGGGGAGGAAGCTGAAACGCTGAAATTGTCTTAGAAGACGGGGGGGCGGTACCGCAGGCGCCAAGGCGCTTACTGGCCCAGTTCCGGAGGAACGACCGATTCGAGGAGCTGGGCCCGGTGCGGGCCCTGGATGTCTTTTAGCTGTTGAAAGAGTGAATTGCCGGGCTGGGCGGGAGAGGTCATCCCAGTCGAGAGCCCTGAAGGAGCGGAGACGCGCTGGAAAACAGCGTCGGTGGCTGGTCCAGCCTGCAAACCGGTTGGAGGAATGGAGGCAGTGAAGGCTAACGGACTTCCGGAAAGTTCGGAGGCGCGGTTGGGGCTTTCGGAGAACAACAGACCGGCGAGTAGCAAGCCACAAACTGCAAAGCCAAACCCACCGGCGACGGCGGGCCGGGTTTGGAGGCTTCCGAGGAGGCGCTGCAGCCAGGGCGCGTCCCAGGAAAGGAGGGCGAAAATGGAGGATTCGGGGGCCGGTTCGGCGGAGCGGATACGAAGAATGACGCGCTGGGAGAAGGTGTGGAAATATCCCGGGGGCGGCTGCTCGTAGCGCTTGAGAACCAGCAAACGGCGCAACTGCTGGAAGTCGTCCTGCTCGGAATTCATGTTCATTTCAAATAGTCCGACAAGTAGGCCTGCAACTGCTGCCGGGCGTAAAAGAGACGGGACCGAACGGTCCCGATATTGCAGTCCATGATTTCGGCAATCTCTTCGTGCGACAAGCCCTGCACATCGTGCAATGTAACGACCAATCTATGAGGTTCTGACAGCCGCTGCATGGCGGCGTTCAATTTTTCCTGAAGCTCGCCGAGGGTCGCCTCGCGTCGAGGGGTTTTGTCGGAGATAAGCGCGACGAGGTCGGGATCGTGTTCGGCATTGAAATCGATGTCATCGAGGCTCATTTGGGCTCGATTTTTGCGCTGTTTGAGGAAGTTGATGGTTTTATTAACGGCGATGCGGTAAACCCAAGTGTAGAAACTGGAGCCGCCTTTGAAGGATCGCAAGGCCTGGAAGGCCTTGATGAACGCCTCCTGGGCGAGGTCGTTGGCGTCCTCGTGGTTGGCGGTCATGTGATAAACCGTGGCGTAAATGCGCTCCTGATAACGGCGGACGAGTTCGTCATAGGCACCGAGGTCGCCGTGGCGTGCCTGCCGCACGAGCACCGCTTCATCGGTGGGAACTGGCACCGGGGTCTCGGCTGGTGGAAGTTTCGCTGTCGGCTCCTTGCGGCTCGCCGGCTCGGCCATAATCACAGGGTGCTTTCGGGAACGGCCGACAGTGCGTCGGTTTGACGTCCCAAGTAGTCGGCCAGGCCCAGCAACCCCGCGCGACCATCCGACAGAGGCAGAGAAAGAAGGATCTGGCGAGCGCGGTCGAGGTATTGCCGCATCACGCCCAGCGAAGCTCCCAGGGTCTGGTATTTGGCCAACAAGTCGCCTATGCCTTTGACCGAGCCGGGTCCATAGGCCTGTACCAAATGGCTGAGTTGCGCGCGGTCCGGGCCGTCCGCCTGTTCCCACGCGAGCAGCAAAGGCAAGGTGAGCTTGCCCTTGGTGAGGTCGGTACCCAACGACTTGCCGGCGACGGATTCAGAGCCGAAGAGGTCGATGCAGTCGTCGTAAACCTGGTAGGCGGTGCCGAAGGCGAGGCCGAAGTCACGAAACCGGCGGCGCACCTCGGGATTGGCGCCGCTCAGGAGGGCGCTGAGTTCGCAGGACAGGGCGAACAGCTCAGCGGTCTTCATCTCGAGCACTCTGAAATACTTTTCGCGGGTGAACCCGAAATCGCCCCGGTGCTGGGTTTGCAGGATCTCCCCGGTGCACACGGTGTTGGTGGCCATGGCGACCGCGCGGCAGATATCGGGCGTGGGAAAACTGGCCGCGAGGGTCAACGCGCGCGCAAAAAGACAATCCCCGAAGAGCACAGCGATGTCGTTGCCCCAGTTGGCGGCGAGGGTGAGGCGGCCTCGGCGGATCTCGGCCTCGTCCATGACGTCATCATGAACCAGCGTGGCCAGGTGGACCATTTCGATGATGACGGCGACGGTCACGTGAGCATCATTGATTTTGCCGAGTGCTTTCGCCGTCAAAGCGACCAGCGCCGGTCGGAGATGTTTTCCCTGGCCGTTGAGCGCATAATCCGCGTAAGGAATGGTTTCGGGCTCAAAATTCTTGACCTGCAGGGCCAGGCGCTGGCTGACGGAGTCAAGGAACGGCTCGACGGGGTCGATGATCTCCTTCCAGGAATGCCCTGGGGCAGGATGCACCGCATCCTTTGCCGAAGGCACCGTTTTGGAATGAGCCGCTAACATGCGCGCTAAAATCTAAGATTGCCGTCGATCCAAGTCAAACCCCTATAATTTCGAAGCGTGATCGGAGTGTGATCAGGGTGGCGGCAAGCAACAGAAAGGGGCGCGGCTCGGTTTCTGCACACGTTCGGCGGGCACAGACAAATTTCCCCTCACCCCGGCCCTCTCCCCGAGGAGAGGGAGAACTTCGACCGCACCGGCACAGAGATTCAGATGCAGCCGACCGTAGCGGTCGAGGTGAAGAGGTTCCGAGCCCCGAAAAAGGGCCGGCGCGCGGACCTGAGAGCGCAGCAAGGTCCGACGTCCAGGGGCCCGCCACCTGTTCGGACACGACTGGCAACTGATCATTGCTGCGGACTGAAGTCCGCGCGCCGGCCGCTGTTCGTTGGGAGGCGAGAGCAAAGGACAACGAAAGTATTCCCCCTGGTGACCTCAACGGACAGAATTGGTAACTGATCATCGCTGCGGACTGAAGTCCGCGCGCCGACGGCCGCGTGTAAGCCGAGTGCAACTCGGCGCTCCGACCCGAGACTGAGCGGATACCTTTTCGAGGCTTAAGGGGTTTCGGAATCCATCCCGATTGGTTATCTTCCAGGGGTGTCGAGCTTCGTTTCACCATTTGCCGAGCTACCGGCGCTGAACCAGGTGGCGGTTCCGGACCTGTGGCAACAGCAGGCGGTGGCGGCGCTGCGCGCCGGGGACGATGTGGTCGTGCAAGCCCCCACGGGCTCGGGCAAGACGCTGATCTTTGAGCTCTGGTCCAACCAGGGAAAGAATCGCGGGCAAGCGATCTACACGGTGCCGACGCGCGCGCTGGCGAACGACAAGCTGGCAGAATGGCGCGCACGCGGGTGGAATGTAGGCATCGCGACGGGCGACCTGGCGGAAAACCTCCAGGCACCGGTCCTCGTCGCCACCCTTGAAACCCAAAAGAACAGGCTCATCCAGGGGGATGGCCCATCGCTGTTGGTGGTCGATGAGTACCAAATGCTCAGCGACCCGGATCGCGGGCTGAACTATGAACTGGCGATCGCGCTGGCGCCGCCAGGCACCCAACTGCTGCTGCTGAGCGGAAGCGTCGCGAACCCTCAGGACGTTGCCAAATGGCTGCGGCGGCTGGGGCGGCGGGCGAGTGTGGTCACGCACGACCAGCGCCCGGTGCCGCTTGAAGAGGTTCACGCGCATAGTCTCAGCTACCACGTTCCTGCTGAAATCAGAGGCTACTGGCCGCGACTGGTCGCGAAAGCACTGGCTGAGGACCTGGGGCCGATCCTGATCTTTGCTCCGCGGCGCCAGTCCGCAGAATCCATGGCGACCGAACTGTCGCGTCAACTGCCCACCCCGAATCCGCTGGCGCTGAGCACTGAGCAGAAGCTGATCGTCGGCGACCATTTGGCAAAGTTGCTCAAGAGCCGGGTCGCCTACCACCATAGCGGATTGAGCTATGCGGTCCGGGCCGGAGTGATCGAACCTTTGGCCAAGGCGGGGCAACTCAGGGTCGTAGTCGCCACGATGGGCCTGGCCGCCGGCATTAATTTCTCGCTGCGGAGCGCCGCGCTGGCGGCGGAGTCTTATCGCCGGGAGGAAGCCGAGCAATTGCTGCGGCCAGACGAAATTCTGCAGATGTTCGGGCGCGCGGGCCGGCGCGGCCTGGATGAGACCGGCTACGTGCTGGTCACCGCCAACGAATTGCGGCTGCTGGATGCGCATCCCTGTCACCTCTCACGCACCGCGTCGGTCGACTGGGCGGCGTTGCTCGGGATCATGAGCGCCGCGGCGGTGCACAGACGCGACCCATTTACCGAAGCGGTCCAGGTGCAGGAACGGCTCTTCACCACCAAGCCAATTTTCCTTGGGGTGGAGGAATCTCTGCGCCACTCGGGTGTGCCTTGCGGCCTGCGGACGGACGCGGAGCGCGCCCGGCATGTCCGCAAGCGAGTGCGGGAAATTCTCAACAGCCGCGGCGATTGGGAACCGATGGGCCAATGGGTCCACACGGCGCTGAAAGATATTGTGGTCCCTTGGAAGGCGGAAGGCGGTGCCAAACCCGGCGACGCGGCGGACGCCTCAGCGGAAACCCCGCGCGCCGGCGGCGCCAAGGCGCTCGGGTTTGTCCCGGCGCTGTCTGTTCCGAGCGCGCTCGAAAAAGTCGGCACCGGGACGCTGTGTGTGGTAGCCGAAGGGGCCGGGGGCCAGGTCTACGGCCGGTCACTGACGGTGGCAGAGCGACTGAGCCAGGACCGCGTAGTGATCGCGAAATGGGTTCGCCGGCTGACGAACTGGAACGGGCGCCAGGCAACGGCGTCGGTGTGGGTGCAACACATCGTTCCTCTGATCGAAAAGCGGCTGATGGAGCAGAAGACACCTATGCTTGGCCTGGTTGATCAAGGGCATCAAATCGTGGCCCGGGTCAGTATCGCCGGCCTCACGATGCGGGTGCCAGTGGATTCCCACGGGACAGCCATCTGGCATCCGATCGAGCGGGAGACGCTGCCCTATGATTGCGCCCGCTGCATGCTGGTGCCGGTGTGCAAGCAGCTCTCGACCGCGACCGGAACCGCGATGCTCTGGCGCCGGCTGGGGTTGGTGGATACGCGCGGCGTGCCGACCCTGCGCGGGCGGGTGGTGAGTTTCTTTTCTCAAGGCGACGGTCTGGCGATCGCCGCAGCGCTTGAAGAGGAAAGCTATCCGTTGGATGAGCTGATCTACGACCTGGCAAACCTGGACGGAGGCTTCCGGTTTTGTGGCGAGGACAACCGCTGGGGTGGCCGGATGGCGATCGTTTGCCATGAGAGGTACGGCCTGCTATCGGTTGCGGGGTATCTAGAGAATGGTGTGCCGCCCAAGTATGGAGCGGGCGCGGAGCAGGTTGTGGCGTCGGTGCACAAAAATCCCCTGAACAAGCACCTCTGGGTGACTGATCTGCTTGGAGCCGGCGACATTGACCGCGTGATCATTGAATGGCGCAGCCTGCTGCGTCAAACAGCACACGCGCCGGACCTGGATTGGCCCCGCTGGCGAGCGCTGCAAGCAATGGCCAAAGGGATTCTGGATGAAACGGAGTCGCCCACGATGACAGACCTGCCGGCGCTCGAGTACCACCAGACCAGGAGAGTGGACCACCGTTTGATGCTCAGACGGCACTGACGCATCCGGGGAGCGAACTGCGACGCAGTTCGCTCCCGAAAGCAGGCATCAACTGGATTAATCCAAACGAGAAGGTTCCTGATCGCCGCCTTCGCGAACTTCTCCCTGCTGGCCGCGGTCAGCCCGGCCGTCGCGTTCACTTCTCTCGCCGCCTCGGTCGCGGGTTTCACCGCGATCACCAGAGTCAGCGGGTCGGTCGGGCGAACGATCACTGGTGTGGTCACCGGCTCGGCTGGGTGCGCGGTCACCCCCGCGGTAGCCACGATCACCTCGTTCGCCACGGCCACCCCGATCCCCGCGATCACCCCGCGGGCCACGGTCGCCGCGACGGTCCCGATCACCACGATGCTCGCGACCGCCGCGATAGTCGCCTCGGTCGCTACGTTCGGAGCGTGGTTCAGCCCCGGCGGAAGGCGGCGGCGGCTCGGGTCTCTCGCCCGGTTCTCCGCCTGACATCTGCTGATCGCGCTCGGCCATGGCCGCCCGGCGTGAAAGCCGCACCCTGCCCTTTTCATCGACGCCCAGGCATTTCACCCAGATCTCGTCGCCAAGCTTGACGATGTCTTCGGTTTGTTTAACCCGGAAGTTCGCCAGCTCACTGATATGCACGAGGCCGTCTTTGCCCGGGAGGAATTCCACGAAGGCGCCGAAATCTTTAATGGTGACCACTTTGCCCCGGTAGATTTTGCCCACCTCGGCTTCGGCAGTCATGCCCATGATCGCATCGCGGGCGATCTTCATGCCGTCTTCGGAAACCGAGTAGATGTTGACGGTACCGTCGTCCTCGATGTTAATTTCGCAGCCGGATTCCTCGACCAGCTTCTTGATATTCTTGCCACCCGGCCCGATCAGCGCGCCGATCTTTTCGGGGTTAATCTTGATGGTCTCGATGCGCGGCGCGTATTTGCTGAGTTCTTTGCGCGGCTCAGCGAGAACCTTGGCCATTTCGGCGAGGACGTGGAGCCGGGCGACACGCGCCTTCTCCACGGCTTCGGCCATGAGGCTGTGCGGTATGCCCTTGAGCTTCAGATCAAGCTGAAAACCGGTGATGCCCTTCTCGGTGCCGGCGAGCTTGCAGTCCATGTCGCAGAACCCGTCTTCCCAACCGATGATGTCCGTGAGCAATTTGTATTTGGAGATCTTGTCCTGGTCATCGTGTTCGGTGCAGAGCCCGATGCTGATGCCCCCCACTGGCCGAGCCATCGGCACGCCAGCGTCCATGAGCGCAAGACAGCCGCCGCAAACCGAGGCCATCGAAGAGGAGCCGTTGGACTCCATGATCTCACTGGTAATCCGAATCGAATACGGGTAGGTCTCGACGGGCACCATGGGTTCGAGCGAGCGTTCCGCCAGGGCGCCATGCCCGATTTCGCGACGGCCCGGGCCGGAAATGCGGCCCGTCTCGCCGACTGAGAAGTTGGGGAAGTTGTAGTGCAGGATGAACTTCTTTTCGCTGGCGCCGCCGGTGTAGGAGTCAAACTCCTGGGCGTCCTCACCGGTGCCAAGCGTGCAAAGCGCCACCGCCTGGGTTTCGCCGCGCTGGAAAAGCGCGGAGCCGTGCGCCCGAGGCAGCAAACCGACTTCACTATAGATGGGGCGGACGGTCTCGAAATCCCGACCGTCAAGCCGCTTGCCCTCGTTCATAATCAGGCCGCGAACGGCTTCCTTTTGAATGTAGTAAAAGGCGTCCTTGAGCACGAATTCGGTCACTTTTTCTTCACCGAACTTTTCCACGAGCTTCTTGGCGATTTCCTCCGTCAGCGCAGTGACGGCAGCCTCTCGGGCCATTTTGCCGGGCGTCAGCAGCGCCGCAACGATGCGGTCACCGGCGAGGGCTTTGGCTTCGTTGAGAATCTCGTCGGGCACAACCTTGAGCGTGATTTGGCGCTTGGGTTTCCCGACGCGGGCGGCCAGTTCTTTCTGGGCGGCAATAGTCGGCTGAATGGCTTCGTGGCCGAACTTCAGCGCCGCGTTGAAATCGGCCTCGGTGATCTCCTTGGCCGAACCTTCGAACATGACGAGATCCGTTTCATTGCCGACATAGACCAGGTCGAGGTCGCTCTCACACATTTGGCTGTGCGTGGGATTCGCCACGAACTGGCCGTTGACACGACCGACACGGACGGCCCCGATAGGTCCCGCCCAGGGAATGTCACTGACCATGAGCGCGGTCGAAGCGCCCACCACGGCCAGCATGTCGGGGTCGTTCTCGCCGTCGGCGCTCAGCACGATGGATTGGACCTGAACTTCATTGTACCATCCGCGGGGAAAGAGAGGACGGATCGGACGATCGATGAGCCGGGAAGTGAGGATTTCTTTTTCGGTAGGCCGGCCTTCACGTTTGAAGTAACCGCCGGGGAATTTTCCGGCGGCTGCGGCCTTTTCACGATAGTCGACCGTCAGCGGGAAGAAATCCTGGCCTTCCTTGGCTTTGGTAGCGCCTACGGCGGCAACGATGACGATCGTTTCGCCTAGCTGGACGGTTACAGCACCGTCGGCTTGTTTGGCGATTTTTCCTGTTTCAATAATGATCTGCTTGTCCCCAATCGGGGCGGTGGTTTTTTCTGGCATAATATAACTTCTCCTCCATCGCCACCGAGGAACTTCAGTGAACTCCGAAATTGTTCGGAGCTGATTGAAATTTCCCAGGGCAACGAAGCCATTGTTTGTCGCGAGGTTTAAAACGGCGAATTGAGCCGTTCGCGTTTCCGGCTCAACTTAATCCAAAAAGGAATAGAATTCACCTTCCCCGGGTAGTATCCCAGTGTAAGGCTCAGTGAGTGAATTACTTACGTAGCTTGAGCTTTTTCGTGACCGCTTGGTACCGGCTCAAATCAATGGTCTGGAGGTAATCCAACAACCGCCGACGTTGCCCGACCATCATGAGCAATCCACGACGCGAACCATGGTCCTTAACGTTCTTTTGCAGGTGTTCGGTAAGGTGGTTAATACGCTGCGTCAGCAGCGCAATTTGCACGTCTGCCGAGCCAGTGTCGCGCTCGTGAAGTTTGAAGTCGTTAATCGTCTTAGCTTTCGCTTGCATGTCTTTCAGTCAATTCAATCCATCTCTTCTTAATATAATTCGAAGATATTAGATTTGGGAAGCGCGCCTGTAAAGCACAAATCATAGAGACTGGACTTCGGCACTTGGCCATCCCACCGGTATCGGAGGGACTCCAGAGGTGATTGGCGGGGAGTCAGCGAAGCAGTGATTGAGCGCAGGCAGCTAACGCGGCACCGACCAACGGTCCCACGACCGGCACCCAGGCATATCCCCAATCGCTGTCGCGCTTCCCCGGGACGGGAAGCAACGCATGCGCGATCCGCGGCCCGAGGTCGCGCGCGGGGTTGATGGCGTAGCCGGTCGTCCCGCCCAGGGACAAACCGATCGCGAAGACCAGCAAGGCAACCGGCAGGGCGCCAAGAGTCCCCAACCCGATCACCGCTTCCCTGGTGACCCCGGCGGCCTCGGGGAGTTTGAGAGTTGCATCGTTCATCAGAAAAATGGGGAACACCAGACTGAACGTCCCGATGACCTCACACAGAAACGCCTGTTGGATATTGCGAACGTTCGGGGCGGTGCAAAAGCACGCGAGCTTGGCGGCACCGTCCGCCGTGAGCTTGAAGTGCTCTCGATAGTACAGGAACACCAGACCACCGCCGGCGATTCCTCCCAAGAGCTGGGCCAAAACGTAGCCCGCCGCTTTGGACCAGGCAAACTTGCCCGCCTGCGCCATGGCGAGTGTTACCGCCGGGTTCAGGTGGGCCCCGCTGGAGGCCTGCGAAACGAACACGCCGATAAACACCGCCAGCGCCCAACCGGTGGAGATCACAATCCACCCACCGCTGTTGCCTTTAGTTCGCGCCAGAACCACGTTTGCTACGACGCCATTGCCGAATAACACCAGGAGCATGGTGCCGATGAATTCCGCGACAACCGGATTGATGGGACCCATGCGCATACCCATTAGGGTCTCGACATAAAATGTCAAGCGTCCCTGACGGTTCTGCCCTTGAAGCGAGTTTTGCCGGCTCGCCCCGGCGCGCGAACTTCAGTCCGCAGCAACACCGGCCGGCGGGAGGTTTCAGAATTCCAAACGCAAGGTTCGGACGGACATTGCTGCGGACTGAAGTCCGCGCGCCGGCAGGGTTTTGGTCATTGGACCAACATGAGCCGATAAAACCGGCGAGGCCGGCCCGACGTATCGTCCAGCACAGTCAAGAGCGAGGTAGAGGCTACCCGATTTTCGCCCAATTGTGTCCAGTCCGGGGCTTCCAAATCGTCCTTATATTCGATCCGATAAGTCCGCCCCGAGATCACACTGGCCTGAAATGAAACCGCGCTACCCTGTCCCACGGAAAAGACGCCGATTTGCGGCTGGGGCGGGGCCCCCAACCGATTGCTGGCGCGCGGCGTCCAATCGGCCATGGAGTGCACAGCATTGGTGTTGCCGTCGGGGAAGAGTCCCTGGCTGACATTTTGGAGTTGCGCCCCGAAAATCACGTAGTGTTGCAGCACACCGTCGGGGCTGTAGAGAGCGATGGCTTCGCCACTTTTGCTGAGCTGGAAATTCGCGTGGAGATCTCCGTTGGTGCCCAGCCCATTCTGGCTGGTCTCCTCGTCTGCCCAAACCAGCAGGAAACCATGGGGCAGGATCACTGTGTTGGTCGGGATTTGCCATTGAGCAGGCTGGGTGAGGGCATCGGTTAAGTAATAGCCGGAGAGATCCACCGGGGTGTTGTTGGGGTTGTAAAGCTCGAACCAGTCCTGGAAGCGGCCGTCGAGTGGATCGGCAAACCCGCCCGGCCCCGCGTTGGCGGCCATCCATTCGTTGATGACCACGGGTTTGGGGGCAGGCGCACCCAGATTCGTAACCGTGATCGAGTCGGCGGCATTGGGGAGGAGCGCGCCATAGTTGTCTCGGCCCTGGCACAGCAGCAAGTTCACGTAGCTGAAGAGAGGAACGTTAAGGGTCCAGTTCGTCAGGCTGGTCCAGGTAATCGGCAGAGAGACGCCGTTGACCTCAATTGTGTAAACCGTCATCGGCGCAGTCCCGGTAAGCAGCACGTGGTCATTCGTCGTCGAGAAGTTGTTTCCGCCGTTGCTGGTGATCGCGAAGGGGGTACTCAGCGGCATTCGACCGCGAATGAAGTTGGCACGCTGCTGAAGATAATTTACGACTCCGCTCCAATCCTGGCCGAGCAGACCGGCATAATGCGCAGCCCAGGGACCCAAATGCGAAGAGTTAACCGTCGTGGTGGCCAGATCGAACAAATGGTTATAATAGCGCCGGAGGTTGTTCGGCAGGTTGACCATGTTATAGGTGTTCCCCGAACTGGTTCCGGGGAAGGAAGTATTTACCGGGAGGACATAAGAGTAGTCCATGTCCCACAGCAAGCCCAGGGCCCGGCCATCGCCGGGGCGAAAGTAAACTTTCCAGTTGTGATTCAGGCCGGCGGTGTAGGTGTCGATATCGCCGGTGAACGCCTTGAACGCGAGCGTGCGGAGCCATTCGTCGACATCCATAACGCGCTCGAGTTGCTCGGACGCGCCCGGCCCGCGCAGGCTGAACGCCTTGTTCAAGGCGATCAAATGGCTGTAGTCGTCCGCATCCGCCATGTTCTCCTGAAGAAAGATCCAGCGATAGTTCTCCTGGTCGTCACCCCAATCCTGGAAGTCCACGTTGATCACCTCGTCCGGTTGCGGCAGCTTTGAGGCTTGGGGGTCGCCATTGACCGTCGTGGTCGGGTAGTAGATCAATTCCATTTTATAGGTGCTCCCGTCGCCGCCGTCGTGGAATTGGTTGTCGAAGTAGGCCCCGTCGAACGCCGACATGCGCAACAGGCCGGTAGTAGCTCCCTGGGAGAGCGGCGGTAATACCTGCACCAGGTCACAATCCAGGCCGAGCAAGCCGCCGGCGTGGTTCACCGCGTGCCAGAGCACGATCTCGTCGTGTGTGCCTCCCAGGCCCGATTGATTTCCGGACCGGTCGATGGTGAAGCTATCCTGCACCCCGCGGAAGAGGTGTCCCGGATCCAGCCTTACCGTAAAGCCGCAGCTCGAGGGATCACTGCGGCCACGTTCGCTTCTTTGCAGGTGCACACCCACGTCGTAAAAGGCTTCACGTTCGTCGTAAATCACGGTCAGGCCAAGGCGGTCGTTGCTCATGACGTTTGTGTCGGCGTGAAGGAGCTCAGCCTCCGCGGGCGTCATCAGGAGCCGAACCCGGTGCAACTGAGCCAGGAGCGGACTTCCGTCATCGACTTTGAAAAACGCGTGTGAATTTGTCCCCGCCGGCGGAAAGGCCGAAGCGAGGCCCAGGTTATCGACGGCTTCGGCGTAAAACCGGACCAGGGTCCCGGCGGGCAGTCCGGGGATCGCGCCGGAGTAATTCGTGTACCCGGGTGACATCGACCTTGAAGCCGGCAGCATCGGCAAACTTTGCCAATCCCCGCCGTTAGCGGACCAATGGAGCGTCGCCGCACGAACACCTTCCGGGTCGCTGGCCTCCACGCTCACGTTGATTGCCTCCCCCGGCTTCGGCACGGTCGGACCATGCACGAAACCATCCAACGCAGGCCCCAGGTTGGCTACCAGGGTGGAGTTCGGCGCGCCGGGAGTACCGTGATGAGAAGGCATCGGTAGCGCGATCGTTCGTGCGACGCGGTTGAAGTAGAGGCGGGTGTTCAGGCGGTTGTTGCCGGCCAGCCACCGGGCGCGGAACGAAATCTGGTATTGGCGCCCGTTGACGACGACGCGGCCGCCGGCGTAAGTGGTCTCGAGGTGGTTGTGGAGATGATCGGTGGGCCCGGTGGCGATCAGATGCAAAACGTGGTTGGCTGGATTTTCAGGATCGGCCTCGACACGGCTGCGGCTGTGGTCGCCCAGAACCCGCCAGGCAGTCAACCCATTCTCAAACGACCCGTTCTGGAGCATCTCAACGGGAGCACTGTCCGGCGATTCAACAACGTGGAGGTCATCGATGAGGCATTCACCAGTGTCAAGGAGTCCCATCGCGAACTCGTTCCAGAGGGTCGGCCCGAGGCCATTCGCCGCGACGGCGCGGTAAGTGTAATTGCTCCAAACAGAATGGAGAGACTGATCGCTAGGCGCCCAGGCCTCGGGGACGGAGTTGTCTGCCCAAGGGTTGCGAAGTTCGAGGCTCGAACCCCCGCCGTCGGCGTATTCGGGCCAGCGTCCTCCGTCAAAATAACGCACCTCGTTGGCGATGTTGTCCGCCGGGTCCTTGAGCATGAGATGGTCGCTCTTGTGGGAGAGCTTGTTCGTGAACGGCCCCACCACACTGATCGCCGGGTAATTTGACTGCATGTAACCAACATCTTGTGCCAGCACCAGGTATCCGCCGGCGGGAATCCCGGTCCCCGCAGCGAACCGAAAATCAATGCCTCCGTCGACGCGCCAACCCGTGAGGTCCACTGAGTTGGTGCTGCGATTGAAAAGTTCGACCCATGATTCGGGCGAGTCGCGGAAAGGCAAAGCAGGCACCAAAGCCCCCGTGACGCCGACCTCGAGCCCAAAAGCCATGTCGGCAGCAATGGGGTTGGTGGTGAATTGGTGCACCTCCACCGCGAGGAGGTTCGTGCCCGTCACCAGGTTTGTCACCGTGACGGTGTATGGGCCACTATAGGCCGGCGTGGCCACGCCGGGACTGGAGAGATTTGTGTATCGGATTTCGCCCGCGGGCATGCGCTCCCGGAAGATTTCGACGCCATTCAGGTAATAGACCGCCCCATCATCCACAACCGGGCGCAGCACCAGGTCGGCGCGATTGGTTGAGGGCAGAAAACTGAACGAGGTGCGGAAGTAATATGTGATGATGGGGGTGCCGGCGGGAGTAGCGAGCGGCAATTGAGTATTCTTAAGCGCCGGCAACA
>DATDCV010000561.1:0-5554 GCA_036524155.1 Verrucomicrobiia bacterium
GTCCGACCGACCGTTGGGTTAGGAAGGTGAACGCCACCTGTTGGCGGATATTGCTGCGGACTCAAGTCCGCGCGCCGGAACAAGTGGACCAAGCCCGGCACATGGGAAGCCGATTGGCGCCGCTGCTGACCGCCCTGGGTCTGCTGGCCGGAGTCCTCCCGATTTTGGGCGCGGCCCCGGTCATCACCAATCAACCCGCGAGCCAAACCATTTTTTATGGCGACGCTGTCACGTTCCGGGTGGGCGCCAGTGGCACGGCGCCCCTGAGCTACTTGTGGCACCGAAACGGCGTGCCGATCAGTTCCGCCCAGGCCAGCACTTATACACTCTCGAACGTCTCGAGCAATGACAACGGGGCCACCTTTTTTGTTGTGGTCACCAACAGCTCAGGCTCGGTCAGGAGTGAAACGGCGCTTCTGGAGGTCGACTTTGGAAATACGGCGCCAGCCGGCACGCTCCGGCTGCTGGAATACAACAGCACCTGGCGCTACAAGGAGGACGAGAACCTGGATGGAGTGAATTGGACGGCCCCCGAGTACGACGATTCAGCGTGGGGTTCGGGACCCGGCCTGCTGGCGTTCGAGAATAATCCCGAAATAACGCCTTTGATCGGGACATATCTCGGGGATCCCAGGACTCCCGCCGCCGGCCTAAGCCCGGGACGTTGTTCTTATTTCAGGACGACGGTGACCATCCCGGGCGACATTAACGCCGTCCCACTCTTCGCAACGGCCCGTTGCGATGATGGTGCGTTCATTTACATCCAGGGAGCACCGTCTGCGAAAATCCGCATGCCGGATGCCGCCGACCTCAACCTGACTTTCGCGACGGTGCTGCCGCCCTCCGGCGACGCCACCGCCGATGACACGATTACCGATTTCTCAGGCGCGGTCCTCAACCCGGGCACGAACGTCATCGCCGTTTCGGTACACCAGCAGAATAGCGGCAGCAGCGATACCGTCTGGGGGATGGCCCTGGACGTGCAGACCTACCAGCGTGTGCGCGACACCACCGCGCCAGTCCTCACCGACATCGTTCCCGCTCCCGGCAGCACGGTTTCCGTTCTCAACCAACTGGAAGTCCACTTCAGCGAACCGGTCAGGGACGTTAAAGCCTCGGACTTGCTCATCGGCGCGGTTCCCGCCACGAACGTTACTGCCTATGCCCAGGATGTGTACGTGTTCGACTTTCCGCAGCCACCGACGGGATTGGTTCAGATTGCCTGGAGCCCCGCGCAGGCGATTGTCGATCGTTCCGCGAACTCGAACCGGTTCGCAGCCTGGTCATTCAGCCTCACGCTGAATCCCGGGTCGGTAGCCAACTCGGTTTTACTCACCGAATTCATGGCGGGCAACGCTTCCGGGATCCGTGATGAGGACGGCAACCGTTCGGATTGGATTGAACTTTTCAACGCCGGCGACCAAACGGTCAACATCGGGCGTTGGTACCTCACGGACAACCCAGGCCGGCTGGCCAAATGGCAGTTCCCGCTCGGGGTCAACATCCCGTCCAAATCATACCTCCTCGTGTGGGCATCTGGCAAAGACCGGACGAATGCCGCGGCACCGCTGCACACGAATTTCAAGCTCGACAAAGCCGCGGGTAACTACCTTGGGTTGGTGTACTCGGATGGGGCAACCGTCGTTTCCTCGTTTTCCCCCTACCCCCAGCAATACGACGATGTTTCCTACGGTCGCGACAGGTTGGACCCGGCCCTGGTCGGGTATTTCACCAACGCGACGCCTCGAGCCGCCAATGCCACCATCGGGGCGAATTTTGGGCCGGAGGTGAAGTTCTCGGTCTCGGGCTGCACTTTCCGCCAGGCCTTCGACCTAACCCTTAGCACGGACGACACCAACGCCGTGATCTACTTTTTACTGACAACCAACGGCACGACGGCCGCCGTCGGAAATATCCCAACGACCAGCTCTTTCCGCTACACGGGACCGATTGCGATCACGAATTCCATGCAAGTTCGGGCCCGCGCGTTCTCGACACGGGCAGGGTATTGGCCCGGCCCGGCCCGCAACGAGAGCTACCTGATGCTGGCGCTCGACGCTACCGGGGTCACGTCGGACCTGCCGCTGGTTGTTCTGCACAATCTGGGAGGCGGGACCCTGGATGTGACAACGGAGAAGTTCACGACGATACAGGTCTTCGAGACCAGGAACGGGCGCAGTTGCCTCACGAACCCGCCGGACCTGTCGGTCCAAGGGTATGTCCATTACCGGGGGCAAACGACCATCGGCCCCCGCAATTTGCGGGTGGAAACGCAGGACGCGTATGGGGACAACCTGGACGTGGACCTGTTGGGGCTTCCCTCCGAGAACGATTGGGTGTTTTACGGGCCCGATGTGTACGACAAAGGTCTAATACACAACCCGCTCGCCCACGAGCTCTACCGCGAGATGGGCCATTACACTTCGCGGACCCGATTAGTGGAGGTTTACCTCAAAACGGCGGCTGGGACGGCCACCCCCCTGACGAGGGCTGATTACAGCGGCATCTATGTCATCGAAGAGAAGATCAAGCTCGGCAAGAACAGGGTGGATGTTGACAAGCTCCAGCCCGAAAACACCAATGCGCCGAGCATCACGGGCGGATACCTGCTGAGTATCGACAAGTCCAACCCCGGCAGTCCCGAATACATGGCCGGAGCTTCGATCTGGTACTTGGACCCTGATTATTATGAAATCACGTCAGCGATGCGCGCCAGCCAGCGGCAATACATCATCGACTATTTTAATTCGTTCTATTCCGCATTGATCGGCCCCAATTGGACGGATCCAGTCACCGGGTACGCCGCTTATATCGACCTGAGCTCATGGATCGATTACCACCTTCATAATACCTTTACTTTCAACGTGGATGCCTTGCGCATCAGCGCCTATTTCACCAAGCCGCGCGACGGCAAAATTGTGCAGGGCCCGCTTTGGGATTTCGACCGCTCGCAGGGAACCAGCGGGGGCGACGACCGGGGCTTTAACCCACGCCGGTGGCGCTCGGGCATGTGGGACGGCGGAACGGACTTTTTCAATGAGAACTGCAGCATTTTCTGCAATCCCTGGTACGGGAAAATGTTCAACGACCCTGATTTCTGGCAGAAGTGGATCGACCGCTACCAAGAGTTGCGGCGCAGCGTCTACAGCCTCACGAATCTCTACGCCCGCATTGATGGGTTCGCGAACCAATTGCGACAATCCACGTCCAGAAGCTACGCACGGTGGAGCGACACCAGTCCAAGGGCTGGCGCCTATTCCGGGGACGGCTTCACCTATACGTTCCCTTCTCCGGGCACGTGGGATGGGGAAGTCAATTTCCTGAAGGCGTGGTATTCAAACCGGGTCGATTTCATTGATGGCAACTTCCTCAACCCGCCGGTTTTCAGCAACAATGGCGGGCCGGTCTCGCCCGGATTCGTCCTGACAATCACGGCCCCGACTCGCGAGGCGAACAGCACCATTTACTACACGCTCGATGGCACCGACCCGCGTCTCCCGGGCGGCGGCATCTCCCCCAACGCCCGGTCGGCGCTCAACACCGCGACTTTTTCCATCAACTCAAACGTGCGCGTCTTTGCGCGAAACTACAACCTCGCCCATTTCAATCTCACCGGCGCAAACAACCCGCCGCTCAATAGCTATTGGTCCGGGCCGATGGTGGCCTCGTTCGTGGTCTCGACACCGCCGCTGGCCATCACCGAGATCATGTACAACCCGCCCTGGCCGGCCTCGGGCACGAATGACAACGACGCGTTCGAGTTCATCGAGCTGAAGAACCGAGGCACCCAGACGCTCAACCTGATCGGCTTCCGGTTCACCAACGGCATTGATTTTACGTTCACGTCGACGAATGCGATCTCGAACCTGACACCGGGGGCGTACCTGGTCCTGGCGCGGAACCGCGCGGCGTTCCAGAGCCGCTACCCGACGGTCACCAACATCGCCGGCGAATATGCCGCCGCCTTGAACAATGGCGGCGAACGAATCGCCCTCGAAGGCCCGCTCGGTGAACCGATCCTCAATTTCCACTACGACAATTCCTGGTGTCCCGCCACCGACGGCTCCGGGTTCTCGCTCGTCATTCGAGACGAAAATGCTCCCTTCAACACCTGGTCCAATTCGACGAACTGGCGCGCCAGCAGTTACTGGGGCGGTTCGCCCGGCAAGGCCGACCCGGCGCCGGCGAACATCATACCGGTGGTTATCAATGAAGCGCTCACACATACGGATCCTCCCGAAGTGGACACCGTCGAGCTCTACAATCCAACGCAATTCCCCGCTCCCATCGGCGGCTGGTTCCTGACCGATGATGCGCAGGTGCCCGCCAAGTACCGAATCCCTGACGGGACAGTTGTGGCTCCCGGCTGTTACGCGCTAATCACGGAAAACCAATTCAATAACAACGGCACGAACAGCTTCGCGCTCAGTTCGCTCGGCGACGCGGTCTATCTCTTCTCGGGCGACGGAGTCAATCTGACCGGGTACCGGCACGGCTTCCAGTTTGGCCCGCAGGTCAACGGGGTCACGTTCGGCCGCTGTGTCACGAGCGACGGCAAGGAACATTTCGTCACCGAACGGGGCAAGACGCTGGGCCTGCCCAATGCCGGGCCAAAAGTCGGGCCGATCGTCATCAACGAGATCATGTACGCGCCTCCGCCGTTCGGCCTGGATGCGGATACGGTTGACGAGTACGTCGAACTGCGGAACCTCAGCACGCTGCCCGCGCCGCTCTTTGACCTGCAACACCCAACGAATGCCTGGAAACTCGCAGGCGCCATCCAATTCACCTTCCCGCTCGGCCTTTACCTCCCGCCGCGGTCCTTCTTGCTGCTCGTCAGCTTCGACCCGAGCCAGGACCCGGCCTCCGTGGCCTGGTTCCGCAACCAGTACGGGCTGTCAGAAAGTGTGCCGCTTTTCGGCCCGTTCCAGGGCCACCTCGCCAACGAAGGGGAGCGCATCGGGCTCTACCTGCCGGACAAGCCGGAGCCGCTTGGTTCCCCGGACGCAGGTTACGTTCCCTATGTGTTGGCGGAAGAAGTCCATTACTCGAGCCAGCCGCCTTGGCCGGCGGGCACGCTCGAAACCGGGAAGTCGCTCCAACGGCTGGCCAGCGCCGCCTTTGCGGACGACCCCGCCAACTGGCTCGCCGATGCCCCCTCGCCGGGCAGGTCCAACCCCGGAGCCTCAGCCATTGATTCCGACGGCGACACGGTCCCCGACGAAATCGAATTGCTCATCGGCACCGACCCTCTGAATAGCCGGGATTACATGGGTTTTGACCGGGTCTACATCAACGGCGCGAGTTGTGTGCTTGAGTTCACGGCCCATGCCGGCGTCGTTTACGCCGTTGAAAAGCGCGACAGCCTGAACCCGGCCGATCCCTGGACGATTCTGCAGGACAACCTGAGTGGCGGCGGCGTAGTGGCAGTGCAGGATCCGCTGCCGGTGGCTGCGCGGTTCTACCGGCTGCGCGCGATAGCCAATTAGAAGTCCGGAGCTAACGAGCGCCGTATCCGCTCAGTGTTGGGTCGGAGCGCCGATTTTTAATCGGC
>DATDCV010000562.1:0-4743 GCA_036524155.1 Verrucomicrobiia bacterium
CGGGCTGCGTGCAGATACAGAGGCAGGTTCCGAACCAGCGGTATGTCCCGCCGGATCCGCGGCAACTCACGAGCCGGCCCACGCCGCCGCCGATGTGGTATCCGCCAGGGACGGCTCCGCCGGATTGAAGCCCTGAAACCGCTTCAAGAAGCCGGGCCACCTTTCCCCTGTCCCCTCTCCCTCGGAGGCGGAGAGGGGGACCCCGCGTGGCCGCGAATTCGTGCAGTGCCCCGGCTTGCTTTCTCCCTCTCCTCCACCGGAGGAGAGGGCCGGGGAGAGGAGGCCCTTTCTCTCTTCTGCGCTACGGTTCATGGAGAGCGGCCTTTCGCGTTCGCGTATGCATTGGGACCATGAACCCTGCGCAGACCAAGTGCCACCTCTCCCCTATCCCCTCTCCCCCGGAGGCGGAGAGGGGGACACAACACAGCCGTCAGTTAATCCAGCACGCCACTCGGTTTCTCCCTCTCTTCCCCTGGCGGAGAGGAGGCCCTCTTCGCGTCGGCACGTGTTCAACACCCGTTCTTGAGAGTGAAGTTCTCCTTGATCCCAGGGCGTTCTATTGTTAGTCTGGCTAAGTCGCCCCAAACAAAATTCGAAATCTCTTCATTGCTATGAAAACATCAGCCGCAGCAACTCACGGCTATGGCCTCCTGCTTCCCGGCATCGTTATAGCCGGCTGGTTAATGGCGGCCGGCACAGCCGATGCCCAATGGTCCGAAAATTTTGATACCTACGCCGCCGGCAGCCAGGTGGCCGGCCAAGGAGAATGGCAAGGCTGGGACGGCGCGGCCGCCGCGGGGGCGTTGGTCTCCTCGGCGCAAGCGTTCAGCAGCCCGAGGTCCATCGCGATCACCGGCGGGTCCGACCTGGTACACCGGTACTCGGGTTATACCTCGGGGCGGTGGGTTTTTTCGACGCGACAGTACATCCCGAGTTCGCTGACCAGCGGGACCAGTTATTTCATTCTGCTGAACACATATAACAACGGCGGCCCGTACAATTGGTCGATTCAAACAGCCTTCGACTTAAGTGCAGGCACCCTGCTAGAAGAACAGGGAACAAGCCAGGTGCGGCCGATCGTCAGAAACCAGTGGGTGGAGCTTAAGTATTATATCGATCTCACAGCCAACACCGTCAGTTGTTACTATAACGGCGCGTTTTTCTCCAGCCATCGGTGGCAGAATGCCGGTGCGAA
Organism: Verrucomicrobiia bacterium; assembly: GCA_036524155.1. Taxonomy (GTDB): domain Bacteria; phylum Verrucomicrobiota; class Verrucomicrobiia; order Limisphaerales; family UBA8199; genus DATDCV01. Next base: position 1,196 of record DATDCV010000562.1, read on the forward strand.
TGCGATCGGCGCGGTGGACCTCTTCGCGAACAATGTCGGGCCGGTTTACTACGACGACATCTCCCTGGCCCCGCTGGCGGACTTGAATCTGACCTTGGAGACCCAAACTCTCGTTGAGGATTCCAAGCCTTCGGGAACGCCCCACGGCGGCTTCAACCGCGGCGCGGCCTGGCTGGCCTCGAGCACGGACACCAATACCGCGCCGGTCACACGCCAGGGCGTGATGCAGTTTACCAGCACGGAGCGCGACCAGATCGTGGTGCCGTGGGATGCGGACTTCAACACCACCCAGGGGGCGGTCACGTTCTGGATCCGATCCGCCGGCATTACCTATGGCGGCAATGAGGGCGCGATGATCATCGACCATCGCCACTCGATGGGCGATGTGATCGTGCAAGACGACACGGGCGTCATCTTCTGGCAGCCGAACGGCCTCTACAACGCCCACTCGACCCGAACGGTCAGCGACGGCAACTGGCACCACGTGGCCTACATTTTCAACCAGGCCCAGGGAGCGACCGTTTCCGTGTACATTGATGGCACGCTGGACACGGTTGCGCCGGCGAACCGTGACGCCTGGACCTGGAGCGAGCGGCAAATCGAGATCGGGCTCTCGTGGGACCCCTGGTGGCGGGTGTTCAACGGCGAGCTCGACGACATCCGCTTCTACAAGCGCCAGTTGTCGCCCTCCGAAATCCTGCTGATCTATGGCGGGGAATCGGATTCCACCCTGGTGGGCGCGTCCGACCTGGCGGGCCGCTACAACTTCGACCGCCCGCCTACCGGGATGAGGCTGGTTCTGACCTGGCCTTTCGGCGCGCTCGAATCCGCACCGGGCATTGCCGGGCCGTGGTCCACGGTGACCGGCGCCGTCTCGCCCTACCAGGTGCCGGACCCGACCGGGAACACGTTCTACCGCTTGAGGCTGTAGCGGGGCGGATGCTCGCCGGTGGGTGTGCAACAGTCACGGCATCCGGCGCGCGGACTTCAGTCCGCAGCAATGCCCGTTTGCCCTCTGATCCCGAACCCAAAAGACCGCCAACGCCAGCCTCTCTCGGCGCGCGGACTTCAGCCCGCAGAAACGTTCGATCGCCAATAGTGTCTGAATACGGAAGCCCATTGTTGACGAACATTGCTGCGGACTGAAGTCCGCGCGCCGACCAAAGCGCAACGGTCGCCCCCCACCGATGACTTCCCAGGATCACCAGCGCGTATGCATGAAAGGGGTGGGGACGGCCTCGTCCCCATCTGGAGCTGCTATCATTTCAACCACCGCAGGGACGAGGCCGTCCCCGCCCCCTTCTGAGGCTTCATGCATACGCGCTGCAGGGTCACACCGTGAACCGGTTCGGTCTTGCGCGGGTCTCGCCTCGACCGTAGAATGCATGCCCATCGGCAGTGGCAGTATTCGACCTCCTATGAGATCGTCGAACAGGCGTCCGATAAATCAGGGGCCACGGAACCGGGCAGCCCACGAACTGCATTCAGCCGCCGCTGCTGGAAGGAGACTGATCATGAAAACCAAGACCCTCGCCAGTGCAGTCGCATTGTTGTCCTTCTTCTCCATTCTTAACACCCAAGTTCGGGCCGCCACCCTGGGCAGCGAGTTTCTCTATCAGGGCAGGCTCACCGAGAACGGCGTGCCCGCGGATGGCAGCTATGACCTGCAATTTGATCTATACAACTACGCCGTCGGTGGTACGCAGCGAGCGCCCACGATTTATAAGACGGCGGTCGACGTTTCCGGGGGCCTCTTCACAGTCGTGCTGGACTTCGGCACCAACGCGTTCGCGGGCGAGATGCGCTGGCTTGGTGTGGCTGTCCGGACCAACGGCGGCGGCATCTTCAATGGACTGTCCCCGCGCCAGCCGGTCGCGCCGACGCCCTACGCGCTTTATGCGCCCTCCGCCGGGGCGGCCGCCAGCGCGCTGAGTGCCGACCTCGCCTACGCTGTGCCCTGGAGCGGAGTGGCAGCTCTGCCGGCCGGCTTCGCGGACGGTGTGGATAACGACACGCTCTACAGCGCCGGGAACGGTTTGGGCCTGAGCGGCACGCAGTTCAATATCAACTTCGCCGGCAGTGGCAGCGCGGCAAATGTCGCCCGCAGCGATCACAACCACACGGGGGTTTACGCCCTCAGCGGCCATCCGCATTCGGGCGCCGATATCACCTCGGGCACCGTGCTCGACGCACGGCTCTCAGGCAATGTGGCCTTGCGCGGCGGCGGAAACAGTTTCACCGGCAATCAGATCGTCACTGGCGGCAGCCTCGGCATCGGCACCGCCACGCTCAGCAGCCAGCTTGTGCTCAGCTCCGCCTCCAGTTTTCTCACCGGGTTCGACATCTACAACACCACGACGCCGGACGGCGCGAGCGGCTACCGGCTGCAAATCTCCGGCAGCGGCGTCGCCGGGCGGGAAGGCAACTTCGAATTGTGGAAATTGGGCAGCAGCCGGAATCTGCTGACACTCAAGCCGGACGGCAAGCTGGGCATCGGCACCACGGCACCGGAGGCGCGTTTGGATGTGGAGGGCAACATCTACGCAGGTAATGCGGAGGCGACGTTCGTCAATCATAATTCGACCGGCAACAACGCGACTTTCAAACGCCTTTTGAGCACTCGAAACCGCCATGCCGGTTTCGGCGTGGCCGAAGGCCCCAATATCGTCTCGCCTATCGTGTGGATGTATTCCCAACCCGGCAACGCATTCTCGGTCATGACCATGGACTATAATGCAGCAGCCCCGGACGACGTCTACTGGCTGATGAGAGTGTGGGCGAACGGCGACTTGTCCGTTAGTGGAGATGCTCGAGCCCATCAATTCCTGCCCTCTAGTGACCGCAATGCGAAGGAAAACTTCGAAGCGATTCGTTCGCGGGAGATTCTAGACAAAGTCGCAGCCCTGCCCATCACGCGCTGGAATTTCAAGAAGCACCCCGATCAGCAGCATATCGGACCTATAGCTCAGGACTTCCACGCCGCGTTTGGCCTGGGCGGCGACGACACCAGAATCAGCACGCTGGACGCGGACGGCGTGGCGCTGGCAGCCATCCAGGGGCTAAATGAAGTGCTGAAGGAGAAGGACACCCGGATTGAGCGGCTGGAACAAGACGTGGCGGAATTGAGGACGATGCTGAGTTCGTTGCTGAAGCAAACCAGCGGCGCCGGCCAGTGAGAGGGCCCTGCAATCCGTCCGCCGGGGCAGCCGCACGGGAGCGGCCGGAATCTCCTTTGGCTTCCTTATTTCGCTCGTTGCCGGTTCACCAGAAAGCCAGTTGCTGCCCCCCCGGCAAGTCAAGGTGACTGGCGCCCAGCCCCAGAAGCCGCAGCGGGCGGCACACTAATTTCTCCCGCGCCAGCAGGAAGCAGGCGAGCCGGTAGATCTCCGCGGCTTCGGTCACGGGCCCATCCACCGTGATCTGGCGGGTCAGTGTCGTGAAATCTCCATACCGCAACTTCACCTGCACCGTCCGAGCGGTGAGTTGGCGTCGCTGGAGTTTGGCCGCAACTTCCGCCGCCTGCTCCCGCAGCGACTTCTTCAGGGTCC
>DATDCV010000563.1:0-3427 GCA_036524155.1 Verrucomicrobiia bacterium
CGGCCGGAGTGCCCTGGCGTTCCGAATACCGGAAAATGTAGGCCTGATCGAATTGAACCTCCCGTGCGAGCGAAAGCGTCTCCTCAAAGTCAGCCTCTGTTTCCCCCGGAAAACCCACAATAAAATCCGTCGTGAGGCCGATCTCGGGGTGGATGCCCCTCAGTTTCTGGATGATTTCGACGAACCGTTCACGCGTATAACCCCGGTGCATCAGCTTCAGGACGCGATTGCTGCCGCTTTGCACCGGGATATGAGCGCTCTCCACCAGCTTGGGAAGCCGCGCGTAGGCCTCGACCAGGTCGTCGCCGTACCCCTTCGGATGGGGCGAAGTGAACCGGATCCGTTCGAGCCCGGGGATTTCGTGGACCGCGTCGAGCAACTGAACAAAACCGGACCTGCCAGGCCGGCTGGGCAGTTCACGTTTGCCGTAGCTGGTGACAATCTGGCCCAGAAGGGTGACTTCCTTCACGCCGCGGGCCGCCAACTCGCCGCACTCGGCGACAATGTCGGGAATCGTCCGGCTGCGCTCCTCGCCGCGCGTGAAGGGAACGATGCAGAAAGTGCAAAACTGGTTGCAGCCCTGCATGATGCTGACAAAGGCGGCGACGGATTTGGCGCCGTTGCCGTGCAGCAGGTGTTCGCGGATCGCCGCTTGGCTGTCTGGTTCCGCCTCAACGTCCACCACCTTTTCACGGCGGCCTCCCAAAATCTCGTCCAGATAGTCGGCAGTCCGGTGAAGCTTTTGCGTGCCAATCACCAGGTCCACATCCGGCAGCCGATCGATCAACTCCTGTCCCCTGCTCTGCGCCACGCAGCCGAGGAAGCCAAGCACCTGCTCCGGGCGGCGGCGCCGCGATTCGAACATCAAAGTCTGCATCTTGTGCAGGGCCTTCTGCTCGGCCATGTCGCGCACGCTGCACGTGTTGAGCAGGATGATGTCCGCGGCGGCTTCGGTCGGGGCAAGGGTGTACCCTTTGGCCACGAGTTGCGCGGCAACGGCTTCGCTGTCCCGCTCGTTCATCTGGCATCCGTAAGTTTTGATGTAAACGCTGGGCATTCCTGGTCCGGACCGGCATGGAATTTACGTCATCGCCCCGACGATGCAAAGCGGGGATACATGCAGGGGCTTCGCCGCGATACTCGGTAGGTGGCCCCCCGGAAAGCAATCCCGCACCCATGCAGGCCGGAGCGCCGATTTTTAATCGGCTTAACCGCGCCGACGGCCGCGTGTAAGCCGAGTGCAACTCGGCGCTCCGACCCAAGACTGAGGGGGGTTACCCGAAAACCAGTTTGAGGTTGGCAACCTTTTGCCGCCTATGCATCCTTATCCGCGCTGGGCGAGGCTAAGGTTCTCGAGGCAGCCCGCTGGGAACCGGCATGAATCAGGAGAAATTGAAGTTTTTGATCATCGAGCACGACGCCGCTTTTGCCCGTTACGTGGGTGAGATGCTGGGCCAGGCGCGGGATCTGTCCGCTGAGGTGGTCCAGGCGGAGGGTTTGCAGCAGGGCCTGGCCGCCCTCACGGCCGGCCCGGTCGACCTGGTGATGGCGGATTTGGCTTTGCCGGACGGCGCGGGACTCGGCAACGTCAGCCTCATTAGAAACTTGGCCCACGAGGTCCCGGTCATTATAGCGGGCGAATCAGCAGACGAAACCGTCGCCCTGGAGGCGGTCCAGGCAGGGGCCAACGACTACCTGGTAAAGGGGCAATTGACGCCCGCCTGGCTGGAGCGATCGATTCGTTACGCCATCGAGCGAAACCGTGTGGCGCGGGCCCTGCTCCAGGCCGAGGAAAAATACCACAACCTCTTCGACCACCTGGTCGAAGGGATTTTCCAAACCACACCCGATGGCCACTACCTCATGGCGAACGCCGCGTTGGCGCGAATCTACGGGTACGATTCCCCGGAAGAGTTGATCGGCACCCTCACCGACATCACCCATCGCCTCTATGTGCAGGAGGGGCGCCGGGATGAGTTTGTGCGCCTGATGCAGGAGCATGACGTTATCGCCGGTTTCGAGTCCCAAGTTTACCGAAAGGACGGCTCGATCATCTGGATCTCGGAAAACTGCCGCGCGATTCGGGATGCAAACCAGCGGCTGCTGCACTACGAAGGAACGGTCGAAGACATCACCCAGCGCCGGCAGGCGGAGGAAAAACTGCTCCACTCCGAAACGCTCTACCATTCGCTGGTCGAGACTCTGCCACAAAACATTTTCCGCAAAAACCTGGAGCATCGCTTCACTTTCGCCAACCAGCAATTCTGCCGCTCGCTGGGCCGGCCGCTGGAAGAAATTGTCGACAAAACTGATTTCGACTTCTTTCCCCCGGACCTGGCCAGGAAATATCAAGCTGACGACCAGCGGGTCATCGACACTGGTCAACCTTACGAAACCGTCGAAGAACACCGCCCCCCCGGCCAGGAGACCATTTACGTCCAGGTCGTCAAAACGCCCATCCGGGGGACGGATGGCTCGATCATTGGTCTGCAGGGCATTTACTGGGATATCACGCAACAGAAGATGGCGGATGAGCGGATTCGCAAAGTCAACGCGGCGTTGACCCAAAGCCGGAAGGAACTGCGGGCCAAGAACGACCAAATGGAAGAGGACTTGCGGATGGCGCAGGAGATTCAGCTCACCATGCTGCCGCAGCAATACCCCGTCTTTTCCGGCCCGGGCGAACACTCCGAAGACCTGTTTCAATTCAGCCACCGCTACTTGCCGACGGGGAGCGTCGGAGGTGATTTCTTCACCATCTCCGCTCTGTCCGAAAGCCAGGCCGCGGTCTTCCTCTGCGACGTCGCCGGCCACGGTGTCCGCTCCGCCTTAATCACAGCCATGATTCGTGCCCTGCTCGAGGAGTTGAAAACGCTGGCGTCGAGCCCCGGAGAATTCCTGACCAAGCTGAATAGCGACCTGTGCTCAATCCTGAAACACACCGGCACCCCTGTTTTGACCACTGCATTTTATTGCGTCGCCGATGCCGGCGCCGGACTCCTGCGATACAGCAACGCCGGGCATCCCAAACCGCTCCACGTGCGCCGCGGCGCCGGGCAGGTTCTCCCCATTCGCAACGCCTGGGGCAAGAGCCAACCCGCTTTGGGCCTGGTGGACACCAGCAGCTACCAAACTTCGGAAATCCTCCTGGCGCCGGGTGACCGGCTGTTGATCTTCACGGACGGATTGGTCGAGGTCCAAAACCCGGCCGGCGATCTCTACAGCCAGGAACTCTTGCTGGCCGCTGTTCAGCGTCATATCAACGCCAACGCACAACAACTTCTCGAGGCTTTGCTCCGGGACGTTAAAACCTTCGCCGGAGGAGCCGCCTTCACCGACGACGTCTGCCTCGTGAGTATGGATTACCGCGGCGCCGGCCCGGCGCCCACTGGGTAAAGCACACACCCTTCCCCCATGCAAAGGTACC
>DATDCV010000564.1:0-23841 GCA_036524155.1 Verrucomicrobiia bacterium
GAACGTCCAGGGCCGTGACCTCGGCGGCTTCGTCAAGGAAGCCCGCGAACGCGTCGCCTCCGGTGTCAAGCTCGAGCGTGGCATCTCCATCGCGTGGGCCGGCCAATACGAAAACCAGCTCCGCGCCCAGCGTACCCTCCAGGTCATCGTCCCCACCGTCCTGGCGATCATTTTTGTGCTCCTCTTCATCGTGTTCCGATCCGCCCGCGAAGCCGCCCACGTCGTCCTCGCTGTGCCTTTCGCACTGACCGGTGGTGTGTTCCTCCAATACCTCCTCGGCTACAATTTCAGCGTGGCCGTCTGGGTTGGCTATATCGCTCTTTTCGGCACCGCCATCCAGACCGGTGTCGTCATGGTCGTCTATCTCCAGGAAGCTCTCGACAAGAAGCACGCCGAGCGTGGGGAGGCCTTCTCCCATGCCGACCTCATTCAAGCCGTCAAAGACGGCGCCAAGCTCCGGTTAAGACCCAAAGTCATGACTGTCGCCACCGCTGTCGCCGGCCTGTTGCCCATCATGTGGAGCACCAGCACCGGCTCCGAGGTTATGCGCCCGCTCGCCGCTCCTGTCATCGGCGGCATGCTGAGCAGCCTCGTTCACATTCTCATTGTCACTCCTGTCCTCTTCGCCTGGCTCCGTGAACGCGAGATGAAATTTTCTCCGGTGCCACCGGCTGCGCCGCGCCCTGACGAACTGGCCGACGCGCTCGTTGCCAGGTGAGTTCCAACCGGAGCACGGCTGTGGACAAAGTCGTAGCGCAGATTTGTAATCTGCTGTATCGCAGGTTTGTAACCTGCAGGGCGCTAGGCGGTCCCGGTGCTCTGCCGATTGAAAATCGGCGATACGGCAGATTACAAATCTGCGCTACACCAAAGGGACATATGGCGACTTTGCCATTGGTCGTGCCAATCGGGGCCCTTCCGGAACGCTTCTGCTTGATTCCGACGCAATCTTTGTGCAAGCAAGGCGAATGCGTCTTTTACTTGTGCTGTGGGTTTTTGTGGGAATGTTGACTGCCGCCGCCGCCAGTTCGCCGTTTGCGGCTGATCCCAACCAACCACTCGAGCGCACGTGTTTCCAGACCGGGCAGGGCTGGTCGCCCCCGGGGAATTTGCGTTCGGATGTCGCGATCGTTTATGGAATCGATCCTAAATTGCCGGACCGGATTCAGACCTGGCGCGACCACGGCTACCGGATTCACGTGATGACGGGCGTCTCCTGGGGTTCTTACCAGGATTACCTCTATGGCCGCTTCGACGGAATTAATCACGAGGACGAAGCGCAAACCGAGAGAAACGGAACGAAGATCAGCCACGGCGGCGATGTTTATTACATGTGCCCGGGAACGAATTTCGGCAAGTTTCTCTGCGTCGGGGTGCAGCGCGCGCTGGATGCAGGCGCGGAGGCGATTCACCTCGAGGAACCGGAGTTCTGGGTGCGTGGCGGCTACTCTGAAGGTTTCAAACGCGAGTGGCGGAGTTATTACGATGAAGATTGGCAGCCGCCGCACACGTCCGTGGACGGGCAGTGGCGCGCTTCCAAGCTCAAGTATTTCCTCTACCGGCGCGCCCTTCAGCAGGTGTTCGCCTACGTGCAGGGCTATAACCGCCGCACTGGCCGCAAAGTCCGCTGCTACGTACCCACTCACAGCCTGCTGAACTATGCTCATTGGCGGATCGTAAGTCCTGAATCCAGCCTCGCCCGCTTGGATGGCTGCGACGGCTACATCGCCCAGGTTTGGACGGGGACGTCTCGAACCCCCAATTTGTATCGTGGAGAGTTGCGGGAACGCACCTTCGAGACGGCGTTCCTCGAGTATGGCGCGATGCAGAACCTCGTGCGCTCAACCGGCCGCCGGGTTTGGTATCTGAACGATCCCGTCGAGGACGACCCGAATCATGATTGGGAGGATTACCGGGTCAATTGGGAATCGACGCTGGTGGCGTCCCTCTTGCAGCCCCAGGTCTGGAACTATGAAGTTGCACCCTGGCCCGAGCGCGTCTTTGCGGGGAAGTATCCGCGTCGCGCCGGGGCAGGCCAGCGGCAAGGCATTCCCCCGGCATACGCAACCGAATTGCAGACGGTGATGAACGCGCTGAACGACTTGAACCAGTCGCGAACCGAGTGGGACTGTGGCAGCCGCGGCCTGGGTGTCCTGGTGAGCGATTCCCTGATGTTCCAGCGTGGCGAGCCCAGCCCGAGCGACGCGCACCTGGGCCAGGTTTATGGCCTGGCCCTCCCCTTGTTGAAGCGAGGGATACCCGTTGCTCCGGTCCAGCTCGAAAACCTGGGCATCAGGGATTACCTGGCCGGCTTTAAAGTGTTGTTGCTGACGTACCATGGTCAGAAGCCGCTCAGCCCCGACGTGCACCCGCCGCTGGCCGATTGGGTCAAGCGCGGCGGCGCCCTCGTGGTTGTGGATGATGATTCCGATCCCTACAACACCGTCCGCGAATGGTGGAACAGCGGTGGCAGGCGATATGCCACGCCGCGCGCCGAGCTCTTTGAGCAACTGGGGCTGGACGACCAGCGTTTCACCACCGCCACCGGGCAAGTCAAGGCTGGGAAAGGCGTCGTGATCTGGCTGCGCCAAAACCCCGCACGGCTCGCCGCGAAGCCCGAGGGCGATCAACCGGTGGTCACCGCCGCTAAAGCGGCCGCAGCCGCCCGCGGCTTGAAATGGAAAGAAGCGAATTACCTCTCACTCCGCCGCGGCCCTTACGTCATCGCCGCCGGGCTGGACGAGTCGCTGCCCGCCGAATCAAAAGTTCTTCCGGGAGCGTATGTGAACCTGTTCGACCCGGCGCTCCGCGTCCAGGAGTCCGTGACGTTGAAGCCGCGTGCGAGGTTCTTTCTCCTGGACCTTGCTTCCGTCAGACGCGGGCCGCCTTGCGTCCTCGCCGCCGCGTGCAAAACCCTCGCTGTGGAAAGTCAGGATCGCCAGCTCTCGCTTATGGTCGAAGGAGTCGCCAATACGCCGGCGGTTGTATTACTCCGTGTGCCGGGCAAGCCGAAATCAGCGACGCTCGACGGCCACCCCCTGGACACTCTCGAGTCTTCCGCGGAGCACAAACTCCTTTGGGTCCGGTTTCAAAACGAAAGCAGTCCCCGTGTGCTCAGCGTAAGCTTCTAATCCAGCACGTTGACTAGAATTGTGCCACATGCCACCCCTCCCGGTATTTGCGGCGAAGGAAGCGGCTCGCTGCTGGACCACCAAGAAAGCGCAGGCCTGAGCTGTCCCACTCCAGCTTTTGGCTCGGGGCTCTAATCGCCACGGTGCCCAGAAGAATTGCCTCGGTCATCGGACCGGTCTGGGCGAAGTGCGATTCGGTCTTTTCGCCGCCCAGGCACGCGTCGACGAAATGATGGTAATGGTTGCGGGGCGGCAGGTCCGGGCGTTTAACGTTCTTGAACTTCGCCTCGGGGAACAACTGGGGAGGGTAGCCGTGGGGGATCAGCAGTGACCCTTCGGTTCCTATCAATATCGAGGATTCAGGCGGGTAATCTTTCAGGTCCGCCGATGCGATCCGACGAATATGCTCGGGCGGGTAGTAGTCGCCGTCAAACCACTCCAGGACGAGTCCTTTTCCGGCAATCCGGTAATTGCCCGGAAAGGTCCAGGTGATATGGTCCCCCTGCGGCCAGGTGTCGGCCCGGCGCTCAGGTGACTCCTCCCACGACCTCTGCACTTCGGCGACCACCTCCAGCGTTGGCTGCAAGTCCAGGCCCTTCCACACCGGATCGAAAATATGACAGCCGATGTCGCCCGACCATCCGGTGCCGAAATCCTGCCACGCGCGCCACTTGACGGGGTGGTAGATATCCGGCGTGTATGGGCGCATCGGTGCCGTGCCGACCCAAAGATTCCAATCCAGGCTCGCGGGCGGCGTTTGCCCTGTCTCCGGACGCGGACCCTTCAGCCGGTAAGCCTCAACCGCTCCCGGCCGGTTCGAACAAAGATAAGCATGGGTGACCTTGCCGATTCGGCCCTCTCTGAGCCATTGCACCGCGGTCCGCTCGTGTGTGGACGACGCCACCTGGGTGCCGAGTTGAGTGACCACGCGCTGCCCCACCGCAGCCAGCGTGAGGGCCCGCACTTCCGCCACGTCATGACAGAGCGGCTTCTGGCAATAAACGTGTTTGCCTCTTTGAATCGCGCTGTGCGCGATCGCAAAATGCATGTGGTCGGGCACCGCGACGTTCACCGAGTCGATGCGGTCGCCTTCCGTTCGCAACATTTGCCGCCAGTCGGAGTACACTCGCGCCCCGGGGACGGCTTTGGCGGCGTTGTTGAGGTTATTCGCATCCACATCGCATAGCGCCACAATCTCGACCCGCTTGTGCTGGAGAAAGTTCTGCAGGTCATTCCAACCCATGCCCCCGACCCCGATGCACGCGTGCTGTAATTTGGAATTTGGGGAAATTGCCCTCGGCGAAGCTTCCGGGGCCCGGCACGATACGAAGAACGGACTACCCATTATACCCAGGGCAGCCCCTCTGAGGAACATTCGTCTCGAGTATCCGATTTTCTGTTCCTTCTGACCAGACGATGCGGGGGCTCTGTTCATGCATCTCAGCTTGCTGAGCGGCCTGCGCGAATGCAAGTATTTCGCAATCACTCGTGCACGCGGTCCAGCAGTTCTCATTATGGGATTGTGGCGCGGGCGTCTCGCCCGCGGGTTCGGTCGGCGTCCCGCCGATCGAGGCTACCAAGGGCGGGGACGCCCCAGGAACTCGCGGGCGAGACGCCCGCGCCACGCCAAAGTGAGAATTGCTGACGCGGTCACTCATTCCTTGAAAAGGAGCCCGCTTTTCTTCAAGGTTGACGTATGAACATAACCTGCCTCTTCGCCCTGCTGCTGGTGGGGGTTGCGTGCGGCGGTTGCGGTGAGAAACAAGGCCCGCCCCCGGTCGGCTTCCAGCCGGCCGACCCGGGCGAGCCCACTCAGGCGCAGCCGAAACTGCAGACGATGAAGCTGTACATGGGTTCGCAGGAGATGGTGGCCGAGTTGGCGTTGACCTATCAGCAGATCCGCACCGGCATGATGTTTCGCACCAACATGGACCAAAACGCCGGCATGCTCTTCGCCCTGCCTTACACTCAACGGGCCGCCTTTTGGATGAAGAACTGCCCCTACCCGCTCTCCGCCGCCTATATCGACCCCGAGGGAGTGATCCTCGAAATCCACGACCTCGAACCCTTTAACACGAATTCTGTCGTCGCCGGCTCGGACAATGTTCGCTTCGTTCTGGAAACCCCGCGTGACTGGTTCAAGAAACACGGCATCAAGCCCGGCGTCGCCATCGCCTCCGAGCGGGGCCCCTTGCTGAAAACTTTCTTCGGGAACCGGCTCTAACCCGGGTGTTTCACACCTGCGGGACCGGAGCGCCGACATGTTGTCGGCTTATTTCGCTCCGGTCCGTCGCCATCCCGTGCATGGTAGAAAATATTCGGGGTAATCCTTCTGCTTCCTGCACCGATCCGGCGAAATTCCGCCGTCCGCTTCTTCAGAAACGATGATCGGGCTTGCTTTGATGGGCTGTTGCTCCTCATCGTTTTCCGGTCATGAGAATGTCGAATGTTCTGCGCCTGTCGGCATTTCTGGTTTTGCCGGTCTGCGCTTCCAGCGCAGCCACGCCAGACGATGCGAACTGGCCTCAATTCCGCGGACCCGGCGCCCGGGGGATCAGCTCGAATTCGCGGATACCTGAAGAGTGGTCCGCCACTGAAAACGTCGCGTGGAAACGGGATATCCCCGGAAGGAGTTGGTCCTCGCCCATCGTGTGGGGGGACCATGTTTTCGTCGTCACAGCCGTCAGTTCGGGTGAAACCGAGGCGGCCAAAAAGGGACTCTATCTCGGAGGCGAGCGGCCGAATGCCGCCCGGCCCGAGCATCAGTGGAAAATGTTCTGCCTGGATCTCGACTCCGGTGCGGTCCGGTGGGAACGCTTGCTGCATCAGGGAACGCCGGCCCAACCGAAACACCTGAAGAACACCTTTGCTTCAGAAACGCCGGTCACCGATGGCCAGACGGTCTATGCGCTCATCGGTAATGTGGGCGTATTCGCGCTGGCCTTCGACGGCACCCTGAAATGGTCGAACCCGATCCCGCCGCAAACGACCCGCTACGGCTGGGGCCCGGCGGCTTCGCCGGTCCTGCACCACGACCGGCTCTACATGGTCAACGACAACGACCAGCGCTCTTACTTGCTCGCCCTCGACAAGGCCAGCGGCAAGGAGATTTGGCGGACCGACCGCGACGAGAAAAGCAACTGGTCAACCCCGTATGTCTGGGAAAACCGCCGGCGCACTGAAATCGTGACGGCCGGCACTGGCGCGGTGCGCAGCTATGATCTTGAAGGCAAGTTGCTGTGGTCGCTCAAAGGGATGTCCAGCATTACCATCGCCACCCCGTATGCCGACGGGGACCTGCTCTATGTCACTTCGGGCTTCATTATGGACAAGAAGCGGCCGATCTACGCCATTCGCCCGGGAGCCGGCGGCGACATATCCCTCGCGCCGGGCCAAACGAACAACGCCAGCATTACCTGGTGCCAGCCCCTGGCCGCGCCCTACAACCCGAGCACGCTCGTTTACGACGGACGGTTGTACGTGCTTTACGACTTGGGCGAATTAAGTGCGTTTGATGCCCGTACGGGAACGCCCCTGTTTACCCGCCAGAAGTTGGCCCAGGGCCTGCACCTTACCGCGTCGCCCTGGGCCGCCAACGGCCGCGTGTTCTGTTTGAATGAAGATGGCGTGACCTTCGTCGTCCGCGCCGGCGACCGTTTTGAGCTGCTCCACACGAATAAATTGGCAGACGACGACATGTGCATGGCCAGCCCGGCCCTGGCCGGCGACCGCCTGCTCATCCGCACCGCGGTTCGCCTATATTGCATAAAGCGGCATTAGCAGCCTGGGCACCTGATATTGACGGCCGGGACGAACTGAACGTGACCGGTGTGCACGCGGCCGGTTCATGGGGCCGTTGTTTACGACTTCGGCCTCTTGAGCACAATTTCGACATTACGGTAGTCAACTCTTCGTGAGCACAGCACCTCCCAGCCGTTCGTGGCCATTCGGTTTAGTGCCTTGGTGTAGTACGAGTCGTTGCAGGTGCCATAGCCGAGGTCGTGCATTTGAACTGAGTATTCCCAGCTCGTTGTCTGGTCGTCGGCCGCTCCGAAGCAAAAAGCAACGAGCGCCCCGAAGACCGCCCCCGCGAGGAAAGTCTTTGTTTTCATAAAGGCAGGATTGAGCCCGCCCATTCTCCCACGTTTGACGCAGACAGCAAGGAAATCGAAACTCAGATCCGCCATCAAGGATGGCGTAGCCACGAAAAAGTCCTGACTGGGCCTTGGTGTTTGGAAGAGGCGCTGCGGTTGTGGGAACGACTTATGGCGGGGACACCAGGCGGTAGAACCTGGCCGCCACACCGGCATCGATCGGTTCGGACCAAACGGCGTCCGAAGAAAGGAAACGCACGGAGCCGATTCCTTGCCAAGTGAGCAGGTCGCTCGAACGTTCGATCCAAACGGTTTGCCCGGGGGTTCCTCGCAAGCGCAGTTGGCATGTCCAATTATAAATCTCGGCGGAAAGCAACTGGGCAGGGGGCGGGTTCGGACCCAGAACAGTGAGCGCTACCAGGCCATAGCCGCCCATAACGCTGCCCACCTGGATTTGGTAAGTGGTGCCGCCGTGGGCATCAAAAGTGAGTCGACTCGCGAAATTGACCGCGCTGCCGGGCACGGTAGCGGCATCGTCGTTTCCGGCAACCAAAACCAGCGATGGCAGGCTGGTGCCTTGATACACAGCCAGGCACGTATCAAACGTGCTCCCGGTCGTGTCGATGGTCGTTGGCCCGGTTCCGGAAGCGGTCCATTGCCACCACAGGGTCGCGCCGGCCGGTGGCTGCTGTGGGTTCGGCTCGCCGGGTTCCAGCGTCGCGCCATAGTTAAAGGCCACCGTCTGCACCTGCGAGCCCATTAGGGTGAACCGGCGCGCGAAGTCATCATTCGGCGGCGCATTGGTCGGCGTCAGCGCCAGTCGGAAAACACCCGTTTCTTGCGAGGGAGTGTCCAGCGCCAGGGAATAGGTCACGCCCGCGTCTGCATGGAAGGTAAAGGTGCTCAGTAATTCTCCACCGATTCGGTTGTGTGCAACGGTCGTGAGACCTTGCAGGGAATCGCCGCGATAGACCGCCGCACGAGGCGGCAGCCAGGAGGTATAGCTGTCGCCGTTGCTGAGGCTCACAAGGATTTGACTGGAGGTCTGAGCGGTCCAGGTCCACCAGGCGGAGGCCTCCGCAGCGCAACCGGCGTGGTCGGGTTCGCCCACTTCGGCGGACGCACCAATGTTCCGGCCGGTCCACGCCGGTGCGGCACCGTTCAACAGGAGCCGGCCTGCGAACGCGTCGTTAGGCGGGGGCAGGGATTCGAATAGTTGCAGTTCGACGGGGCCGGTGGGGTAGCTCGGGTTGTCGATGGCGATCACATAGGTCTCGCCAGCTTGCGCCTGGAAAATCAAGTCCTGGCGCAGCGCGTTTCGTTCCGTGGGCACTCTCTGCAAGGTCGTCAGCGTGTTGCCTCGATAGACATCGACCAGCAGCGGGCCCCAGGGAGCGCGCTGGGTCGCCAGCGTCCAGCGACCCGAGTGTGGCGCGGTCCACTGCCACCAAAGCGAACCGTGCCCCAGGGCGCCGGCGTGCAAGGGCTCTCCCGACTCGCGTGTCGCCCCGGTGTTATCACCGACCAACGCGGCGACCACGCCACTGAGCAACGCTCTTTGGGCGAAATTGTCATTGGTCGTGGGCGGGATGGTGAGCGCGAGAGCGGCATCGAAAGGCAGGTCGCGTCCATCCCAGGCAGGAGAGGTCTCCCACCAGTTTAGTGGCAGGACCGTGACTTTAAACCAATAAGTCTCACCGCCCTCGGCCGGGGCATAGATGTCACACGAAACCAGGTTGCTGGTCGCCGGGTCACGGCGATAAGCCTGGAAAAGCAACTGCCGGGTGACGTCGGCTCCTCCCAGGCGCTGGGCGAAGCGATAGATTCCGCTATCCGGCGCCGTCCACCGCCACCACAGGCCATCCACTCCCGCGCGCAGATTGCCCGAAAACGCCGGAGACCAACCGACGAGTTCGAAAGCGGTTTCCGGAGACGAGTTTTCGGTCACCGGGTCGATGGCGAGGTCGACGAAATATTTTGCCGTATCCCAGATGCGCTTTTCCACAAAGATCGGGCAGAGCGCGATCGGGTATGTGGCGCCAGCGGTGGCCGCAAAGACCACCCGTTTCATTCCTGTCGGGGGAGAGGTCGTATCGGGCGCCGTGCCGGCCAGCCGGACGAGGTTGGTCAGTTGGTTGCCCTCGTAAACAAAACAATCGGCGCGAACAACTTCGTCCCAGGGGCCGGCGAGTTCGGACTGCAAGGCGGCCTGCGCTTCGGTCGTGAACGCAAACAGACCGGATCGAGGGGCGGTCCACGACCACCACAGCGAAGGGGCGTTAGTGGACTTGCCGTAGGGGAGGCCGACGGTGTTGAGGCCGTGCGGCGGCTCGTTCGGTTCGCGCGAGGTGTTGTCCCCGCGGGTGCTCAGACAAACGCGCTCGCCACTTAACGGAATACGACCGGCGAAATCGTCGTTGATCGGAACGGGGACGCCTTCGAGTTCAATTTCCACGGGCGTGGTGTTGGCGGGATTGGCGTAGACAGCGATGTACCAGACTTCGCCGGCACGGGCGATGAAATCGCGGCGCGTATCCTCCCAGCCGAAATACCGGTCCATGACTGAGCAGCGCGGTGGATACCTCAGCGAGTCACCGCCTCGCCAGACGCCCCAGAAATGCTCATTAGGATGGAGGTTTCGCAGAGTTACACGCAGGTCGGCTGGAGCGGTCCATTGCCACCAGACATTCATCAAACTCGTATTGGCTGAGGAAGAAGGCCACTGGGCCACCCATTCATTAGTCGGCCGCGTGGATCCGAACACGGTGCCACTGAGAACGGCGACTGAATCTTGCAGGGCAATGCGGGAGGCAAAATCGTCGTTTGTCGGCAACTGAATGAGCTGCAGCTCAAACTCGCCGACATCGGCGTCACCAGGGTCTCCGCCATCCAACGCCACTGCGTAGCTTTGGCTCGCCAGCGCGTCGAACTCGACGGCTGCCTCGAGGGCGTTGGTCGTGGCGACCTCCCACGACGCTTGCTCCTGGAGGGCGGAGAGGCTGTCTCCGGTATAGATGGCCAGCCCTGGCCGATGTGGGAACGCCAGCGTGCCGGGCGGATAAGATTCGAGCGGAGCGGCCGCGTCGGAAGAGATCGGCTTGGCCGAGAGGCGGACTCGGCCAGTTTGGGGAGCGGTCCAACGCCACCAGAGCGAGCGCGCCGGAGCGAGACCGCCGTGCGCCGGGTCGCCGGGTTCCGCTGTGGCAGTGCGGTGGGAGCTGCGGCCTTTGGCGGCAGGACCTTCCAGGACCTGAGCATGCGCGAAGAAATCATTGGCCGGGGCGGGCGGATCGGGCAGCAAGTCCACGCTGATGCTAAAACTGGCCTCATTGGTGCCGAGGGAATCGACTGCCAGGGGGTACTCGATGCCTGGCTCAGCGTGAAAACGAAGCGTAGGGAACGGTGTTTCCTGCCAGTAGACCGAGCGCAAGCCCGAAAGCTGGCTGCCACGAAACTGCTCCGCGGAGACCCGGCCTGTGGAAGGAGTCACAAGAACCTTGGCCATCGCCGGGACCGGAGTTTGCCAGGTCCACCAGCGGGAGTGCCCGGCTGCGTTGGTGCTCGAAAGGGACTCACCGGCTTCGCGCGTGGCACCTTGTGTCGTTGCGCCATCCGCCCGGAGCGCCAGCGGGTTCCCGTTGACGGGCGCCACAGCGGCCCGGCCGAGGAAAGAATCGTTGCCCCAGCCCGGGAGCAGTTGGACGCGGAAGCCTGCTGAGTAGTAGCCATCACCGGCGAGCAAGAGGTATAGGACTTCGCCGGCCGTGACAGGCAGGAACGTCGGCGCGCCCCAGCAATAGGTGAGGGGCGTAAGACTTCCCACGCTCGAGCCGCGGTATATGCCAAGCGCGCTCGATGAGCTGGAGAAGCTGGCAACGCCGTCAGCCGGCACGAACCATTTCCACCAGAGGGTGCGAGGATTGGTCCTGTTTGGGACCACAGGGTCGCCTGGGCCGGCAGTGGCCAATTCAAGGTCGGCCGCAACGAGATGATCTGAGCCCGTCAGTATCTGAGGCAGGGCGAAGTCGTCATTGGCGGGCGGCAACTGCAATTGGAGGAAGATGTGAGCGGAGGCGGGCAGCGAACTGAGGTCGCCAGACTGGATCGCGATCTGATACTCGACTCCCGGCTCAGCCAGGAAATTGGGCAGAGGGTCCCAATACCGCTGGGACATGACATTGGTCAGTTGTCCCAGCGAGCTTCCGCGAAACGCCACGACCGAAACACTCCCGGTGACCGAGAGCGTCACCCGACCGCGCGCCGGCGCGACCCAGGAGTACCACCATGAGGCCAACGACGAGGTGGGTTCACCAGATTCGGTGGTGCCGAAAGCATTCGTTAAGCCCCAACCCACGGGCGCTCCGTTGAGAGGCATGCGCTGGGCGAAACTGTCGTTTGCCGGCGCATAGCCGAAATGCAGAACCGGCGCGAAACCCGCCCCCAGGTAATAAGGAATGGAGTCCCAGCTCAAAGCGAGCTGGTATTTGGCGCCCGCTGTTACAGGGAAAACCGCCAGACCTGCACCGGCTTTGATGGTCTGAGCCGGTTGCAGCGTCGCCAAAGAGTCGCCGGTGAAAACCGACACCTTGGGCACTCCCCAGCCGCTGACGGTCAGCATGGCGGTGCCGTCTTGCGGCGCCGTCCATTGCCACCAGGCCGCGTACGGGCCCACGCCCGCAGGCACGCCCGTTCCCGGCACTCCGGGAAAGACCAGCGTTTCAGCCCAATCAGCGGCGGTCCTGCTGAGCCGGGTGGCAAAATTGTTGTTCGGGGCCGTGGGCAGAACGGTCACTCGAAAAACAAAGGAACCAGCGGCAAAGCCTGTCGGCGAAGTCACCGTGACTTGCAGCGGCAGTCCCGCCTGGACCGGGAAACCTTGCCCGACACTGCCCGAATAAGAAGGGATCAACTGCGACAGCAGCGTAAGCGTGTCCGGTTGATTCCCCTGGTAGACAGAAATGACCTGATTCGGCGCAAAGTTGCTGGCCTGCAACTGGGCTATCCCGGAGAGACTCGGCGTCCAGCTCCACCACACCGTCGGACCCGAGACGCCGATCGTTGAGGATCTGGCGCCGACGTTGTGGCCGGCGATGATAGCAGCCAAGCCTGTGATGGCCACCCGCGACTCAAATGAGTCGTTCGTCAGCGGTGGAAGAAAAGCTGTCACCAGCTCAGCGGGCACGACTTCGTTGCGGCCACAGCCCACGCTCAACTGCACCGTGTCGCCTCGATTGACCGGCAGGAGGAGCGGCGAACCGCGGTCTGGGCTTCCGCCGACTGACGCAAGCGTTGCCAAGTTCGTGCCGGAGTAGGCGCGTACCCACGGCGATAGGTACCACGAATAGTCAGGAAGCGCTTTTGCCTCGAGGTAGCCGTTGTCCGGAGCGGTCCAGGTGTACCAGGCAGTGGCTTCGACCCCTGGGGCCGCCAGCGGTTCTTCGCCGGGCTCGAGTGACATCCCCGCCAGATCCAGAGGCACACGGTCTGTCGCCGTTTGCAGTTGGATCCGATCGGCGAAATCGTCGTTTGGCGCCCGCACCCGGAACTCGATGCTTGCCTGACCGATTTCCTTGGAGCTGTCGGTGGCGCGGGCAGAAATGTGGTACCAGCCGGCTGCCGCATTGGTCAGGGTCAGGTCAAAATGCCCCGCCGGGCCCGGGGTGAAATCGGTGAAGAGCAATCGTCCGGTCAGATCCTGCGGCGAGTCCGCCTTATAGAACTCGACTTTCTGGACGACAGCGGTAGAGGAGGTGGCGGCGACCTGCAAAGGGATGTCAGCTCCCGGCGAGAAGAGCGCCCCCGAAGCCGGGAAGACCCACTGGACCTCTGGCGGCGTCACCCAGTTAGTAATCCCGCTGAAGCCGGCCATTTCCGGCGCGACCAAGTTGATTGTACGAACGTTATCCGCTGAGCCGGAGATTCCCATGAGGCTCCCGAAGCGCACCACGTCCGGGTTGGAGAACACTGGGAGCAAGGTGGTGCGCGCGCCCATGATGGTGCTATAAACCTGGCCGGTCCGGTTGCTGACGATGCAGGCGTGCGAATCGGGAAACGCGCCTTCCCCCACCACACGCCAGGTTTCTTCAAGCGGCGCCTGTTGAGCTTCGCACCCGAGGAGCCGGCCGAGCAGGCGGGTGAACGCGTAATCGCTGGTCGATGTCAGCACGCCAAAGGCGTGGGCGGTGTTCGGCCGCAGCGGAGCCAGAAAACCGTCCTGGCCTGAGTAGCCCCAGATGTCCTCCGTCAACAACACCACGATGTCTGCTCCGTATTGCGCTCGCAGCAAATGCGCCTCGTCCAGGTAACCGTCCCGTGGATCGACCAGTCGTTCGAGCGTCAGTTGGAGCTTGAAGGTATCGGAGATCGGTGGTTCCTGGTAGGCCACTTTGGCCATGTGCACGAGCCGAATGCGAGCCCGGGCGGCGCTGTTCAGGAACACGCTGTTCGCTTCGTCCACCATTCTCTGGACCGGCGGTGCGGAGCCGGCTTGCTCCATGGCCGCTGGAGTGTAGAGAAATAACAGGTGAATCACCGGCACACCGGAACTCTCGGCGCCAGGCGCGGTCGAAGGAGCCGTCAACAAAGCTGCGACCGAGGTTAGTATCGCAGCCAACGAAACAACGCTTGTGCGAAGTGCCCGGCTCATTCGCTACGGCTATTGCTGTTTCGCATCAAAATCAAGCGCAAAAGGCCAGCGCTGGTAATCCCTTCCCTCAGATCGGTCCCAAGTTCGGAGAAGGACCCATTCATCGGTTCCCTGGGAGGGGCGAGTTCCCGCCGACTACCAGCGGTAACGGAAACGATCGACCCTGTGATCATTGACCATACCGACGGCTTGCATGAAGGCGTAGCAGATGGTCGAACTGATTTGCCTCTGCGCGCAGCGACTGGTTCGCGTCCGCCGCATTGTTAGACCGCGCGTCTGAGTTCGTCCATGTGTTCCCGCAAGAAGGCGGCGAACTCCGCTATCCGCCGGGCCGCAGCCGCCTCAAACTCCCGGTCAACCTCTGCCCGCCCTTCCTTATTGAGCGGGTGGACTCGTTTGTACCGCGCATAATAATCGCCGGGCTCGTTGGCTGGCGCCGGTCCCGGCGCGATTGCTTCCAAGTCCAGGACTCTGCGCTTGCCTCGCAAACTGGTGACAGTCAGCGTGGGCAACTCCATCTCCGCGCCTGTCGACACCTGGATCTCCAGATTTCCTTTGGTAAAAAGAACCCTCCGGAGGCTGTTGGGATACACTGGGTCCTCCCCGTCCCACGAGAAGCCGCAACCACGATAAAGAAATGCCAAGTACTCAAAACATGGTCCAAAGAACCAGGGTAGCCGCTGAGAAAGTTGGGCCCGCAAGGGGATATACATGGCTTTAAGGTCTCGCCGCCGTGCCGTCCCGGCGGCGAGTCGGGAGCCAATAGCCGGGGTGCCCAGGAAGCGGGAACTTCCTGGCTAGATGCTCGTTGAGATCCACACCGAGCCCCGGCGCCTCATTCACGTACATATAGCCGTCCTTCATCACCGGAGTTCCCGGAAAAACCTCCTGGGTGGCGCTGTTGAACTGCACTGATTCCTGAATGCCGAAGTTATGGACCGCCAGGTCGAGGTGCGCATTGGCCGCGTGGCCAACCGGTGAGACATCACCGGGTCCGTGCCAGGCGGTCCGCACCTGGAACCACTCCGCCAGCGCCGCCAGTTTGCGAGCCGGGGTCAAACCGCCGATCTGCGAGAGATGGACCCGGATAAAGTCAATAAGGTGGTCGGAAATCAGGTTCACCCACTCTTGCGGGTTGTTGAACAGTTCGCCCATGGCGATCGGGGTGCTGCACTGCTGACGGAGCAGGCGGAAGTAGCTGTTCGCCTCGGGCGCCAGCGGGTCCTCGATGAAAAACGGGTGGTAGCGCTCAAGCTCCTTGCACAAGTTAATGGCCTCGATGGGTTCGATCCGCTCGTGCACGTCGTGCAGGAGTTCCAGAGCGTCCCCGAACTTATTGCGGACGTGCTCGAACATCTTCGGCGTGGCGTTCAGGTACGGACGCGCGTCCATGTGGCTTTCGACTGGCAGACCGAATTCCTCCTTCTCGAAATCAGCGTCGCCCGAGAGGTGCGGCGAACCGTAACCTCCGAGTTGGATGCGAATGTGGCGGAAGCCGCGCTCAAGGTTTTTGCGAACGTTGTCTTCGAGCGAGGCCAGATCCTTTCCGCTCGAATGCGCATAGCAGTCCACCCCAAACCGGCATTTGCCGCCGAGCAACTGGTACAAGGGCATGCCGGCGCGCTTGCCTTTGATGTCCCAAAGTGCCTGGTCCAGGCCGCTCAGAGCGTTATTGAGCACCGGCCCGTTCCGCCAATAGGAGCTCGTGTAGGCGATCTGCCACAGGTCTTCGATATTGTCCGCATCGCGACCGCGGCAAAACGGGTCAAGGTATTCCTCGATCGCGGTCTTAACCGCCAACGGTCGCTGGTTGAACGTCGCGCAACCAAGCCCGAACAGCCCCGGTTCACTGGTCTCGACCTTCACCACCACGAACCGAATTCTTGGCTGCGGTGCTGTGAGGATGGGCCGGACCCTGGTGATCTTCAGAGTGCGCAGGCCTTTGTTCGCTTTGGCCGTCGTTTCGGCCAGCGCTTCATCCTTTTTCGCCAGCAATCCCAGGATGGCGGCCGCGCCTCCTAAGCCGGCGGTCTTGAGCAGGTCGCGTCGATTCATATGGTCGTGTTACCAGGTCCTTCCTTTCAGCAGTTTTTCCCTCTGGTACGGCGTCAACTCCTGGCCTTTGGTTTTGAGCCACTCGTCAAAATCCTTCTCCATCTCCTCCGACCATTTCCGGTCGATTTGGCCGGGGGTGTATTTGCCCTCACGGAGGCGCAAGTGGCCGAATTCGTCGCGCAGGCGCACGATTTCCGAGGTTTCGACCACCTCCTGCGCCAGGTGTGCCGGGATGAAGATGACGCCTTCCTTTTTGCCGAGCACGACGTCGCCGGGCATGACCGACGCGCGGCCGATGCGGACCGGCACGTTGATACCCATCAGCATGACGTCGGCGATGGCCGAAGGATCCCAACCGCGGTTGAACACCGGGAAATCAGGAATCTCCTCCACGCCCTGAATGTCACGCGCACCTCCGTGGATCACGAGGCCCTTGCCGCCGGTCTTGGCCCAAATCGAATTGGCTAGGTTATCGCCCATGAACGTGCCGTCGATCACCTTGCCCATCAGATCCACCACGATGACGTCTCCTTTGACCAGTGTATCGATGATCCAGGAGTTCTGGCCGCCGATGCGCCCTCCTTTTTCACCCTTGGCCTTAATCACGTCGTTGACATCCGGCCTGGTGGGTTGGAAGTAGGCCGTCACGGCCCGCCCTACAAGGACGGGTTCCTTGGGCCCGGCGAGGACCCAGTTGCCCTCGAATTGCTGGTTATAACCGTGGCGTTTGAGCACCGCCCAGGCCTCCTCGATCGAAACGGCCTTCATCCTTCCCAGCAAGTCGTCCGCCACTTTCGGCCGGCCATCGGGGAACCGCTCGCCTTTCCAGTCCGGGGTGTATTCGACCAGGTGCTCCTTGGTGAAGACGCCGGGCTGCGCGGAGGCGGGCGAAACGCAGAAGAGGCTCATAGCCACAACCGGGAGACTTAGTGACATTCGGACGAATCGCTGTGCGAAATCCGAAATCCGACATCCGAAATCCGAAGGCCAAACTCGCAGTATTGCCCATCGGACCGTCAAAGGCTCAGTGCAGTCTGCGCGACACTTTCGGCTCTCGGACTTCGGACTTCCGGTTCCGGATTCTGTGTCTTTTGGGCTCATGATGACCTTTCGATTTTCGCAGTTTCCACGCGTCGCTTCCCGGCCGGTTCATAGCTCCACGTGCGATCGTGGGAGCGTTCGCGGTTCCAATCATCCGTCGGCGGGAAAAAGAACTTTGTCGGGTCGCGGTCAGCCCGGCGCAAGGACTCCTTGACGGCAGCTTCATTTAGCGTAATCCCCAGCCCGGGCCCGTCAGGGACCTGGACGACCCCTTCCTTGCTTACAAGCGGTTTGGGCACGCCGTCTATGAGGTCCTCGTAATAAGGTGTATCGACGTCGTGGTGCTCGAGGACCAGAAAGTTCTCGGTGGCCGCGGCGCAATGGATGCTCGCATAGAGGAGAATCGGCGAACCGGCCATGTGCATCGCCATGCCGATGCCGTGTTCCATCGCGAGATCCCCGATCTTCTTCGTCTCCAATAGCCCGCCGGAAGTCGCCAGGTCGGGGTGGCAGAACGCAATCGCCTTCTTTTCGAACAGAGGCAGAAAGCCTTCCTTCAAATAGATGTCCTCGCCGGTGGCCAGCGGAGTTTTGCAGGAGTTTTTCAACCGCAGGTAATCCTCCGGGTAATCCCACGGAACCAGATCTTCGAGCCACGCGAAATTGAACGGGTCCATGGCCTGGGCCATCTTAATGGCATCCTCGACGCCGATATGGCCGAAGTGATCCGCCGCGATGGGTATGTCCCACCCGACGATGTCTCGGATTGTACGCACGTATTCCTGCAGCCTGGCAAGGCCCTTGTCGGTTACCCGAATGCCTGTGAACGGGTGGCGCACATTCAGGCCGAAAGTGGAGCGGCGTTGCGGGGATGGTTCCACGCCCTGGCCATGAGGATACGTCAGCGCTCCTTCCACATCCCGCACCAGATTGATCCCGACATCCATCTTGAGGAAAGTGAACCCGCGCTCACGTCGTTGCTTTAAGCGCTGGCCCATTTCCTCCGGGTCACGGCGGCTGGGGGTGTCGGCATAAACTCGAATCTGGTCTCGAAACTTGCCGCCCAGCATTTGCCAGCAAGGCACACCCCAGGCCTTGCCGGCCAAATCCCAGCAGGCCATTTCGAGCGCCACCACGCCCCCCGCTTGCCGTCCATTTCCTCCAAACTGCTTCAGCTTGCGGAAAATCTTGTCCACGTGGCAGGGATTTTCGCCCAGCACCCGGCTCTTGAGCATCAGGGCATAGGTAGGCGAAGCGCCGTCGCGAATTTCGCCGTAGCCACACAGGCCCTGGTTGGTCTCGAGGCGGACCACATGGCTGCGCATGCTGCCCACCATCGGAACGATCCGCAGGTCGGTGATCTTGAGTTTCGAGGGTTCGGACCGCGTGTTGACACGGTCCCGCACCCCTTCAACTTCAGCCGCGGAGGTCAGGCTCCGACAACCCGTCGCGCCCGCCACTGCCCCGATGCCAAGTGATTTGAGCAAGTCGCGTCGATTCATGTGACTATTTTCGATTCGAGGTTTCCTTCCCCACCAATGGAGGACCCCACTTGCGAGGCCCGGGCGCCGAATTGGCCGCCAAAGCTGGCACGGGTCGCCGACGCCACCAGCTTGCGAGAATCGAGCCGGATATGTTCATCCAAGGGCCGAAAATCGCCGGCGCGAGCGCCGCGTCGGCGCTCTTGAGCACACCCATTGCCAGACCCGTGGCCATCCCCCCGTTCTGCATACCGACCTCAATGGCGATGGTGCGGCAGGTGGTCTCATCCAGCCGGACGGCGCGCGACAGCCAATAACCGAACAGGTAACCAATCGCATTGTGCAACATCGCGGCGATAATCAGCGCGCCGCCAACTGTCAGCAGACGCTCGCGCGACCGGGCCGTGATGATGGCGAGGATCACGCAAATGCCGATCATTGACACCAACGGCAGAACGCGATCCATCCAGGTGCCCGGGCGCCGGGCGATGACGCTCACGATCAGTTTCGCCAGGGCTACGAGTCCAATCAGACTCAAGCCGAGCGCCGCGCCGGCCTGCAGGACGGCGAAACGTCCGAAAACACCGCCCGGCGCGAGCGCTACGGCCGCCGCCAGCGCCGCGCTGCCGGCCGCCACCGCTCCCAACAGCAGCCCGCGATTGAAGCATGCCCGCGCACCATAAAGAACACGATTAGCTGCCAGGCCCGCCACCACCGGCACGATGACGATATTGAAGATCTCAAGCAGCATCTTAAGGAAGTCGATGGGCACCATTCGGCCGGCTAGCGTCTGCATCAGGAAGGGTGTCATGATGGGCGAGATCAGCGTCGAACATGCCGTCACCGTGACCGCCAGCGCCACGTTCCCGCCTGCCAGGTACGCTATCAGGTTCGAGGCCGCACCGCTCGATACCGAGCCAACCAGGATCACCCCGGCGGCCACCTCCGCCGGAAACCCGAACAGCCGCGCGATCGCGAAGCCGGCGAGGGGCATCACTGTGTAGTGCAAGGCTAAACCGATGAACACCGGCCATGGCATCGCGAACACCCGCGCAAAATCCGCGACGCTGAGTTTGGTCCCCATGCCGAACATGATGATCTGCACCAGCGGCACCACCAGGTTCTTCAGGTCGTATCCGAACCAAACGTCGAAGGCCTGGGGCCACACCATGGCCGCGGTAACCGAAGTGAACACCCAAACTGTGAACGCGAGGCTTCGGGCCATGCGATAACACATCAACGCGATCGCCACGCAGGCAAGGACAGCGACCAACACAGCGCCCATAGGTGCTCAGGGTTTAAGCAGGCGAACTCGGCTTAGTCAAGACATCACTTATTCGGCGAATGAGCGGCGGCTGGCCTTCATCCCTTCGATCGGTTGCCAGCAGGTAATTTTCCCGGCTCGGACTGCCTTCGCCGAAAACACCGCCGCAATCACTTCTATCGCTCAATATAAAAGGGGACCGCCATAAGTGCGCCAAAAAGAATGTACCAAAAGACTTGATAGCTGTCCGAGATCGATTACCATTAGGCGCAACACCCTGCCAGTGGCTGCCGTGCGTGCAAAAAGCGGCTGGCGCTCGCCCGATTGCGGCTCGACCTGGCACCGTGACTATAGCGCACCTGAGCCCAACGTCTGACCTTATGAAAACAAACGAGAGGACCCGCCCGCATCACGCCGGTCCAACCGGCGCGTTCACGTTAATCGAGTTGCTGGTGGTGATCGCAATCATCGCCATTTTGGCTGCCATGCTGTTACCCGCTCTGTCCCGCGCCAAAGCCAAGGCCATGTCCGTCAACTGCATCTCCAACGATCGGCAGTTGATTACTGCCTATGTTATGTACGCGGGCGATAACCGGGGTCTGTTGCTGCCGACCCGCTACCAGGGGCCCACAGGGATGGTCGACCTTTACGCTGGCGGGTATTGGAACGGGCCCAACCCCGACATCACTTCCGCTATGACCGTCGTCCAGGCCAAAGCCGCCTTCGAAAAAGGCATGATGGCTTCTCCCCTCTACCCCTACTGTAAAAACGTCGAGGCCTATCATTGCCCGGGCGATATGCGCACCAAGAACCGCAAACCGGGCAACGGTTGGGCCTACGATAGTTACTCGAAAGCTGACCCGATTTCCGGCGGTATCTGGTCTTCCTACACTCAACCGGGTCAAAAACCGTTTATCAAAGATACGGACCCGACTGTCCCCACCATGACCATGGTGTTCATCGAAGAAGCCGACCCGCGCGGTTACAATAACGGCACTTGGGCGTTTAATACGAGCCCGCCCGGGTGGGTCGACACCTTCGCTGTGTTTCACGGCGAGAACAGTTCGATTGCCTTTATCGACGGCCATACCGAGGGCCATAAATGGCTCGAAGCCACCACCATCAAGGCCGCGCGCGACTCCGCCAACGGGGTCGAAAGCTTTTATTGGTCCGCCGGTAACCCCAAGTCAAACCGCGATTTTGTCTGGGTCTTCGACCGCTACCGTTTCATAGGCTGGAAACCGCTGTAGTAAAAGCCCCCTCGTAGCTACAGCATTGGTCTTGCGTCTCTTTGGTGGACGGCTTGGACGAGTTGTTCCTGATGCATTACAGACGTTTCAACAGCCCGTAAGGCAAAGCCACCGAGGCCATGTAGACCGGATTTTGCCGTGCCTGGCCACTGGGCCCGAACACCTCCCAGGGTGCGCCGTGGCCCGGGCCCAGGCGGAAATCCTGTGCGCGCAAGTGGGCGGTCATCTCGCTGAATACCCGCAACGCGAGCTTCCGGTCGTCTTGCCACAAAGCCTCGATCAACCAGCCTGAGGCCGTGTGCCAATAGCCGCCGTTCTGGTAGGTGTTTATGGCGCACATCGATCGCTCCCAGGCAGTCGTCTTGGAGAAGTCCATGTCTGTGGGCACTTGCCGCACTCCACCTTCGAGCGTAATGGTGCCGCGGCGAAGGGCGCCGGCGATCGTTTTTCGCGCCGCTGCCGCGTCGGCGCGTCCGAGCACGCCGAGGTGCAGGGCGAACAGTGTGCCCCAAACGTCAGCCTGACGGCTCAGCTCGGTCGAAGCCCGGAGCCATCCACCGACGCTTTTCGGGTCCGCAAAAGTAGGAGCGAGATTCGCCCGGATGGCTTGTTGCGCCTGTCGGTACCCGGTCACCAGTTCGCGCCGCCCAACAGCACGCGCCAGTTCGATCAACTCGCCGGCCGCCCGGTAGCGCAGCAGAGAGGCAAACAACAACTTGCCCGTGTGCGTCTCCCCGTCGCAGAAACCGAAGCCCACGGCGCGGTCCGCCTCACTGGTTTGGGCGAGGCCGGTTGTCGGATCCGTGGTTGGGCTGGCAAACGCGTTGGCCAGCCGATCGAACACCGCGACACCGTTGACCTCGGTCTTGAGCGTTTCGACATCGTGCGTCGCCTTCCAGTAGGTGTAGGCGATGTGGACAAACTCGTAATGATCGTCGATGGGCGGGACGCGGCCGCAGGCGCCGGCACCCTGATCCTCGCCGGATGCATAAGTGCCCGGGTAGAAAGTCGGGCGGCCATCATAGTTGATATGATCGGGAATAGCCCAGGGCGGCACGTGCAGGCCGTCGGCCAGGTTCCGGTCGGTCGGTCCATTTTGGGCGCGACAAGTAAGCAACAGGTGCTGGCGTAGCTCTTCGGCGGTGATGAATCCGGAATCAACGGACATCGCGAAGTCGCGGACCCAATAGGCGGTATAGGTATCCTTGCCGGGCGTGACGAGCGTGAAACCGCAAGTGTTGGTTATGGTCCAGCGACCGCCCCCATTCGAGCCCGGCTTGACTCGCGAGGCCTCGACCACGTCACGGGTCATATCGCGAAGGAAGTCCAGGTCAGCTTTGGGCAGTTCGCTGCCGGCACAAACGAAAGCCATGACGGCCATCAGCAGGCCGCTGGCGATCGCGCTCCTCGCCGACACCAAACTGGGCCAGCGAAGCGCTGGCTCTTGCGACTGTGAGAACGTGAAAGGCAGGTGAGGGCGATCGTTCATAGCCCCGAGCATATTCACGCGGACAATCCAAGTCAGTGCGATTTGGTTAATATCGCGTCACTCGGGCGGCTCATTGCTGCGGGGGGCCGCATGGCAGAGTTTGCACCGGCTTGGAATCAGTACCTCTGCTCCCGCCAGTCGTCCACGGTGATCCTCTGCGCCCTGCGCCATTGAGCGTGCCCGTCATAGAAAAGAAGATTCGGGCCGACGCCATGCCGCGCCGCCGCGACCCTTCTCTCGGTGTTGAGAGCTCGGCCGCTGGAGTTGTAAGGGAGATGCGAGGGGCTCCAGACATCGTTCAACAAGGGCGACCCGCTCGAAGGCAGTTCGGTGACGATCGGTCGCCACGACCCGTATTCGTTATCGGCGAAATAGATCGTGTCGACGGGTCGCTGCACCCGGAGCAGGCTGGTCAAACCGACCACCTCGCGGCCCACGGGATCGGTCGGACTGCTGAATTGCCAGGCGTTGACGACGTAGCAGATCAACTGGCGCTTCTCGGGATAGCTGGGGCAGAGATAGACCTTCACCCGTCCGAATTCATTGGTGCGCCGCCCACCCAATTCCGGGGTGAATACTCTCCACCAGGGCGGTTCGTTTCCGCGCGGCACAAACCCGCGGTTGTCCTCGGCGTACATCTGCATGCCGAGACCCATTTGCCGGAGATTACTAAGGCAATTTGCCTTTTTGCCGGATTCCTTGGCGCGACCGAGCGCCGGCAGCAGCATCGCGGCCAGGATGGCGATGATGGCGATCACCACCAGCAGCTCAATCAAAGTAAAGCCGACCGGCCAACCGGCCTTCGTTCGATTCCTATGTTGTCTGGCTGACATCGCAAAGCCGGGACGACCCGCGTTTCGGCAAAAGGCGCCCGGCTGGCATGCCATTCTCAGCCAGTCCGCAAGCTATACGCAAGCGTTTTGGCAGTGCCAATGGCCCCCTCTTGATCGCCGCAGCTACCGATTGCGCGGGAGCAGAACTCGCCGTCAGGCCGCTGAAACGGTGGTGGCGTCATTTCCCGACAGCGCCCTCTTGATTAACTCTAACTCACGCCGTCATTCGTCGCTGGCGTGTTCCAGTTTGCCGGCGCGCCGATACCAGTACCGGCTGTTATCCTGGTCGCCTTCAGTTCTTTTCTATCCTGGTTCCCTCGAACCGGCGGGCGCCAGCAACTTTTCCAGGGAATAGTCCGTGTCCCCGAGGGAGAAAAGGCGGTCGGTAATTTCGTTGAGTGCGAGGCGCGTAGCCGCGAAACGGTCGGATAGCGTGCTCAGGATCGAGGTCAGTTCATACCTCCGTGCCAATCGATGCTCACTTGCCAGCGAATACTGCGCGCGCCCCAAGCCCTCGTAGTAGCCCAAATCCGGACTGCCTCGCCCCTCGGCACGGG
>DATDCV010000565.1:0-3168 GCA_036524155.1 Verrucomicrobiia bacterium
GGAGCGACACGCTGCAATTGGACTACCGCTTGGCTGACGTTCACCGGGCTATGACGGAACTGCTCCTCGAAATTGCGCGGAGCTGCGATGGCGTCCGCTGCGATATGGCGATGCTGGTGCTGAACGAGGTGTTCCGGCGGACCTGGGCGGGATTTCCCGGCACCAGGCCGGTTCCCGAAAGGGAGTTCTGGGACCAGGCGATTGGCAAAGTGAAAGAGGCATATCCTGGTTTTTTGTTTCTTGCCGAAGCGTATTGGGGCCTCGAACCGAGGTTACAGGCGCTCGGTTTTGACTACACTTACGACAAGGAGCTTTACGACAAGCTGATGGCCGGAGACGCACAAGGGGTTCAGCGTCACCTCCTCGGCCTGAGCTCCGAAACCCTGGGGCGCGGCGCCCACTTCCTGGAGAATCACGATGAGCCGCGGGTGGCCACGCGGCTTTCTGCGGCGCAACATTGCGCCGCCGCCCTGCTTATTCTGGGCTTGCCGGGGATGCGGTTTCTCCACGAGGGGCAGCTCTCGGGAGCGCGCCTCAGGTTACCCGTCCAGTTGGGGCGGAGGTCGGTCGAATTGGAGCAGCCGGAAATCCGGAGGATGTACGAGCAGTTTCTCACCGCCTTGAAAGCGACCTCCGTGGGACGGGGAAGCGCAAGGGTGCTCACGAATGAGCCTGCGACCGGTGATTGCGTGTTCATTCAGTGGGAGGCGCGGGCGACAGACTTTGATGTGGTAGCCGTCAACCTTACGAACCGAAGGCATCATTGCCGCGTGGAGTTGACGCTGCCCCAGCCGAACGAAGGCGAATGGGAAATGAGCGACTTGGCCGCCACGGACAAGCAGCCGCCGCATTCACTGCCTCTGGTCAATGGCGTCCTCGAACTTGATCTTCCCGAATTCGGCGCGCAACTGCTGCACTTTCAACGCGGGGAGGCATAGGTTCCCTCTTTTGCTGTCCATGTTCGCCTGCTAATTTGCGCTCATGATCACAGCGCCCTCTCCAGATCGGCTTTTGGCTCTCGCCCTGCTTAGCCCGCTTTTTCTCTTGTCCACAACCATGGCGACGTTTTCCGCGCCGGAAAGTTGGTCCGTTACCTCACCCGGCGGCGAGGTCAAACTTGTGGTTCGCCTGGTTTCGCGGGCGGGTGCAGGTCATGGTTTGTCGTGGCGTCTGGAGCATCATTCGGCCACGGTAATCAACGATTCGCCCTTAGGCCTGCGTTTCACCGCTCAAGACCTAGCGCGGGGATTGGCGTTTGACTCAACCCAGCCGCAAGTCCACGTCGTCGAGAACTACACGGCTGTGCACGGGAAACGCCGTGTGTGTCACAACGAAGCGAATCAACTAACGCTGCGATTTCGAGGCGCGAATTCGCAACCGCTGGAGGTCGACTTGCGGGCTTATGACAACGGCGCCGCGTTTCGTTATCGTGTACCCTCGTCTGAGCGAAGTCGGCGGCTGACGCTCGAGGCGGAAGAGACGGGCTTCGCCCTGCCGCTTGATGCAAAGCTCTGGTGCGCGCCCAGCGACAAGGCCAGCACCTATTCTCCGGCCTACGAAACTTACTACGAAAGCGAGATCGCCGCGGGCACGCCCTCGCCACTTGGATTTGGGTGGTCGTTCCCACTATTGTTCCGCACAGCCGATAGCCAACGTTGGGCATTGGTGACTGAAACGGGCGTGGACCCAAATTTCTGCGGGTGCCGTTTGTCGAGCGCGCCGAAAGATGGCATTTATTCAATCGTCTTTCCGCAGGCGGGGGAAGGCAACGGCCAGGGAGCGGCGAATCCCTCGAGCGATCTGCCATGGGAGATGCCCTGGCGGGTGGTTATCGTCGGCGATTCTCTGGCCGCTGTGGTGGAAAGCACGCTGGTGACTGATGTCTGTCCACCCTCGCGTGTGCCTGACACTACCTGGGTCAAACCCGGCCGCGTCGCCTGGAGCTGGTGGTCGGACCAGCCCAGTCCCAAGGACGCCGCCAAGCAGAAAGCATTCGTCGATTTCGCCGCCGAGATGGGGTGGGAATATGTGTTGGTGGACGCCAACTGGACCATCATGGACAACGGCAACATTCACGACGTGTTGCGGTACGGCAAAGAAAAGGGAGTGGGCATCCTGCTATGGTACAATTCCGGTGGTCCGCACAACGTGGTGACCGAGAAACCGCGCGATTGCCTGACCTATGAGCCGGTCCGGCGTTTCGAGTTGGAGATGCTGAAGCAGTGGGGCGTGAAAGGGGTCAAAGTCGATTTCTTCCAGAGCGACAAACAGGATGTCATTGGTCTGTATCACGCCATCATGCGCGACGCGGCCGCGCAACAGATCATGGTCAATTTCCACGGCTGCACGCTGCCGCGGGGCTGGGAACGCACCTACCCTCACCTGATGTCGATGGAAGCTGTCCGCGGCGAGGAGTGTTACATCTTCGATGACCAGTATCCCACGCGCGCGCCAGTCCAAAACACCATTCTGCCATTCACGCGGAACGCCGTCGGCCCGATGGACTACACACCCGTCGGTTTTTCCGATAACCGTTATCCGCACCTGACCACGTGGGCGCACGAACTGGCCCTGGCGGTGGTGTTTGAAAGCGGCTGGTTGCACTTCGCCGACAGCGCCGCGGCGTATCGCGCGTTGCCCGCCGAACCAAAAGAGTTTCTCAAGAAAGTGCCCGTGACCTGGGACGACACGCGAGTTGTCGATGGCTACCCGGGCCGGTTCGTGGTCCTGGCCAGGCGTCACGGCGCGGCCTGGTATATCGCCGGCATCAACGGCGAGAATTCGCCTCGAGAACTCACCATCAAGCCGGGAACCTGGCTTGATCGGGGGAGCTACAAGCTTGCCACAATTGCCGACGGACCGAGCCCAAGGGAGTTCGAGTCGGCTAATCGCGATTTTGAGGCCGGCCAGTCCTTTGCGGTCAAACTGTTGCCCCGGGGCGGGTTCGTCGCGGTGCTCGAGCGGTGACCTCGGTTCACAGGCGATTTCGGCGTCTGGATCGCCTTGCCGAACGAGCGTGAGGACATAGGCTGTGCGGGATGACAACGCAGCAGATCAAGGTCATTCATTTCTCTGTCGTCAGCCTGTTCCTGGCCGCCTTGGGATCGGACGCAGCGACGCGGGCGCGTGCCGGTGAAACCGTGCCGGACAAATTCCTCGTACCCATAC
>DATDCV010000566.1:0-9325 GCA_036524155.1 Verrucomicrobiia bacterium
ATTTCGACTCGGGCCAGCCTCCCGGCACGATGCTCTTTGGCAGCGCTCACGTGGACGCCAGCGGCGGCGTTGGCAACAGCGGAGTATTGAAACTCACCGACGCTTATGTTTATGGCTCGTCGGGGTGGCTTTCCGTCGAGGATTTCAACGGTGGCGGCCCGGTCGCTGCGTTCCATGCGACATTCAAGCTCCTCATTGGTGGCGGCGAAGGCGCCGACGGCTTCAGCTTCAACTTCGCCAATGACGTTGCCGACCCGCCCGATGGCGCGGCGGAAGAAGGAACCGGCAGCGGGCTGAGCATTATGTTTGACACCTTCGACAACGGCGGCGGCGAAGCGCCCGCGATCGATGCTAAATACGGCGGGAGCCTTTTGGGCTCGGCTCACGGCGATCCTTCTCTCTTCCGCACGGGCGATTTCGTGGACGTGGACATCACTCTGGCCGAACAAGGCACGCTGGATCTGACCGTGAACGGAGTGGTGGTCTGTACGGGGCTGCCGGTGCCGTTCATTCCCAAAACCGGCAGGTTCGTCCTCGGCGCACGCACCGGCGGTTCGACAGACAACCATTGGATCGACAACCTGGAGATCACCGCCACCCCGCCATCAGCCCCTTACGTCGCTTCCTTTGTGCCTGCGGGAGCTAATATTCGATGGGACGCGCTGATTCAGATCGTGCTCCAGGATGCCGCGGCGGCTCAACTCAAGCCCTCCTCGGTGAAGCTGACGATCAATGGAGCGTCCGTGGTGCCGGCCGTCTCAAAAAGCGGCGGCACCACTACCGTCTCCTACCAGCCAAGCCGGCTGCCTCCGGGCGACAACGTGGTCACGCTAGATTACTCGGATACCGCGGGCCACAATCGCTCGGTCACCCGGCACTTCAACGTGATGCAATACCTGGGGCCCACCGGCAACTATTACGAGACGGTGCTGGTTCCCAACTTCATCAACTGGCCGGCGGCCCAGGTTGCGGCGGAGCAGCGCACGTTCTTCGGTCACCACGGGCACCTGGCCACTATCACCAGCTACGAGGAGGACCTGTACCTGGAGTTCCTGCGGCGGGACTCGGGCGTGCAGGACGACGGCCAACTCTGGGTCGGCGGCTATCAAATCCCGGGCTCCTTCGAGCCGAGCGAAGGCTGGATGTGGGTGAACAACGAAGGGCCGTTTCCAGGCTATAATTATGGCAGCACCTACGCGAATTGGCAGTATTACCCCTATTTTCAGCCGGACAACGCCTGGGCCGATTCCGGCGGTGAAAACTACCTCGCCATCGGCCTGTCCGGGATTTTCGGCTGGAACGACGACGGCTACTACGCCAACGGCCGCCGCAATGGCACCCTCTCCGGCTACGTCGTCGAATACGAAGCCGTTTCCACAGTGGCGATCGACATCAAACCAGGCGACAGCCAGAATCCTATCCAACTCTCGTCCAACGGCAAGATCCCGGTCGCGATCCTCTCCAGTTCCTCCTTTGATGCCTCCACAGTGGACCCCGCGACCGTGCGATTCGGCGAAACCGGCACCGAGGCGGCCCCGGTCAGCTACTCGCTATCGGATGTCGACGGGGATAAGCGCAAAGACCTCGTTTGCACCTTCAATACGCAAGACACCGGTTTCATCTGCGCTGACAAGGTCGGGAAGCTCACCGCCACCCTGCGGGACGGTCTGTTCCGGATCAAAGGCAGCGACTCGATTCACCCCTTGAATTGTCCGCAGTTCGGCCTCTCTTTGGTCGGCTTGCAGGACGTGAACAACCTGACGGACGTGTACCTCACGGTCGGTGTGCTGGCGCAAAATGTGGTTCCGCCCACAGTCGCACAACATGTCCAGTTCAAATCGCTCGACCTGATGGGCAAAGTGCGATGGACGAAGAATCTGCAGAGCTTGACCCTCTTTCCCACTCCCACCAACACCAGCGCGGGGGTTGTCCAGTTCACGGATCTCAAGCACATGGAACCGCTAAAGGTCCAGATGGAGGTGCCCACCAGCGGGGCCGGTAACAGCACCCTGGTACTGCGGAGCAACGGCGTGGTGCTCTTCCGTCCCGATCTCGCTGTGACCGGCGTTCAAGGTCCAGGGTCGGCGCCCGCGGGACTGCCGGTGAACATCCCGGTCAACATAGCCGAACTCCAAGGGGACCTGGGAGCGACGGCCAACCTGTACCTGCTCGAGGGGCAAACCCTTCTGGATTGGCGCCAGGGCGTGGGCCTCGGACCTCGGGAGACCGGCACCGTTGTGTTTTCCCTCAGCCTCTCGCAAATGGGAACGCACGAACTGAGAGTCGTTATCTCGGAGGTCACACCCGGCGATTATGATCCCTCAAATAACCAGATGACTTTTCACCTCGAGGTGACCCAGCCCTCGACTTACTACTACGCCGAATACCACCGAGCCCAGCAGGAGTATGCCTACGCCTATGGGTACGACCAATGGTGGTACTACACAAACTTGTTTAACGGAAGCCAGGAATCGCTTTACGCGTCGGCGTCCACCGCCATCGCCTGGACCTATCCGTTGAACAGTGTCACCGTGCAGCTATGGGCTGACGGCGCTGAAAAATTCAGCCTTGTGCTGCCGGACGTGGCGCCCGATTACGTTTACCGGGATGGCGGTTACACGCAGCAAAGCCTGGCCCGGGAACTCAGCCCGGGCTTCAACCTCTACATTACCAGCTCGCTATGGTCTGGCGGCTATCAGTACTCCTACGCCACGCTTCAGAAGTTCGCCGGGGAT
Source organism: Verrucomicrobiia bacterium (assembly GCA_036524155.1). Taxonomy (GTDB): domain Bacteria; phylum Verrucomicrobiota; class Verrucomicrobiia; order Limisphaerales; family UBA8199; genus DATDCV01. The sequence continues at coordinate 2,736 of DATDCV010000566.1, forward strand.
TACGTCTATTACTCCGCCTACCACGACCTGTACTGGGGTTACGTCAGCGAGTACGGGGACACAGTGAAGCTGGGCGATTTTGTGAATGCGCTCAACTCTCTTGATATCCGCCTGGCCATTCAATCCGCCGGCCTGACCTATGGCGGCACCTTCAATGTGCCCCTTTACTCCTACTCGTGGGATTATCCTCCATTCGATTACCGGTATCCGGATGGCTACTTCTCCCTCCTAACGGTGGACAGGGGCACCCGGTCCGACGGATACGCTTCGGGAATCATCAACCCATAATCCCTGGCCACGTTCGATTTATCGCGCATGACCGCCGCCGGTTCACCCCGGCGGCGGCTTGCATAATTCTCGCCGACGGAATACCCGGGAGAGCCCGTGCGGTAAGTGTTTTTGCGCACGCGTGGCCGACTGCTCACCGGTTGGCGCAGCGCCCGCGGACAGAGCCGCGCCCGGCGCTTGGGAATAGCCATCTCGGCAATTTGGCGCAAAGCGCGGTGCACCACGAGACGCACCTGTGCCGGATTTAACAGGTCGCCCGAGAGTTCCAGGGATTGCCACAGTCCTTGCACTAGCTGCAAGGTCCTGAGAAAACTGATCCGTAGCACTCCTACCTGGCCGACGCCGGCGGCCTCCACGCGGTAGTCTACCAAGACGGCATAGGCCAGGATCAGAGCGGCGATCTCCTGGATGGCCGTTAAGGGCGTGTGGCTTTGCGGATAGGGGGTCGGGCGCATGTCCACTTTCAGTTCCTTATAACAGACTTCCTGTTCCCACCGCCGAGCGTACAAGGCCAACAACTCCGCGGCGGGATCGGGAACACGCTCCATCAAGGCAGTGCGCGGGCCGTCCCCGGCGCCTGGCGCCACGGTTTGGATGCGAGCCTGCCGCCGGCGCAACTGGTCGGCGATCCGGGAGCGTACGTTGAGGAGCAGCCAGCTTTTGAAGGAACCCAGTGCCGGGTCGTAATGGAAATCCCGCACCTTCCTGGCTACTGCGAGGATGGTTTCCTGCACCAGGTCCTGAGCCTCGGCGTCGTTGAAGCCGGCCTTGCGCGCGACGCTGTAAATAAGTCTCCAGTACGTCTCGAAGAATTCGCGCCAGCCTTCCTGGTCGTCCCAGTTCTTGAGCCGGGTGAGCAGGCTCCGCCCCGTGGGCAGGAATTCCTCCGAGCATGACGTGCGTTGCGCTTCCATCACTGAATCATAAGTCCGCACCAAATGATCGGATATTTCAAGAAAGCCCCTCTGACGACTCTGTCACGAGGGCGGCACGGGTTGGCGCGAGTGCTTCTTCGAGTTGACAGACTTCAATTTCGCGCCGCTCACCGATGGTAGAGGTCGACCACTTTCGGGAAATCCCAGCGCTGGAGGTCGTCCAGGCGAACCGCGATGTTGACCGCCCCCACCCTGTTTAAGAGCGGGCGAGACTTGGCCAAATGCAGCACGATACGCGCAGGCGGCGAACGCCGCGGCGGATCAAAACTGACTTCCACGCCGTTAGCCTTGCCGCGCACGCGGAGGCTGAGAGGTCCGAAGTGGGTCGGCGCGTTCTCCACGCGGATTTCCCGGCCTGCTTCGAGCCACCAATCGGGCGCGCCACGGAGCAGGTGCAGCTCATCGCCGCGCTCGTGGATCAGAGCGTGGCGCAGCAGGAAGGCGTAATTGGCGGCACCGGTTGCGTGCGGGATGGTGTCACTCCAGGCTGTGCGTTTCTTGTAGAAGATGCCTTCCGGAAAGGCATGCGTGGCCGTCGAGTGCAGCAGGTACCAGTAAAAATCCTGCACGAACTGTTCGTGCTCGCCACGGACGAGCGACGCCATCGTCGTGTAGGAGGACATATAGGGATGAATCACATCCGGGAGGCCGGACCAGCGGATCGTGTCTTCGACAAAACCGCCCATAAACTCGCGGCGGGCATGGTTCGCCAGAGCGGCGACGCGCGCGTCATCCGGCGCAAACAACTCGGTGGGCCAAAGCGTTTCGGTATTGCCCCAGGGCGTGCCAAGCTTCTCCCAGCTTGGCGGGAAGTACGGCAGGCCCGCACGTTTCCACACGGCGTCAATGGCCTGCCGATAAGTCTCGGCCTCCTGTCGGAAGCCCGCCGCGTCCCCCGTTTCCCCCAGCGCCCGGGCGGCGTCCGCCGTGCAGAGCACGCCGCGCAGGTTCCAGAAATCGTAGCCGACGATGTGCTCTTTGCCGTCCCAAAGGTATTCGCCGTCGGCCACGGCGTTTGGCAGCACCCCGGCAAAAGGTGAATCGGACGGCGTCGCCCGGCGCGCCTGCTTAATCCATTCGACTGCGCGCCGCATTTGCGGGTAGGCCCGCTTCAGGAACTTGCGGTCACCGGTAATCTTCCAATACTGCCACAGGGTCCAAAGGGCCTGCCCGTTGGCGTCGAACTGGCCCTTCTGTGTTTCGAAGCGGCCATCGGAACGTTGCGCTTGCAGGTAAGGCTCGATCGCCTTGCGGGCCGCATCGGCAAAGCCGCTTTCTTCAAACTGGAGAATCTGGTACGCCCCGTCACGAATGTAGAACTCGTCGTAGAAACCTTCGCCGCCCTTCAGCACGCCGTGATCGTTGTCGATAAACTGTTGAACATGGACCGCCTTGAGCGCCTGGGTGGCTTTGGCGCACGGCACCTCGAACCGGGCACCGCCAGCCAGCAGGCTGCGCCAGTATCGCACCGTGCGGTCGAGCCAAACCTTCGGGCTTTCGCGGTCCAGCGTGGCACCGTTCGTCACGGGTGCGAACGGAATACGGAAGCAAGTCGTCGCGGTCTGACGCGGGTGAAGCGACGTACTCCACTGGGCCAGGATCGCCGCGTTGGTGCCGGTGCGTTCGAGCCGCACGCCGGCCTCGCGGACCTCCGCGCTCACATTGCGCGCTTTGACCCGGATCCAGTTTAGGAAGTTCTCACCCTCGGTTGGCCAGGCGAACGCCCGACGCCAGTCCTTCGCCGTGGGCAACGGCGTGGCCCAAAGGGTGAACTCGTAGCGGACGCCGCTCTGTTCGGTTTGCAGCAGCACAACCGGCAGCCAGCCTTCGACCAGCGTCTTGGTCTGCTTTCGGCTAAGCGGCGTGTGGGCCGGCCCAACGACCAGCCGTGCCTTCGCCCCGTTCGCCAGCAACATCTCGTTCTGCGGGGTCAGACGTGTCGCGTGCTCGTAGTCCTTCAGACCGATGACACTCCAGGAGTTTTCGAAATAATCGAACGGCTCAGAGGCGATGCCTTCGACCGCGGGGGCGGAAACAGGTCTGGCTCCCTGGCCCCCTTCGCCCGGGCCGATCTCCAGAGCCTGGACGAACGCCTCGCCGCGCAGGGTCGTGTCGGCGTTGGAGATGCGCGCGGCTGTAAAGCGGAATTCGAGGATGCCGTTTTTCGGGGTGAGATCGTTGAACACCAAGTCCACCGCGCGGTCGGGCCCGCCGGCGGTTGCGGTAACATCCAGGCGTTCGACCACCGGCCGGTCGTTGATGCGAATGTCAAAACAGTTGGTGCGCGTATCCAGCCCCCGCGTTGCGGCGAACTTGAGGCGCGCATGATAGCGTCCCGGCCCCACCGTCAGGTTCACCCAAAAATCGCGGCCGTGGACACCATAGCGATAAAGCTCGGGATCAGTCGCGCCGCTGATTTCACCGGGCGCGGGATTCGTCCACCAGCAAGCAGCGACGGTATCGGCGCCATTGGCCACGCGTGTGACCAGTTCGGCGCCGGGCCACCAGACATTTCCGGAAGCATCGCGATAATCTTCGCGCTTCGGATATCCGAAGATCATTCGTTGGGAGTCTTGCGGCCCGGTGCCGAACGGGTAATTGGCTACACCCGTTGCGGCAGAAAACCGGGCTCCTTCAACGCTGATGCGTGCCCCGTGTGAGAGCGGGTTGCCGGCGCCCCGCGCCACGAGACTCAACACGTGCCGTCCCTGAGGCAAGCCGTTGCGGTAATAAAGCACTTGTCCATCACGCGCGGTCGGATTCCAGCAATCCACCGGAACAAGTTGCTTCTTGCCGTCCAGGTAAACGTCCGCCAGCCCGCCCTCCGGTCCGAAACCGCCGAGCAGGCGAACCTGATTTCCGGTAAAACGAACGGTCACGGAAGCGTTCGCGGACTCGGTGACGCGCTTTGAATCGGTCTCAGTTCGCCATACGCCGTCGAACCGCATTGCGTCCGGTTTCATCTCGCGTTGCGGATCCTTGCCCGTCACCACGATGTGCTGCGCGCCGTCGTGGCGGACGGCGACGATGGCATCGCCGTTGGCAAGCCGTTTCACGGTGTAACCGTTGCTCTTGAGATCGACGCGGCGTTCGAGGTCCCTCGAGTTTGCGATGACTTGCTTTGGCGCGAAAGCCAGCCGCAGCACGGTCACGGTTTCCGCGGGCGCGTCGAACGTCGAGAATTCAATCCGGCCATCACCGTAGCTGACCGAGTTAACGACTGCCGTGCAGCGGACGATGTGGTTCTCGCGATTGGCGCCGAGTTCCTCGGGCAGCCAGCCAATCGCCGCGAGCACAAACCGCAGCGGCATTGGCTGGGCAATGTTGAACCAGTCGCCGTTGACAATGATACCGCCGTCCAGGTTGTCCTCGGTAACGCCGGTCTCATGCGCGTCATAGGTCTGGAGGATCATTTGGCGGTATGCCAGCTCGCGCATCCACTGGCTGTCAGCGACGACCGCGTATTGTGCGAACGTGGGCGCGACGTCGAGCGGCGCATACCAGAGCGAGCGGCCGCAGCAACTGGAGGACTCGGGATAAGCCCAGGCGCCGCTGTAAACATCGCCCCCGGAACCGGGGCTGGCGCTGGTGTGATTGAGGAAGAGCGTGAGAATGTTCCGTGCGTCATTCCGCCAGTTCGGAAACTCAGCCGGGTGGTTAAGCAGGTAAGCGACGGCGTCGGGAGTGGTCAGGCAGTTTTGCGTCGGGTTCGGCCAGTCCCAGAAATAGCGCCCCCAGGTGTCGTCGACCAGCCAGGCAGGCAGCAGCCTGTCGCGCAAGTAACGGCGGCCGGCGTCACGCGCGGCCACGATACAGTCGGTCCTGCCGGTGTGACCGAGGCGAATCAACTCGTCGAGAAAACCCAGGATCAGCGTCACGCCCCCGGTCTGCTTGTTGTCCTTCCAGGAGACATCCTCGGGGTTGGCATAACGAGGCCAAGGATCGGCGTTGGGATCCAGGTTACAGCGCTCCGCCAGGACCTCCCCCCAGTGTTTGGCGGTGTCCAACCAACGCTGGTTGCCGGTGAGTTGGTAAGCGCGCAGCAGGCCTGCACCCGTCGAAGCGCAAAGATCGAGTTGAATCATCCCGTGCGGGTCGGTCTTGAAGAACGCCTTGCCTTTGGTCGGCACGCTGACAAACAAGCCGGGCCAGGGATGGTCCGCCGGCGTCTGGCAGTGGTCCACGATGAAATCCGCCATGTAGGTAAGGTGCGCGATGGCCGCCGCGTCGCCGGTGTAACGGTAATAATCCACAAACCCGTTCAGTATGCTCGTCGCGCGCTGGCTGAGGTCGCCGTTGCCCCAGTCGCCCGGGTCGCGGGGCGTGATGACTCCATTGGAGGAAATCTGCCAGAAGCCGCTGAACACGTAGGCCGGGTATTCGGTGATCGCGTTGGTGCGCGTGGTCCACGGATAACGTTTCAATGTCTCCGCCGCAATGCGCACCCGGAAATCGCATTGGCCGTTCAAACCATGATACCACGGCGCGACGACCCCATACTGGTCGTGCACGGCTTCGTGGGCGTAGTAGCGGGATTGGACTCCCGCACCGAACGCTGGCCATGCCATTAAGGCCAACGAGAACAGTACCCAGCCATGGCTTCTAATCGTGTTCAGAACAGCACCTGGCCCGAATGTTTCCCGGCGATTGTAGGCGCCGACGTAAGGCGAAAACAACCGAGTCTCCCAGCGTTTCGCCTCCTTACGTCGGCGCCTACAATCTGTGCCCGGTTGGTGCGGTCTATGAAACATCCAGGCCAGTGTCTTTTTCATGGTTTCGGAGGTGGGGTTGAGGCGCTTGTCATTTAGAGGGGATGCCGGACGGATCGCAGACATTGATTTCGAGGTCGCCGGCCTGTTTGAAATAAGAAGGCACGGTCAGCGGGGACACGAGGTAATTAACTCCCTTGGGGTACAGCGCCCGAAACGCCTTGAGCCCGGCGGCGTCGAATTCGGAAGGGTCCCATTTGCACTCAATCGTGTCCACCTGCTCGCGATTGCGGACGACGACGAAGTCCACTTCGCGGCCCGTTTTATCGCGCCAATAATGAAGGTGGAAATCCGGCAGGTAAGCCTGGAGACGTTCGAGGACGAGGTGTTCCCAGAGGAGGCCGCAGTCAGCAGGCCGGAGTGGGTTCCAGCCGCGTGCCTGACTGACGAAGCCGGTATCGAAGCAGTAGAGACGCGGCATTCGGGTGATTTCTTTTTGGCTGCCGCCATGAAAGGGACGCAAAAGGGTGACGACCTGAGTAACCTGGAGGGCTTGAAGATGGCTTTCCACGGTGGGTCGGGAAATCCCGACCGCAGATGCGGTCTTGGTAACGTCAAACAGGCCACCGCTTTGGCGGAGCAGGTATTCGAGCAGGGC
>DATDCV010000567.1:0-42964 GCA_036524155.1 Verrucomicrobiia bacterium
TACCAGTTGCGCTTTCAAAGAGAAAGTCGAGGTGGAGAAGTTGCGCGTGGCGCTGACCGGCGCCGGCGTTAAGGATCCGCTCATTCAATACCAAAAGGACTTGGGCACTGGCCGCGAAAAGCTGAGGGTCGATTCACTTTCCGGCACCGGCGACCAGGTGAAACGCGTGCTGGTGCGCGATTTCCAGTCGGCCGGCTTCGCGCAGTGGAACCAGGAGTCCATCGGTCCCAGTGTCGGCAAGGCCATCCAGCAATCGGCAATCATCGCTACGCTTTTGTCGCTCTTCGGCATCCTGGTTTACGTGGCGTTCCGGTACGAGTTTTCCTTCGCCGTCGGGGCCGTGGTGGCGATCATCCATGATATCCTGATGACGGCCGGGATTTATTTTATCTCCGGCCGGGAACTCAGCGGGACGACCGTCGCAGCGTTCCTGACGATCATCGGTTTCTCTATCAACGACACCATCGTGATTTTCGATCGGATCCGGGAAGATCTGAAGCTGGGCATCCGGGGCACGTTCCGGGAGGTGATGAACAAGGCGCTAAACCAGACGCTGAGCCGAACCATCATCACTTCCGGCACGGTGTTTCTGGCCACGCTCTCGTTGTACTTGTTCGGCGGCGGCCAGATCAACGACTTTGCCTTCGCGTTCCTGGCGGGCATTCTCACCGGCACCTACTCGAGCATCTACATCGCCAGCGCGCTGGTGCTCTGGTGGCACAAGGGCGAGCGGCCGCATATTGGCGCGCCGGTCATCGCGGTGGAAGGCGCCAAGCCCGCTGCCGCCCCGCGCACGCTCCGACCCGAAAGTGCTTCCTGAGGCGCGCGACCACCGGATTAACTCAATGAGCAAGTCTCCGCCGGTCGCGCTGCCGTCCATGCTCCCACCAGGATGATGGCAATTGTCCAAATCACCGCCTGGCATTGGATTGGCTTCATCTGTTGTGTCCTGGTTTTTCTGGCGCTCGACCTTGGGCTGTTCCATCGCCGGGCCCACGCGGTCGGGTTCAAGGAAGCGCTGGCCTGGACGGCCGTATGGTTCTCGCTGGCGATGCTGTTTGCAGGCGCGCTGAGGCCGCTCCGCGGTCAGAAGGAAGCGCTTGAATTCCTCACGGGCTACCTCATCGAGCTTTCGCTCTCGATGGACAACGTCTTTGTCATCGCCCTCATCTTCGCTTATTTCCAGGTCCCCTCGAAATATCAGCATCGGGTGCTGTTTTGGGGCATCCTGGGCGCCCTGGTGATGCGCGGGGTGATGATCGGCTTCGGCGTGGCCATCATTTCGTTGTTCCAGTGGGTGTTGTGGGTCCTCGGCGCATTCCTGGTTTACAGCGGGGTGCACATGCTCTTCGCCCAGACCGAGGTGGATCCGGAAAAAAACCGGGTGATCCGCTGGGTGCGCAAGGTTTATCCAGTGACGCCACAACTGGAAGGGCAGAAATTTGTAACCACCTGGAACGGAAAACGGGCCCTCACGCCTTTGGCGCTCGTGTTGGTGATGGTCGAAACCACGGACCTGGTGTTTGCCGTGGATTCGATCCCGGCCATCTTCGCGGTCACTACCAAGCCGTTCATCGTCTTTACCTCAAACGTCTTCGCCATTCTCGGCTTGCGCACCCTCTATTTCGTGCTGGCCGGCGCCATTGGTTACTTCCGTTTCCTCAAATACGGCCTTTCGATTGTCCTGGTGTTTATCGGCGTCAAAATGCTGCTCGACCCGCACGACCGCGAACCCCCGCTCTGGTTCCAGGTGGATATTCCCATTGGCGTCTCGCTCCTCGCTGTCGCGGGGATAATCTTCGCGTCGATTATCCTGTCGGTTCTGGCTGCTCAACGCGACAAACGCGCCGCCAGGAGAAATAAAGAGCAGAAGCCGGAACCGCAGGCACCGCCCGACGAAAAGGCGGGGTCCCTGTAGGACGCACTCCCCCGACACCCGGATTCCAGAGCCAGGCACGTTGGCGGTGCTACGGGCTGTTGGGCGTGAGCAGCGCGCGTTTGCGGTCGTCAGGCAGATCCGTGCGGTTAAGCCAGGCCTCGGCGGAGGTCCGATCGGTTTCGATCCACCGCCGGGCAACGCTCTCCACCTGGCTGAAACGGCGGTTGTCATCGGTGAATGTTTCCGCCCAGGACGCAGCCTGGTCCGGCGCCCAATCGACCATCTGATTTACGTAGGACTCGATTGCCGACTCGCGGGAGCGTCCCGCAGGAAGGCTCTTCAGCCATTGCGCTGCCGCGGCCGGGTCCTGATCCGCCCACGAGTTCATCACCGAGCTGAAAGCCTGTTCGCGGAGCTGGCCTTCCGGGAAGCCGCCCGCCCAGGAAGCGGCTGCCGCCGGTTCGCTGTAGGACCAGCGCGAGAGGACAGATAAGGCGGCGCGGTTTTGGGCTTCGCCGGCAGGCAGTGTGGCAACGTAGTTGGCCGCGTCGGCCGGCGAGTTTTCCGTCCAGGACCCGATGATGGCCCCGATCGCGCGCGTGCGTCCTTCGCCCTCGGGAAGCTGGTTGGCCCAGGCGATGGCGTGCTGCGCGTCCGCATGCGCCAACTGGTTCGCGGCGGTCTCGAGGAGCTGGTTTTGGACTTGGCCCGCCGGCAAGGTCCGGGCGAAATCCGTCAGCCCTTGAACATCCGAGTCTGCCCACGCCGACCCCAGTTGGCCGAAGGCCTGGTCCCGGGCGGTACCCGCCGGCAGGCTTTGGACCCAGGCCAGGGCCTTGGGCAGGTCCGTTTGAGCCCAAACCCCGGCGACCTGGTTGATGAATTCGTTGCGGGTGCGGCCGGCGGGCATCGCGAGCGCATAACCGGCTGCCGCCTCCGGGTCGTTTTGAGCCAGGCCCCAGGACAGGGTGCGCTGCGCGTCCCGTTTGGCGGCGCTCTCGGGCAGTCCGCTAACCCACTCGGAGGCTTCTTTGGGGTCAACTTGCGCCCACGCCTGCGCGATATCCCTCAAGGCCTGGTTCCGGGCCGGGCTCGCCGGAAGATTCGCCGCGAAGCCGGCTGCCGACTTGGGATCGTTCCACGCCAGGCGCGAGAGCACCCCCTGCATCGCCTGGTTGCGGAGCCCGCCTTCAGGCAAGGTCTGCGCCCAGACAAGCGCCGCTTGAGGATCCTGCTCCGCCCATTGGCCGCCCAGGTTCATCAGGAACTGGCGCTTCGTGTCCCCCGCCGGCAGGCTCTGCGCATAGGCCAGCGCGGCCTGCGGATCCTTTTGCACCCACTGGTAGGCCACGCTGCCCAGCGCTTGCTGTTTGAGTTGTCCGTCAGGCAACTGTTTGGTCCACTCAATCGCCGCCGATAAATCATTATTCGCCCACTGCCCAACCACCGAGTTGATGGCCATATTCCGCCGCTGCCCCGAGGGCAAACTCAGCGCGCTCGCCGCGGCGGCGGCGGGGTCGGATTCGGCCCAGCGCATCAGGATGTTGTTGAAAGCATTCGCCTGCGAGCCCTTGTCCGGGATGGATTCGGCCCAGGCCAGCGCGGCAGCCGGGTCCTTGCCGCCCCATTCGGCGGCGATGACCTGGTAAGCTTCCTGCCGTTGCTGCACGGAAGTGAGTTGGCTGGCCTTCGCGGCGGCGGCTGCCGGATCCTTGCTGGCGAGCGCCGAAAAGACCTCGTAGGCAAGCCCCCAGCGACGGCCGCCCCGTGAACCCTCCTGAAGCAACGACATCGCCGCGTCGGGGTCGGTCTGGGCCAGCGGGTACGCGATCGAGTTCAGGACCTGGTTGCGCAACGCGCCCGGCGGCAACTGCTTCACCCAATCCCACGCCGCCCCCGGGTCTTTTGGCGCCCACCCCTGCATTACGCTGCAGATCGCCTGGTTCCGGGTCTGAAAGCCGCTGACCTTGTCCGCGTAAGCCATCGCCGAAACCGGATCATTCTCGGCCCACCGGGCCAGCAACAGGTTTCGCAGGTTCTGACGATCATTGGCCGGCGCGATCTTCTCAACCAGCGCGATTGCTTCGGGGATATCGGCCGGGTCCAACGACAGCACGAAATTATTAATGGCCTGGTATTTCCTGGAACGGCCTCCTTGCAGGGCAGTTCGCAACGCGGTCTCGAGATCGGAGGGTGAGCGCGATTTGCCCGTGTCGCGGACACGCTCCGGCACAGGACGAGCTGTGACGCGCGGCAAGGCGTTCGATTCGATTGCCGCGCGCGGCGGTTGTGGCGCGGGGCGGGCGGGTTGCCGCCCGGTGAGCACGCCGGCGCCAAACGCGACCGCGCAGCAGAGCACAGCGAAGGAAATCGATTTGGCGTTCATTTCGGCAGCCCGAGTTACTATCGAGGCGAGCCTACCGTTTTTCAAACTCCCGCAAAGCAGAATCGCGTAGGACAGTCATCTTGCTTGGCTCTCATCAGGGACAAGCGGGATGCCGGTCTTACGGGAGTGGAGAGGTCATGAAAAACCGGGCAGGTTCATTCGGTGGTGCGTCGGCCTGGTATTCGAAGGTGGCGCCAGAATTTGTCAGGGTAGTGATCGTGGTCCAGTCCGTCAGGTTGGTACCAGTCTGGAAGGCGAATCGTTGGTACGGCCGGCCCGGCAACGGCCAACGAAGCTCATACGACTTTCCCTGGATGCGCAGGGTCAACCGCACTTCGGTGGGCTGGAAAGGCGTTTGGCCAACAGGGTAAGTAATGGGAGGATTGGTTGTGCCGTTGAAGCTGCCCCAGCCAGAGACCAGGTAGCTGCTGAGCTCGGTCGGGAACGCGTTGGTGCTAAATGCGGGAGGCACGATGTAGAACGGGCCGATGGAATTGTAGGTAATCGTAACGGGAGGCTGGATGACACCCGGTCCGAGCCCGCCCGGGTTGCCGTTGAGCTCGGCGTTGTTCACCCAGTTGGTCGTTCCGGTCGAGGACCAGCCCCGGCTGGCGCCGAGATCAGCCGCGGTAAACAGGATGTCGGGGCGCGTGGTGATGCGCTCAACCTCCTGGTAGCCGGGCAGAAAATAGCCATAATAGATATCCGTCCACCGGTTCGTGAAGGGAAGGAATCGGCCATTGAGCGGCCCCGCCGGGTGGCGGGCGAACGTGACCTTTTCGATCCCCGGACGGTCCGCAGTCACGACCAGCGGCCCCTCGTTGGTGTTCACCAAGTGCACGTCCGGCAGCAGTGCCTCGCAATGCACCTCACCGCCGCTCAGCAAGTAGCGCAGGCCGGCGATGTCCTCACGCGTGAGGTTGGTAACGAACCGGCCGTAGGGAGAATAGCCGTGGGCGCTCATGCTCACCACCGGCTCAAACCCTCCCGCCTCGGCATCCACTGGGATCTCTTGTGCATCACAGAAGAACTGCCCTGGGGCGGGTGTCATCCAAAACACCTGATACGAGAGCAAGACGCCATTCACGTAATGCGACGGCTGCGCCGTCACGGGGTCGAAACTTCGCATGATGACATCGAAATAATAGCTTGGCCCGGGATAGACTTGGTAATCGCGGATACAAAAGGCGTTTCGCACCGGATCGGTGAGTCCCATCTGTTGCAGCAACAGACCCAGGGTTTGAGACTTGAGGTCCAGCAATTCAGCCGATTCCGCCCGCCAATTCGCGCGCCAGGCGCGCAGCGCGTAAGCCTGCAGGTCGATGACCGACGCCGGCGGAATCTTATTGAGCATCGCAATGGCTTGCTCGACAGCCGCAACACCGTTGGATCCGAAGTAATCCATAAAGGACTGATCGAATCCGTAGGTAAGCACCGGGATGTTCCAACGGTACCCCTCTGTGATGTTCATCGGACCACCGATATCGTCCGGCAGCCGATACCCCTTTTCCACATCCATCCAATCGGCGTAAGGGCCCAGCAGCGAAAACGCCTCGACGCGCGTGCTGAGCGGGCCTGCCGCGAGCAAACAAAGGACAACGACGGCCAGCCCGAGTTCTTCTTTGCGAAATGTCCAAGCCAAGATGCTGGTACAGCAGGGTGAGCGCTTGATAGGCCGCGTCAAAGAGTTTGCTTTCATCAGGGCCATCGTGTTCTGAATCCGGATCGAGGCTGCATGTTGGAGGAGTGGTAATGTGCGTGTCAATTTATTTTATCACGGCGTTCCGCAGGACAGGCGTCCCGCCTGTCTCATTACGATTCTCTGACAGCGACCTTTACTGGGCCTTCTTCGCGCACACAAGCGGCGAAGGCGTTGAGGGACAGGCAGGATGCCTGTCCCTACGGTGTCACCCTCTGAAGTAAAGGTAGCCGCCGATGATGACGCCCAGCACCAGCGCCGAGGCGGCGACGTCGCGCCAATTCCAGCTTGCGCGGGTTTTGGAGCGGTCCTCGTCCGTGGCGGTCCCAAAGGTCAGGCTCTTGATCTTTGCGTAATCAGGTTCGGAGGTCATATAGCTGACGACGACCATAACGACGGCCGAGACGATGGCAATGAACACGCTGAAGTACTGGAAGTAAATGTTGTTAATGATCCACAGGAACGAACCTTGGGCGTAGCCAGTTTCGAAGCCCTTGAGACCGAGGGTGACAGGAGTGTCCACCAGCATTCGGAACACGCCGAGGCCAAAGCCGACGACCATCGCCCAGAGGCAGCCCTGGGCATTGAGTCGCTTCCAGAACACACCGAAGAAGAACACAATGAAGATCGGCGGGGCGAGATAGCCTTGCACCGCCTGCAAATAATTGTAAAGGCTGTGCGCGCCTTGCACGACCGGGATCCAAAGCAACGCGATGATGACCATGATGGTGGTGGCGATCCGGCCCGTTTTGACGATCTGATGCTGCGTGGCTTGCGGCTTCCATTTCTGATACAGGTCCACGGTGAACAGAGTGGAGCAGGCATTGAACACGCCGGCCAGTGAACCCATCAAGGCCGAGAGCAGCCCCGCCACGACGATGCCGCGCAAGCCCGCCGGCAGCATGTATTTCACCATCAAGGGGAACGCCGCCTGTGCCTCATGAGGAATCGGCTTGCCGTCGGCGGTCACCATGATGCTCAACTCCGGGACCTTGCCGCTCTTGGCCAGTGCGAAGCAAATCAACCCGGGAATAATGAAAAGGTAAACCGGAAAGAGCTTAAGGAAGCCGGCGAAGATACTGCCCCGGCGGGCGACCTGCTCGTTGGGAGCGCCCAGCGCCCGCTGCACGATGTACTGGTCAGTGCACCAGTACCACAGCCCAATGATCGGCGCGCAAAAGAGCATGCCGAGCCAGGGATAATAGCCATTGAAATACCAGGCCTGTTTGACCACATGCCCGTCGGCCGCTTTCTCGAGCACGGGCGCCCAGGTGGACTCGACGCCCGGCGGGATCAACGGTTTCCAGAGGTTGAACATGTCCGACCCGCAGAGGGCGCGCAGCTCGCTCCAGCCGCCCAGCTTGATGAGTCCATAGACCGTCAGCAGCGCCGAACCGGTAATGAGGACAACCACCTGGACCGCGTCGTTGTAGGCCACCGCGCGCATCCCACCCAGAGCCGTATAGAGCCCGGTCAACAGGATTACCGCGATCGAACCGATCCAGAAACTGTCGATGGTTGTTCCGCCCAGGTTCAAATGCACTTCCGGCAGCAAAGTCGCGAACACCACCCCGCCCGCGAAAATGCCGACGGCGATCTTCGATACCACGAACGTGATCAATGAAACGATCGACAGCACGTAGCGCGAATTGGTGGAGAAGCGGCGTTCGAGAAACTCCGGCATCGTGAACACCAGCGAGCGCGCATAGAACGGCACGAACACCCAGGCCAGCACCAGCAGGCACCAGGCATGCAACTCGTAGTGCGCCATGGCCACGCCGTCAGCCGCGCCCGAGCCGGCGAGACCGACGATATGCTCCGAGCCGATGTTCGACGCGAAGATGGAAGCGCCGATAATCCACCAGCTCAGGTTGCGTCCGGCCAGGAAGTAATCCGCGGCGGTATCTTTGCGCCGCTTGACGACCCACCATGCAACGCAGAACAGGACACCGAAGTAACAGGCGATGGCGATCCAATCGATGGTGGTCAAAGTGGAGCCGCCGGGTTGGGCGGCGGCGAATAAGGCGGGGATGGTGTTCATGGGCAGGTGTTGTTAAATCCGAAATCCGAAATCCGAAGGCCGAAACCCGAAGGCGAGAGAACAGCCGGTTGGATAGCGGCTCGAAAAGGCGGGCAGCCGGCAGTATAACCGCAAAGAACCCAAACAGGATGGAGCGCGCCCTGCCCTTTGCGACCTCTGCGTTCTCTGCGGTTTAATCTCCATCCGGTTTCGGCGTTCGGACTTCGGATTTCTTTCGGATTTCGGCCTTCGGTGTTCGGTTTTTATGTTCGCCTTTGGTGACGAGGATTGGGTTATTTCGCGACGGAGAACTTGTACACGATCGTGTTATGGAAGGTTTGGCCAGGCTTGAGGACAACCGAAGGGAACTCAGGCTTGTTGGGCGAGTCGGGATAATGCTGGGGTTCCATGCAGAAGCCGTTTCGGAACTGGTAAACCCAGCCGCCTTTCCCCGTGAGCGTGCCGTCGAGGAAATTGCCCGAATAGAACTGCAAACCGGGCTCGTCCGAATAAACCTCCATGACGCGCCCCGAGGTGGGTTCGGTGACACGCGCGACCAGGCCGTACTGGCCAGACGGCTTGTTGATGACCCAGTTGTGGTCATAGCCTTTGCCGAACTTTAGCTGTTCGTTATCCTGATTTATGCGCGCGCTGATAGCAGTCGGGGTGCGGAAGTCGAACGGCGTGCCCTCGACAGGGGCCAGCTCGCCGGTGGGAATTAGCGTGCTGTCCACGGGCGTGTACCGGTCGGCGGGGATCGTCACGACGTGGTCCAGGATGGTTCCTTTGCCGGCGAGGTTGAAGTAGGAATGATGCGTGAGGTTGACGACGGTGTCCTTGTCGGTCGTGGCGGTGAACTCAAGTTTAAGCGCGTTGTCGTGCGTGAGCGTGTAAACGGCGGTGACCGACAAGTCGCCCGGGTAGCCTTCCTCGCCGTCTCGGCTCACATAAGTGAGCTTCAGCGCGGGGCCGTCCGCGGCGGCCACCAACACCGGTTCCCAAACGACTTTGTCGAAACCCTTCACCCCGCCGTGCAGGGCGTTCGGATAATTGTTGGTGGCCAGAGTGTATTGCTTGCCGTCGAGGGTGAATTGGCCTTTGGCGATGCGGTTGCCGTATCGGCCGATGAGCGCGCCAAAATATGGCGTTTCCTTCACATAGTCCGCCAATTGGTCATAGCCGAGCGTCACATCTCCCAGCTTGCCGGTCTTGTCCGGAACCTTGAGCGAAACCACCAGGCCGCCGTAGTTGGAGATGCGCGCTTCGGCTCCCCGCGCGTTGCGGAGCGTGTAGAGGTAAACCTGGGTGCCGTCTGTGGTTCGGCCGAAGGGGCTTCGCGCGATTTGCTCCGGAGCGACGGACGAGCAGCCGAGGAAACCGGCGAGCCCGAGGCTCAGCGGCACGATAGTCAGCCATCGATGGGCGTTTCTCATTGAGGACCTTTCAATCTGTGGTTCAGCGTTGCGGTTTTCGCCTGGTTGTGTTTGCTCTTGCGCCCTGGCCGTAATACGCGCCGGGGCCGTGCTTGCGGTAAAAATGCTTATTCAGCAATACCTGCTGCATCGGTCTTGTGGAAGGAAAAACTCGCAGCGTCTCGCTGGCCAGCCGCGCCAGGTGCTCGAGGATCACAGCGTTATGAACGGCATCGCCCACCGTTTTGCCCCACGTAAACGGAGCGTGGCTGGCAACCAGGACGGCCGCGCAGGCGAGCGGGTCCCGCCGGGCGAAAGCCTCAACAATGACTTTTCCGGTGTTGGCCTCGTATTCAGAGTTGATCTCCGGGGGCGTCAGCCGACGCGTGCAGGGCACCGGCCCGTCGAAATAATCGGCGTGGGTGGTGCCGAACGCCGGCAGGTTGCGGCCAGCCTGCGCCCAGGCGGTGGCGTAAAAACTGTGGGTATGGACTATGCCGGCGATGCCGTGGAATGCGCGGTAAAGGACCAGATGCGTCGGTGTGTCAGAACTGGGGTTGAGGCTGCCTTCGATGACTTCGCCGGTCACCAGCGATACCACGACCATCTGCGCGGGCTTCATCCTGTGATAGGGCACTCCAGAGGGCTTGATCACCATGAGCCCGTTTCGGCGATCCACTCCACTGGCGTTACCGAAGGTTTGGACGACCAAACCTTCTTTAACGAGGTCGAGGTTGGCTTCACAGACTTCTTTTTTGAGTCGTTCCAACATGGCAAATCGAACCGCAAGCGGCCGCACCGGCGACCGGTCGCAGGGGATTCCCGAGGGACCGCGTAACTCGCGAACACGCAAGCGCCTTCGATGTGCTGCCGAGCGCAGGAGGCTAACAGCCGGGGGGTAGAAAGCAAGTCCGTGGCGAGGCGTCCTCAGCGCAAGGCCAGGGCCAGTGACAAAGTCGCCATAAGTCCCTGTCGTGTAGCGCAGATTTGTAATCTGCCGTATCGCCGATTTTCAATCGGCAGAGCCCCGGAACCGGTTTGCGCCCTGCAGGTTACAAACCTGCGATACGGCAGATTACAAATCTGCGCTACGACTTTGGCCACAGCCGTGGGCGCAATGCCGGCAAGCCGGATTCGCCTCAAATCTCCGGCTGTTCGAGTTCGGGGTTCGCCCGATAGTCGATCACCCGCACCTTCTCCAGCGTCACCAAACCGCCTTTCATCATCTCATCCAGCGTCGGCAGGAACCCTTCGATTTTCTCGGCGGTGTCAACGATCTCGATGACCAGCGGCAGGTCCATCGACAGCCGGAGAATCTTGGCGGTGTGCAGGCGGCTCGATTTCCCGAAACCCATCGGCCCACGCAACACCGTCGCGCCCGCCAGGTGCAGTTCGCGCGCTTTGAGCACGATGGCTTCGTACAGCGGCTGGTGGTGCCACCGGTCGCTTTCGCCGATGAATATCCGCAGCAACATGGCTTCGTGGGGGAGGTGCATATCGTCAGCCTTTCATCGAGTTCAGTTCCATCGCGAGCAGGTGTCCCAGCCAGACACCCGCCAGGCACAAGACCAGTGACAACACCGCATTTGCTCCGGCTTTAAACCACTCTCCATCTTCCGCCAGCGCGAGCGTCTGCAGGCTGAAGGAGGAGAAAGTCGTGTATCCGCCGCAAACCCCCAGCATGAAGAACTGCCGGAACGAAGCGGGTACCAGCCAGCGGCCTTCGGGACCGGTCGCGGTGGCAAACAACCCGATAACGAAGGAACCGGAGATGTTGACGATCAGCGTGCCCCAGGGAAACGTCTCGCCGAATTTCTCGGCGATCAGGCCGGAGGCCCCCCACCGCGCGAGGCTGCCCAGTCCGCCGCCAAAAAAAATCAACAGTGCATTCCACATATTTCTGACCCCGCCACCCGCGAGTGCCTTTGGCAGGAGTCATCAGCGCTGAATTCCTTCAGGCGGTTCTTCCCCGAAATGGTCCGGGAAAAGGCAAACCCCATTGCCTGTTCTAATCTCAGGCTATCTCGCCCTGCGGATCCTTTCAAACGCTAACTGACGGGGGGTACCCGCCCTGTATCGCCTCAGTCTTGGGACGGAGCGCCGATTTCTAATCGGCTTAAGCGAGCCGACGTCCTGCTGTAAGCCGAGTACAACTCGGCGCTCCGCCCCAAGACTGAGGGGGTACCCCGCCCCCAACAAATTTCTTCGCGAGCATCGCTCGTTCCGGCATACTCTACCGCGCCGATGCGGGCTGCGAGAAAAGGGCTTCCACGCGCGTGCCGATGAAGCGAATCGCTGTTGAACCTGAACCATGAACGAACGTCTGCGCCAGATTCGACATCTTGCTTTGGACATGGATGGAACCATCTACCGGGGCGGGACCGTTTTTGAGACTGCCGCGCCGTTCCTCGCTCTGCTTCGCCAATTGGAAATTGGCTACACCTTTCTGACCAACAATCCAACCCGGAGCAAAAAAGAATACCTGGAGCATCTGCTTCGGATCGGGATCCCGGCGGTGGCCGAACAGCTCTACACCTCAACTCAGGCCACGATCGAGTTTCTAAAAGCCAACCATCCGGAAATCCGCCTTTTGTTTGTGCTGGGAACACCCGGGTTGTGCCAGGAGTTGGAACAAGCCGGGTTCACGCTGACGGCTGACGACCCCGCCGCGCTGCCGGATGCGGTACTCGTCGGTTTCGATACGACCCTCACGTATTCCCGACTCTGCCGCGCCGCGTGGTGGATCCAGCAAGGCAAGCCGTACTACGCCACCAACCCGGACCGGGTCTGCCCCACCGATCTGCTGACGGTGCTGGTGGATTGCGGGTCGATTACCGCGGCGCTCGAGAAGGCAACCGGGCGCACTCCTTCCGCGGTGCTTGGCAAGCCGGACCCGGCCATGCTGCAGGGCATCCTGCGCCGTCACTCGCTGCTCCCGCCACAGCTCGCGATGGTGGGGGATCGGCTCTATACGGATATGGCGATGGCCCGCCAGGCCGGGGCGGTCGGGATCCTGGTGCTGACCGGTGAAACGAACGCCGCGCAAGCGGCCGCGGTTTCTCCTGCTCCAGACCTCGTGGTGCCGACGCTGGCCGAGTTGGGATTAAGATTGCGGGAGGCCAGACTCAACCCTGTGGCTGCAGGCTAATGATCTCCCAACCGTCTGACCCCGATCCCAAAACTCCCGCAGCAGCCGGCGGCGGACGCGGACCGGGGCCGGATTCGCGCGGTTCCTTCCCGTCCCGGCTGCTCCGCTGGTTCCGGCCGGCTCCGCTCGCGCCGCCGCTCGGACAGGCCGAGGTCGCCCGACTCTACCCGCGTCTGCGCTGGCAGGTCTTCGAAGCGGCTTTCATCGCCTACGCGACGTTTTACGTCGTCCGCAATAACTTTGCGCCCGTCTCGAAAGAGATTGGCGATGTGCTGCACTACGATAAGGCCATGATCGGCGATATTCTCGCCGGCACCGCCATAGCCTATGGCGTCGGCAAGTTCGTCATGGGTTACCTCGCGGACCGCAGCGACGCGCGAAAATACGTCGCGCTGGGCATGCTGCTTACCGCGGCGCTCAATTTCATTTTCGGGGCGACCTCGAATTTCACCGGTCACTTCCTGCTATGGACCCTCAACGGCCTGGTTCAGGGCATGGGTTACGGGCCCTGCACACGCGGGCTATCGCATTGGTACAGCGTGAAGGAGCGGGGCACGATCTTCGGCGTGTGGAATATTTCCCATAATGTTGGCGGCGGGCTGGCGGGTTTCCTGGCGGCGACGTGCGCCGGCTGGTGGGGGTGGCGCTCCGCCTTTTTCGTTCCGGGCGTGATCGCGACACTCGGCGCGGTCTACCTGTTCTGGCGCATGCGCGACACCCCGCAATCGTGCGGCCTGCCCGCTATTGAGCAGTACAAGCAGGATTACCCACCCGGCGAAACGGAAGACCATGAACGCGAGCTGACGGCGCGCGAGCTGCTGCTCAAATACATCCTGCCGAACAAGATGCTGTGGGTGTTGTCCCTGGCGAACATTTTCGTTTACATCGCCCGCTACAGCATGGTGGATTGGGGGCCAACCTACCTCAAGGAGGTCAAAGGCGCCTCCCTCCAGGAAGGCGGCTTGAGCACGCTGGTCATCGAATTCGCCGGCGCCGCCGGCATGCTCAGCATGGGCTGGCTCTCGGACAAGCTCGGTGGCCGCCGCGGCCGGGTCAGCGTCATCGCGCTGATTCCACTATTGCTGGCCTTCGCCGCGATTCGCGTCACCCCGAAAGGCATGTTGTGGCTGGATATGGTTTTGTTCGGGTTGATTGGTTTCTTCGTTTATACGCCAGTGATGTTCTCCGGGGTGATGTCACTCGATTTGACGACCAAGAAAGCCGTGGGGACAGCCGCCGGGTTTGTGGGGTTTTTCGGCTATGTCGGGCGGGTGATTCAGGGCAAGGGTCTCGGTTGGATCGCGCAGCATTACGGCTGGGATCCCGCTTTGTGGGCCGTTCTCGGCTGCACGTTGCTGGCGCTGATCCTGCTGGCGTTTACCTGGAACGTCCGGCCACGCGGCTGACGGGACGCAACGCGCGACGGGTTATTCGTGAATTTCCACCACGTCCTTGTCCTGCAAAACCTCGGTCCGGTGAACCTGCTGTCCATCAAACCGGCTGTGGCCCCAGAGCCGGGCAAATCTCATGCGCTCAGGCAGGTCGCGATGGATTTGGCGCGCCAGGTCGGCGACCGTGGCGCCGAGGGGGACGACGAATGGTTTGTGCAGGTCAGCGGGTTTTCCTGGTTCTTTCGCATAAACCCGGATCATCGCCAGCAGGTGCCAGAGCTCGCGGAAGAGCTCGTCCAGACCTTCGCCGGTGCGCGCGCTGACAAATACGGCGTCGAGCACCGCGCGATCCCGATCCGGCTGGCCGCAAAACTCACGCAGCACGCTGAGGGTGGCAGCCGCGATCGCATCCACCTTATTGAAGATGAGCAAGCCCGGATGCACGCCCGAGTCTCCGGGTGTCAGTTGGTTGCGCTGGATGGAGGACAACTTTATTTCGCGGCTTTCCAGGATGCTGAGGACTTGCCCGGCATAGGAACAGTCGCACCAACCGGCCGCAGGTTACCAATCCCGCCGGGATTTGTCAGCAGGGTTGGATGACAGGGCGCGCCCTCCATTGTGCAGAATGCATGATGCGGCGGCGGTGGCAGTGCAAGCTGCAATCCAGCCGCATTCGGTTCACCCCGATCTAAGACGCGATTTTGAGGCGTTCTGCTGACCGAACAGGGCCGAAGCTATCACGGCTGGCGCAGTCGGAAGAATTGCGCGCCGTTTCTCACGGGACCCGTCCAGGTGACGCACTCCGCCCCAACACAAGGGCTGGTTGACACCGGTTGCCAATCGGGTGTGGTGACACTTGAACTGCATTCCAGGACCAGGTCACAGGCATCGGCGCACCAGGACAACTGGACGAGGCCGCCGGGCTGCAAGCTCATCGCCAGCGACACGGGCACTATGAACGGTGTCAGGCTGGTGATATTGCCTAAAGGTGTAATCACCGTAACCGGGCCCGTAGTCGCATGCGCTGGGACGGTGGCCACAACCTCCTTGTCCGGGTCCGGACCGGGCGTGAACTGCGCATTCAGGCCGTTGAAGAGGACTGCGACCGCACCGGCGAGATTAGTGCCGGAGAGCGTGACGGTCGCACCCGGCAACCCGCATTGGGGCGAACAGGTGAGATTACCGAAACCTTCGGGAAACGAGGGGCAGTATTCGCTACCGAGCTCGTACACGTTGACCACGCCGGGATCCGTTGTGACGGGAATGCTCACGCCGCAGAACTGATTGGCTAACAGCGAAGGGTCCACGGCAACGCCAGATTGCGAACCGCCCCATTGCGGGTTATTCGCCAACAGGTACACGCCGGTGTTGAGGTTGGTGAACCGGTTGATGCCCGTCAGGACGTTGCTGCCCGTGAGCCAGATGCCATCCGACGGCAGCGTGGTTCCGGTACCGTCAAAGACATTGTTGATGACCTGGCTGTTGTCCCCCAGGATCAGGGCCAGGTGTTTTTGGTTGCCAACGAACGTATTCCCTTCAATTCGGAGCGGTTGCAGCGGGGCGACGATAGGCGCGTCAGGACACGCGCGGATTGCCAAGGACCAGATGCCCCCGGAAGTGTTCTTCTGGTGGTCCAGGATGCGGTTATTCTTGATGACACCAGATGCTCCACCCAGGACCAGGATACCCCACTGAAAATCGTCGGTCGGCCCGACGCCGGCAACCGTGTTGCCTTCCACGGCAAAAGTCACCCGAAGCAGGCTGGGATCAAAGGGCCCCGGCCCGTAATCACCGGCGAAATTCATGGACTGGGCGGTATCGGAGAATGTGCAGTTGAGTACCTGCAGATGCACCACGCCTGGGGTGGTGCCGACGGGGTTAAAGGCGAGGAGGGCGAAGCCTCTGCCTCCCAGTGGCGGCACTATTGTTGTACCTAAGTTGTTGAGGCCTCGAAAACTTCTAAACACACAATTCTCCACGCGACCGCTGGCTCCGAAAAAGTGCACCCCTTCGAGCCCGACCCCGGCGCCCATGCGGGGCATGGATGCGGCAAGGCGCTTGCCGTCGAATTCAATGTTGCGGATGACGACATCAGCGTTGGTCGTAACCCAAACCAGGGTGTAGACAGGTGCCCCGGGGATTTGACTCATGCCAGTCCATGCCTCCAAGACGGTTCCGGGCGAACCAGTGAGCGTGAGCTTCTTCTGGGTGATGAATACCTGCTGGGTGTAAACGCCTGAAGCGATCAGGATTTCATCGCCCGCTGGTGCCGCGGCATTGACCGCCGCTTGGATCGTTGTGTAATCGGCTGGCACGCGCAGCGTCGCTGCTGCCACTGAGAAGCCCAAAGGCGTGCCGGCAAACACGGCGCTTGCCACCAGAGCTCGACGCCAGCTCCCGAGCCGTCTTTTCATTTGGCGTAATTTGATGTTGGTTTTCATGATCTGTCCTTTCTTTGGCCAAGGTTTCAGGGCGGAGAGGCTGCAGGCCCCTGCGATTTCCTCGCTCAGCGTCTCCCTGGCCTGCAGCCATATTCCAAACCCCTAATGCGGCAGTACCCGCAATTTGATGTGCTCCACGGGGAAGTCGTCAGCCGTGGCGCCCTTCCCGGAGGTTCGCTCCCACAGGCCGACTTGAGTCATCTGGACGCGCCCTGGAGTGCCGTCCGGCACGCCGAAGGCCTTGCTGAGCGGTCCCATCCCCGTCGCCTCGATGGAATCCATGATCAGATCTTCCGGTTGAATCGTTAGAAGGTCCGGCAGCGGAGCGCCGGGGGCGCTATTGATGAACACATATCTCAGAAACGACTCGCCGAGAGCCGGCTCGGCCCCCGCCAGCATCTCAAAGGGATTGTGCCCTAATAATGTGGAGGTGAATGGATCGTCTAGTGGCGCTACCGTTATGGCGGCATTCCTGGTATGGCATAAGACCGTGACCTCGGCGCGACCATCGGCCAGCGGACGCTCGATTACCGTCCCTTCAATCTGGGTGCCCAGTGAAATGTTTCCGCTGGATTCCTCGTATAACCATCGGCTGGTGAGCCCGGCGTAGTCCACGGCCATGAACAGTCCTGCCTTTGGATCGCTCCAGGCAGTGTAATTGAACGGAGCCGGGACGGCTTTCCCTTGCGCCTCCAGGAAGTCCTCGATGGGCCGGATCCTGGCCGAGCCGCCGGGCCCCTGGGCATTGGCCGCCAAACCGGTCAACAGGAGAGTAATTCCTATCGCGACACCCAAGATACCGTATTTGAACAGTCGTCTCGTTCGCTTCTGTTTTGGCGAGAGTTTGTTTGCTGCATTTTTCATCGCTTTTCCTTTCTCTTAGTGCTGATGGCGCGACTTCATCGTTTCTTCGGAAGCCCTTTGCTGGCGCATGCTTCCGGTTGTTATGTCAGTCACTGTGTTCAGCAGCCCTTCATTGCGGTACTACAAGGTTTCCCAGGAACGGTTGCCGGGTTTTTTTGGACTGACCTTTTGAGACTTCGAGCAAGGCCGCGAAGAGTTACCGGACAGGTGCCGGTGGCGCTGTGGCCGGTTCGGCAGCTTCCAGTTCAGCGAAGGTCGGTGCGTGCCAGAGCTCAACGTTTCCGTCGGTGTTAACGCGTACCAACGTGTCGCCTTCGGGCGAGAACCTCCCGTGGAGATACCAATAACTTTGCCCCCGCAAGGTGACTAAAGGCCGAAACGTTGTGAGATCCCATACCTTGGCGGGCTCGCGGATGCCAAATGAGGCCGGCGCCGACCATCCGGGGAGAAACAAACGCCGTACGCAGATCTGTAATCGGCCCGGAAACGTTTTAATAACCGGCGTGCCGGCACGTCCCAAAGGTTCACGTAAGCGTCTGCTGCAGCAGACGCGAGCATCCTTCCGTCGGATGAAAATGCGACGCCCTCGACATTACTCGAATGAGCGGGAAATTCACCTAACTCTCGGCTGTCCGGAAAAGTCCAAAGTCTTACCTTCCCGTCCTCATGGCCGGTCGCATACATCCCGCCGCTGGGTGAAAAACTCAGTGAGCGGACTCGCAGTCGGCCCAGGTCAGGCGCTTCGGGCAGCGGTTTCCAATTGGGCGTTTCCCAACCGAGTCGAATCCAGGGGGGATCCCTGGGACGCACCGCCGCAAGCAAGTATCTGGAGTTTGCGCAGAAGGTCACGTCACCGGCTTCGGCCGGGGGGATGACCAGGTTCGTGATTAGGCGCCTGGTGCTCCAATCCCAGACGCCGAGCTTGCCCCTGGCATCGGCTGCCGCGAGCCAACGGCCATCCGCAGATAAATCCACGCTCAGGAGATTGCTGCCCAGAAACGACAGCCGCTCAAGTTCCTTAAGTGGCTGGGTGCACCACAGCCGAGCTGAGCGATCCTGACACGCGGTGATGAAGCTTCGCCCATCCGGCGCAAACGCAAAGCCTTGCCGCTGGATGGGAAGTGGCACGATCGCGTGGCCGGGGCGGGCGTTTGTCTCGGTGAGCTTCCAGAGGCGAACCGCGCCCTCCTTGCCTCCGCTGATAAGCGCTTCGGCATAAGGCAGGGACCCCAAACACGAAACCTCGTCGGCATGGCCCTGAAAGCGGCGAACCTCTTTTCTTTCCGCCAGGTTCCACAGACGAATGGTCCGATCCGCACTGGCGGACGCCAGGAGCTGCCCGTCCGGCGAGAATACGAGCGCCGAGATCCATTCTGTGTGGCCTTTTAATTCGCCCAGTAGCTTCCCATCTGTGAAGTTGGCGAGCCAGATGTTTGTGTTGGCCCACCCACTGGCCCAGGCGACCAGATCCTCGGTCGGCGATCCAGCTAGGGCAACCACTTCCCCATAACGTGGGTTCGGGGATGGGATCTCCAGTGGCTCGCCGTCCGTGCGCCATTTTCGAACCAGGATACGCCCCCCCAACTCCACGATGACCAGCCGTTGACCATCTCGGGAGAAAAACAGATCACCGCCGTCCCCTGTCGAGCGTGATGCGGCGGTGAACTGCTTTAGAACCTGTTTGGAGGTGAAGTCCAGAACCGTGACCTGGCCCTGCTCATGGAGAGCCGCCAGCCACTGGCCATTTGGGGAGAACGAAAGGGCCCGAACCGGTTTGGATACCGCGAATCGTTCCTTCTCGCGGCGAAGGTCCGCATCCCAGAGCGCGATTTCCGGCTGGCCACGTGTGCCCGCATCGCCGAGAACGAGCAACCTTGTTCCGGGAACGAAAACGAAGTTTCTCGCCCGGTTGGAGTCTCGTGCAGGCAGTTCCGCCAAGGTTCGCCTCTCCGCCAAATCCCAAACTGTGATCTGTGTCCTGCCTTCGCGGACGGCCAGGAACTTTTCATCACTCGACACGCGCAACTCATCAATCGGGGTTGAGCAGCGATGCAGAGTGAACCATTCGTCACTCCGGCAACCCTGGCGCAAATACCGCCATTCCCAATGGCGCAGGTCTGGTGACCCTCGTCCCAATACAGAGCCGGCGTGAGGGGTTGGCCGGTATTTATCCAAAAGGCCGATGGCTTCGCCAAAGTCGTTTGCCTCGAGTTTGAGTTGGGCCAGGCTGATATCGGCGGCGTATTCGCTTCGGCGGGCACGCAGCTCGTTAGCTTGGGCGCGAACCCATTGCCACAGAATCCCCGCCGAACCCAGAATAAAAGTGATAATTAATGTGGCGGTAAGAGCAGCCCGCACGGGCTGCCGCCGGCACCAGCGCCAGCTCTTGCCCAGTCGGCCCACTGGGCGGGCCAGGACCGGCTTGGCTTCCAGGAAACGGCCCAAATCCTCCGCCAACGCTAAGGCGGTTGGATAGCGCTTTTCCGGGTCTTTCTCCAGGCATCTGAGGCAGACCGTTTGCAGGTCGAGCGGCACACTGGGATTCAGCGCACGGGGGGCGAGCGGTTCATTGTTGAGGACTTGCGGAACGATCTCAGCCAGGCTGTCACCAATAAACGGCGGTCGGCCCGCCAACAATTCGTAAAGCATGGCCCCGAGCGAGTAAATATCGCTGCGGCGAGTTAAGGCGCCGCGCTTGCCGCCGGCCTGCTCTGGAGACATGTAGTTGGGCGACCCCAGCACCTGCCCCGAGACCGTCAGGTTCGAATCGCTCTCCAGCCGCTTGGCGAGGCCAAAATCCGTAATTCGCGGTTGGTCCTCCTGATCGATCAGGATATTGGACGGCTTCAAATCACGGTGCAGGATGCCGCGTTCATGGGCATGATGAACCGCTTCGGCGATCGTCCGCAGGTAGGTCGCAGCACGCTTCGGCGGCAGAGGCCTGCCGGCAATCAGCGCGGATAAAGGCCGGCCTTCGACATAATCCATCGCCAGGAAATGCTGTCCCTCGCAGAAACCCACCTCGTGAATGGACACGATATTCGGATGATGCAGGCTCGCGGCGGCCATCGCCTCGGCGCGCAATCGATGGACGGCTCCCGGACTCGAATGCGCTCCGAACAGCAGCATCTTGAGCGCCACCAGCCGACCCAGGCTGACCTGGCGGGCCTTATAGACCATGCCCATCCCGCCGTGAGCAATGACCTCCAGCAGTTCGTAATCGCCAAAACGCGAGATCCCGGGCCTGGGGGCAGTAACGCCGATTACGGCTGCCGGAGTTTCTGTCACCTCAGCGGCCTTGTCCAGCGCCACGCCTTCCCCGAGCAGGCACTGCGGACACAGCCCGTCCAGGGTCTCGCCCGTGACTTCCGTCCCGCATCGCGGACATTTACGCGCCGCAGCCATTTGGGTCTTGGAGGTAGGGCGCGCTGTCCTCAGCGCGCCGAGCAATCTTGGAAATCCAGACTGCGGCGCGCTGGGGACAGCCCGCCCTACCCAGTTGCCTTTCCCATGAACCGCTCAATTATTAATACAAGAACCACGCGCCGGAGTTGCGAAAATGGGCCTCCAGCGCGCCGATTCAACTCCGCAAGACCGCCATCAACCCTTCCAACTCTTCCTGGACCTCCAGCGGCGTCGCCACCGTGCGGCCGATCTCTTCCCGCAGCAATTCCCGATACCGCAGTCGCAACCGATGGACGGCCGACTTCAACGCCGGCTCGGTCAGTCCCAGTTGCCCCGCCAGTTCCGCGTATCCCGTGGTTCCCTTGTCGCCCCAAAGCCAGCCCTTGACCTCGTCGAAAAAGCCCTCCCGCCCCGCCTCTATTTGCTCCTGCTTCAGCCGGGCCAACACCTGCTCCAACAACGTGATCGCCCACTGCTTTTCAAAAATTCTTTCCGGGGTCAGTTGGTCCACCGGTTCCAACGCGTATCGCTGCTCTGCACGGTTCCGGTCCCACCTCACCGCGGCATAGCCGCCACCGCGCTTCTGGCGCGCGGATCGCGCCCACTCGTTGGTGAGGAAGTTTTTTAGCGCGGACAGCAAAAAGGACCGGAACTTCCCACGCTCGGGATCTGCCAATTTCACGTAATCTTTTTCGATCAATCGCTCGAAAAAGCTCTGGGTCAAATCCTCCGCTTCTTCCGGCGAGTGGCCCTGGCGGCGCACGAAAGCATAGAGCGGGTACCAGTAAGTGCGGCACAGCTCTTCGAGCGCCGCCAAGGCCGCCGGTGAATCCTGTTTGCCGGCCTCCAGCACCGCGCTCCAGTGCGTCGTGGTGAACTGACTGCCCTGCAACTGCCCGTCCATGGAACGGAAGTATAGCGGCGGCCGCAGCGGCTGGGAAGCGCAAAGGCTTGAGTCGCCTGAGTCCCGCGCGTCGGAGCGCGAGCTCGCCGCTCGCTCCGGCAACCGTTACGTTTTGGCGGCGCTACAGCGGGGGGCTATCTCGTCAGTGGCCCATGCCAAGTGCCATGCAGAAAGCGTATTGCACCGGGGCTTCTTAACCAGCAGTTCTGGAGGATCACACCGTAGAACGAGACTGAATTCACAAGAGGTTCCGGCGCTTTCTACGGACTGCTCCGCTCCCGCTCCCGAGTGTGCCGAGCGCGGCTTGATCAGGGCTTGACGGCCAACCGTTCCGCCGCAGCTAATTTGCGCTGGTTGGTGTCGAAGGTCAGGAATTCTCTTGCCCCCAGATGCAGGGCCGTAGCGACATGAAGCACATCGAAGCTGCGATGGCCGCCACCGACAGTGTGGCGGTTGGAGAGATCCTCCGCGCGGCGGAGCACGTCCTGAAAATTGCACGGCTCCAGCACGGCAACCCCGCTGGCCAAATCCGCATCGAATTGGCTCAAGGCTGCCCGCGCGTCCGCCAAGGCAAGCCCCTCACGCGGGTTGGCGGAATTGCGCCACACCTGGAAGCGGAGAGACTGGCGAAATTCATAAGCGAGAAACGCCCCGACGTGAAGCGGTTCCTTCATGGTGGCCGCGTGGGCCGCTGCGGCCGGCGAGTTCGACTGCTTCACGTAGAAGGCGCACAGGAAACTCGTGTCAGGGTAAGCAATCACGAGAGGTCTCCCCGGCTGGCGGCCAGTCCGCGCGCGAGGTCCTCGGCGTCGTAGCATGTCTCGCCGAAGGTCCGGTTCAGCCGCGTCATAACATCCGGCATTTTGAAGCGGCGCGGCTTGGCCGGCGCAGCGGGGAGCATGCGGGCAAAGAGCTTCCCGGCCCGCGTGATTTCCACCGGCTCGCCCTCTTCAATCCAGGCGGCGACGCGCGGGAAGTGGTTGCGCAGATCTCGGACCGTAGCTGTCTTCATCGTGAGACTAATCTGTCTCACGCTATTCAGATTGTCAACCCGGTTTAGGGAGTAAAGTCGGGGCCACCTCAGGCAGGTCTTCCCGCCAGGCTGCAAGCTCATTGCGAGCGGCACGGGCACGGTGAACGGCGTCAGGCTGGTGATGTTGCCTAAAGAGGTAATCACCGTGACTGGGCCCGTGGTCGCATGCGCCGGGACGGTGGCCACAACCTCCTTGTCCGGGTCCGGACCGGGCGTGAACTGCGCATTCAGGCCGTTGAACAGGACCGTCGTGGCACCCGACAGATTGGTCCCTGAGAGCGATACCGTGGTCCCGGGCAAACCGCTGCCAGGTGAGCAAGTGAGATTTCCAGGGGCGGTAGAGGGACAGAACTCGGCGCCAACTTCATTGAGGCCGGTCACGCCTGGCCGCACATCGAGCGGCGTCCAGACATCGCAGGAAAAGCGATTGGCCAGAACCGACGGGTTAATCGCTCTCCCGGAACCGGGCGGCAGCACATGCGTCAAATCCTGCGCGTCCTCGTGTCCCAAACCACGCCGGCGAATATACGCATCAAGCGGGTACCAGTAAGTGCGGCAGAGTTGTTCCGCGGCGGACGTGGCTTGAGGCGAGTCCGCCTGGCCAGCCGCCAGGATGACACTCCAGTGGGTCGCGGTGAACGCGCCCCCGTGCGCTTCCGGTCCATAGCTCGAATGTTCCGTTCGCACGTTCGTATTGTAGCCATCCGGTACGGCGCGGCGAGGGCGTCTCTCCAGCCCAAGGGACGCCAACCTCGTATCTTGTACGACGTTCGCGGAGACCAGATGGGGATTCGGGTGCCGGGTGACGACCTTTTGACTTGGCCCGACTTTTGCTGATTTTGGCCGTCGAAGCGGGCTTTACGCGAGCCTGCCATGCCTCCGCAAGAGCGGCGCATACAAATTCAGACTTAACGATTGCCAGATGGTGCCGGAAAAAAAGTCCAAGGCCGGCGGGTGGCTTTATGTAGCTGCTGTGCTTGTCGTTGCAGCGGCGCTGTTCCTGCCTTTGTCTGCGTTCGACCCTTCGCGGTCTCTGTTGTCGAAGCTTAAGGGGCTGAGCTTTACCTCGCTGGCGGCGTGGCTTCTGGCGGCGGCGGGTTTCTGGGGTTTCCGAATTCGTTTTTGGCCTGGCGACCGGCGGGAGTCCCGACGTTTAACCGAATGTTTTGTGTTGCTGGTGGCGCAGGCGCTTCTGCTGCGTACCGTGTTCGAGTGTGTCGCGGCCTGCCGACCCTTGGCCTGGTCCTGGTTGCCGCCCGATGTCTGGGTTTGGGTCCCGTGGTTCCTGGTGCCCAGCCTATCTGGCATCCTGCTCGGCGGAAGGTTGGGAATCCTGGTCTGCCTCAGCGGTGCCCTGATGTTATATGTGTTCGCCGATCCGGGGCCTTGGCCGGTGGTGGGCTGCCTGGCTTCCGCCCTGACGGGCGTGCTGCTGTTGCGCCGTTCCCCGACCCGAAGCCGCGTGCTGCGAGCCGGGGCCGCAGCGGGAGCCATGCTCGGGGTCGTTGCCGCTTTCCAATTCGCCGTGCAAGGGTTGTCGGTCGACGCGATAGCGGCGGCGGTCCTGGTTCCCTTATCGATCGGTTACCTGAGCGCGTTCCTGGTGCTGGCGGCGTTGCCGGTCTTCGAATGGATGCTGGGCGAGTTGTCGGACGTCACTCTTATCGAATACGGCACGGATCACCCGTTGCTGGACCAACTCCGCACCAAAGCCCAGGGCACTTGGTACCACAGCCTGAACGTGGCCGACCTGGCCGAGAAAGCCGGCGCTGAGGTCGGCGCGCGCGCCCTCTTCTGCAAGACAGCGGCTCTGTATCACGACATCGGGAAACTGAAGGAACCCGGCCTGTTCGCGGAAAACAACGACGGGACCTCCCCCCACAACCGGCTGGAGCCACAGGAGAGCGCCCGGAGAATCATCGAGCATGTTTCCTATGGCGTTGAGCTGGCCCGCAAACACAGGTTACCCAAGCCGTTCAGGGAGATCATTGCGGAGCATCACGGCGTCTCGCTCGTGCGCTTCTTCCACGCCAAAGCCTGCCAGCTCGTGCCGGAAGTCTTCCACCCGAGCGTGGACCGCGCCTTGTTCACATACCCTGGACCCGCGCCTTCAACACGGGAGTCGGGCATCATCGCTTTGGCGGATGCGGTTGAGGCTGCCAGCCGGTCGTTGTCCTCGCGGCCGGAAAGCGATCTGCAGGCCTTTGTTCGCAGGCTGATCGCCGAGCGGGTTTCAGAAGGGGAGCTGGCGGAGTGCCCATTGACCCTATCGGATTTGGCGAAAGTCGGAGCGGTGTTCGTGGCGTGTTTGAAGGGGCGGAATCATTCCCGGCCTGCCTACCCCGCGACCGCCGCCGAACCCGCCGCGGGAGACGTTGTTGTCCGCGGAGGGAAGAACCCGCCACCGAAGCCGAGTGCGCCTGTGCCGGCCGGATGGGTCGGGCGGGCCTCAGCGTCAGCAGCGGCGGTCTTCGCGCACAATGAACAACCGTTGACGACTCGCCACGGCGGAGCGCGTGTCATCAGGGCCGTCTCCTGACTCACGCGTTACGAAGCGGTCTTGCTGCCGTGCCTGGCGACGGCTTCGACGCGATTCCGTACGTGCATCTTCTCGCAGATGTTCTTGACGTGAGTTCGCACCGTTTCGATGCCGATGCCCAACTGGTCACTGATCTCCTTGTAGAGGTAACCGGCCGAGAGGAGATTGAGCACCTCCTGCTCGCGTGGCGAAAGGTTCTCGGACTCCTCCGAAGACAGGCCGACGAGATGAAAATGCCGGACGACCTTGCGCGCAATATGGCTGGAGATGGGCGAACCGCCGCGGTGCACGTCGTCGATGGCCTCCAATAAGGCCTCCGGAGGACTCGATTTCACCAGGTAGCCATCGGCACCGGCCTTGAGCGCCCGGAATATGCGGTCGCTGTCCTCATAGACAGTCAGCATGAGAATCTGGAGTGACGGGAGAGCTTTCTTGAGATGCGTGACGCATTCGATTCCGGACATGCCCGGCAGTTTGATGTCCATCAGCACAACGTCGGGCTGCAGAAGGTGAATCCGCTCGATGGCCTCCTCGGCGGAAGCGCACGCCCCAACCAGGCGCACGTCGCGCGCCGCGCCGAGGATTTGGGCCAGTTGCTCCCGCAATCCCCGGTCGTCTTCCACGATGGCCACTTTCTTGATCATACAATCACTCGGACAGCCAATGATGGGACGTTCGCCCGCGGGTTTGCCATCCCCGAAAAGGGGGATTTCAAGCCTCTGCCGAGGCCGCTCCCGCCACAGTGAGGCGCAATGTGACCGTCGTCCCGACAGCCCGCCGGCTTTCAATGGTGAAATTACCGCCCAGCTTTTCCATTCGTCGTTTCACGTTCGCCAAACCGTTTCCCGAAGGACAGGCTGCGGGATCAAAGCCACAGCCGTCATCCTGCACACAAATGGTCAACACAGAGCCGGCGTCGTCTGAAAGCCGCGCACTTCCTCCGCCCCTATCGGCCGTGAAGGTGATGCGGAGGCGAGCTTCCGAAGCGCGCGCGTGCTTGATGACGTTGTGAAGGGCTTCCTTCACTGCCATGATGAGGTTATGCCGCACCTCGCTGCTGAGCGCGAGCTGTGCGGGCAAGTCCGGCACTTCCAAGCGGCAGCGCAACCGGGCCTGCGAGCAAAACTGGTTGCCCATTTGGCAGAGATAGGTCGCCAGCGCGTCGAAATTGTCGTTTTCCGGGTTCACCGCCCAGACAGTTTCATAGAGCGCAGAAACCAGGTCGCGAGTCATTTGTGATACTATTCTAAAATCCGCCCGCGCTTCTTCTGGCAGGTGGGCTTTGCCCTGGGCCACGGCGCTCAAGAGCGAAATCTGCGTGACGCGGGCTCCGAGGTCGTCGTGGATGTCCTGGGCAATCCGCAAGCGTTCGCAGTCCACGGCGCGCTGTTGTTCGAGGCGCTGCAACTGGAAGTGCATCCGCCGCCAAACCGCGTAACGCCACCCTCCAGCTCCCGCCGCCAGAACTATCGTCACGACGGAGACCCAAAACCAAGGCGTCCGCCAAAATACCAGAGGCACCTCGAAGTCAACAGAAGCCTCCTGTTCGCTCGGAATTCCCGTCAGCGACACTTCATTGATGCGAAAACGGTAATACCCCGCTGGCAAAGCCAGATACGGCACCTCCACCTGCTCTGCGAGGCCGAAGCTATAAGCCTCGCTCCACTCGACGGTCAGGCGGTCGCCCGGCGTCACCGCGGTCGCCATTTCCTTGATCGTGTGCCATTCCGCATGTCCCCTGAGGTCGTTGTCCACGATCGCGAACCCTCTGTTGTGAAGCGCTGAAGCGCTCTCGAAAATCGTGGCCATGCTGGGCCGCAAACCATCCCGCATCCAGCCCGCCGGGGTGCCGCCCACAGCGACGCCGGGAATGGTGGCAAACGGCCAAGGCAGGGAGACCGTAGCCAGTGCGCCGTTCGACGGCTGGGTTTTCACCACCAGGTTGCTGATCGCATAGACTCCCACGGTAGCGGGAGGTCCGGCGGAAGACATCACCACCCAAAAGCTTGTCGCGCGAGGAGGCACAACAATGGATTCCTCGCGCTGCCTGAACGGCGCGGTTTCCGGACTGCCAGTCCAACCGGCGCTTTGACCAGCAACCCTGAATACAGTTTCGCTGATCTGATCCCCCGTGGCGTCGAGAAAACGGACGCACAGTCGCATGGACCCATCGTACTCACGCCAGCCCTTGTCGTAGCCATCCAGCTTGAAGCGAATACGCACGGGGTTGTTCGCCGTGTTAGTGGTGGGGCCGAGCCCAAACGTGACAGATCGAGTGCGCGAGGAAAGGCGCAAACGCCCGTTTGCGTAAGGGGAAATCGGTGCGCCATCCACCACCATCGAGCGGATCTCCGCCAGTCCGTTCGTCCCGCCCCGATCAATGGCTCCGGCCGGAATCGCCGAACGCGCCATGAGCGACAGCCCGGCGGCCAGCACTGCCCGAACCAGGCGGGAGCCGCCGCTTCGGTTCAGGAGAATTGAGTTTATCCGCAGGGTGCTCAAAGCAAAAGTGGTGTAGCTGACGAGGGCCCTCAAGGCAATCTGTCGTTTTGGTTATGGAAGCCAACGCGCGGCTGATTAGGCGAAGGCGGCTGCGTTGTGCGCGTTGCTTCACCCCGGTCAGGGCCGGATGGGAAGCAGCGCCTGAAGCGGAATGTCACGGCGCAGCATCCTTGAAGCCTGGTCGGCCAACCGCAAATACCAGTCGCTGGGCAGGACCTGGCCGTCGATATTCAGCGGGACAAAGGTTCCTTCGACCGGAAGTTGGTTCGGCGTCGGTGCCATTTTGAACATGGCGGTGCCTTCATCCACTTCGTCGTACATCGCTCCATAAATCATTGTGCAGCCGGCGGAGATGGCGTTGTAAACCTGCCGCCAGTAAAACGTGCCGCCGTTGCGCGGAATCTGGTTGAGGGGCGAGGGATCGCCTTTCAGGTTGTGCCAGGAGAAACCAGGAAAGACCACCGGCATGTATGCGATGCCCCGGTTCCGGCACTCTGCCAGGTCTGGGGTGATGTAGTTGTACTTGAAGGTGTCAGCTCCGCCCAGGGTGCTGTACCGTCCGACCGCCCATGGGCTAATGATGTCAAATGCGCGATAGGCTCCGGCCCAGGCGGCGTTTGTCTGCGAATCCCCCTGCAACGTCCGCCAGTTTGTCGGCACGCCGCCCATTACCGTGCAGCCGGCGGCTTTGAACCAGTTGATCACTGTCAGCGCGTCGCCGGGCGTGCCGGGACGGTCGGTGAACCCGAAGCCCCAAATGGCCACCACCGGTTTGCCGTTGTGCCGGACGTAACTCGGGCTGTTGACCACGCGGAGCGTGTTGACAAGGTAGGCCCAATCGTTGGTCAAGGTGCTCACGAGAGTGGCGGCATTCTGGCCGGAAATGTCGTACATGATCGCGAATACCCGGCCGTAGGTTTCCGCGCCCAGGCGAACATTGGTGGTGACTTGATTGCGGAAAGCGAAGTGATCCGGGTTGGCCAGGGACGAGGAAAACCGTTGCAGGAAGACGCCGTCCAGGTTGTTGTCTTTCATCCATCGGAAATGACGCACAACGGTCTTCTGTTTGTAAGGGGAATAGACTCTTGCCGGGCCCCCGCCAGGGAGCGTCATCAGGGTGTTAAAGAGTTCGTCCGGTTCAAGTTCGGCGATGTCCGGCCAGAAATCCACGGTGGCGTTGGTCGCCGCGGGCGTGTTGTTGCGAAACCAATGCACCCACCGGTTGAGCGCCGAACCATCGCCCGGGCAGGCGAACCAGCCTTGGTAGCCCATCATTAACTTCCGATCCAGCGTGGTGGGGTCCACACTCAGGCCGAGGCCGAAGAAACGTCTCGGGCCGGTGTTGGACACCGCGACGGTGAACTCGCCATTGTTAATCCCCACGGGATTTGTCACGGCCTGCCATGAAGCTGCCAGGTTCAGGTTTGAAGTGGATATAAGTGACAAGGCAGTTGCCGAGGTCGGCCAGGAGAGCAGGACACCCGGCTCGGATCGCTCGATGTGCAGCCTGGCCGGAACAGGTGCAAGGGTGGCTGTGAGTGCCACCGGGGCCGAAACGGTGTTCGTGCCCTGGTTGTCGGTCGCCACCGCAGTCAACTGATAACTGCCGGACGCGGGAATGTTCCACGCAAGACTGTAGGGGCTGGCGGCTGCTTCGCCAAGCTTGGTCGTTCCGGCGAAAAACGTCACCTTGGTCACGCTGCCGTCGTAGTCCGCAGCCGACGCCGTGATCGCTAAAACCTCCGCCGAGTTTGACATCACAAGGTCCATCCCGTCGGCAGGATAGGTGATGCTGACGACCGGCCGCAGGTTGCCGGCCGAACCGACGGGCTTTGGCGGCATAAAGTCGGCCGCGCTCGTAATGGCGACGTTGTCCCACTGTGCGGCCAGCGGCCAGTGTCTGGCCGCCGCGCCCGAACCAGTACGCCCGTCATAGAAGACGCGCAGGGTCACGTTCGAGCCGGTATTGCCCGTGTTAAACTGGCGATAGGCAAAGTAGCCCTGGTCGGCGTTCGCTTCGGGGTAGGACAAGGTGAGCTGCGCTTCCCCCGGCGCGTCATTCAGATCGATTACCGTGGTGACGCGGTTGGCGGCGTCGCCCATATTCCAAAGGTAGGCGCTC
Organism: Verrucomicrobiia bacterium; assembly: GCA_036524155.1. GTDB lineage: Bacteria > Verrucomicrobiota > Verrucomicrobiia > Limisphaerales > UBA8199 > DATDCV01. Next base: position 29,746 of record DATDCV010000567.1, read on the forward strand.
AGGAAATAATCGGTGTTCGGCGCCAGGCTGATCACGCGCGAGTACATGCAAACGGCCGCACCGCCGCTGACCAGCGCGCGCGCAATCACTCCGCCGTTCGCCGTCACCAGGTTGGTGCCGGGGTCGGCGTAGATGTCGGCGAGCCGAGTCCAACCGATGGGAAACGGGTGCGTGTTGGTCGCCGTTGCCGGCCCTTGGAACTGGAAGTCGCCGTTGTAAACCAACTGCACGTTCTCGCTGCCGGGAACGATGCTGGCAAGGCTGAGCTTGGTTTGCGCTTCGGCCGGACCGCAGGCGAGCCAGAAAAAGCAGGCGAGCAGGAGCAGACGGTGATGCTTCACGGCGTATGATGCGGTTGACCAATCCAGACTGCGATCCTGGTCCCGGCGAAACAAGGGCGTGGCCGCAAGGAACAGCCCGCCCGGCTTGCAGGCCGGGCGGGCATAGCCCTCGAAAGACTCCAATCAGGGAGGCGTGATGGTGACCCGGTAGAACTGGCCGGCGTCAGTGGGCGACAGGCGAAGAACGCTTTGATCGCCGCTCTCGACTGCCGGTATACCGGGGACATTGCTCCAAATACCGCCGAGGCTCGGACAACCCTCCAACTGCGCCTGGGGCGCCCGATAGGGCCAACTCACCTTAACCATGGCGTTGGTTTCCGGGCCGGCGGTCAAAACCACTTTGTTCAGCAGCGGATTTTCGCCGGCAGTCGTTCCGCACGGCCGCACGACGGCATAGCGGACCCGGTTGATGTAAATGCCCTGAGTCTCGGACAGGTTCTCGAATAGAAACCGCGCCGCCGCCTGGGGTCCCTGGTTGACGCCGCTCAGGTAGATGTTGCCGATTTCCCAATACGCGTCGCGCCATTGGCCGGTGCCCTGCAGGACCATGTTCGGTTGAGGGTTGCCGTCCAGGAAGGCCAGTGATGTCGCCCCGCCAAACTCCCTCTGATAAACCCGCGGGCGGAATCCTTTGCCCGCCAGGGCGGGATCGTCGTAATAGGTAACAGCAATCGCCAGATGGACGTTCCCTTGTGACGTGGGCCCCAGGACGGTGTCCAGAATGGTGAAGTTAAGGTTGTACTCGGGCGGAGTAAGGGAACGCACCGCGGGCCGCCGATCGCCGGCGGGCCCCGCTTCCTCAACCACATAGGTCTGGTCGCCTGAATTGCTGCCCAGGCCCAACCCGTCCGTAACCGCCCCCTCGCCCAGGCTATTGGTCCCCAGGCTCAGCTCGACACGATTGCTGTACACTCCCGAGCAAATCAACGGGTCGGCGTAGCAATCCGCCAGCGGGTCCTGGCCGGCCAGCGGGCCCGTCGTCCGCAACGCCGCCAGGTAGAACCGTGAAACCGCCACCGGAGCGCCCAGGCAGACCAGCCGGGGGCCGCCTGTTAGCGGCGTCGTGTTGACGCCGTAGAGGTTCACCCCCGCGATGGTCCACGACCGGCGCACCCACTGGCCTGAGCCTAGCATAATGTGCAGCCCGGTCTGCGGATAAGCGCCGTTCGGGGCGCAGGCGCCGCCGTACTGGTCCGTCGCGTACGCCTCCGGGCCAAACTGAACGACCTGGCCTGCAAATGCCGGGTCGTCGTAGAAATCTACGCAGAGCTTCACGACCGCGTTCGGATTGCAGGGCCGGCCCAGCCGGTTGCCGAGAATGCCGAAGTTGAGATAAGAGCCCTGGGGGATGACGGCTTTGCGCAGGTCGCCGGGCGGCCCGGCGCTGGGCAGGTAGGTCACCGTCTGGTCGAGGTCGTTCATGACTTGCACGTAATTGGTAATGCCGGCGTTGAAGTCAATGCCCACCAGGTTCTGATCCAGCACCGGATCGCACGAAACCACGTCTGCGGGTTCAAACAGGTTGACGTCGGCGGGGTCGCCGAACGCGCCCGACTCGCCCCAGGCCAGCGCGTGAATGATCAGACCCGACCAGGACGACGGCGATGAGGGATTCATGCGCATCGTGCCGCCGTTGATTCCACCGTAGTTCGTGTTGCCGCTCGACCCCGGGTTGACGCTGCCCAGCCAGCGGTTGCCGGAGTCCGCGCCGCAGATGAACACCGGCTCGTTGGTGATCTGAAACAGCAGCCAGTTCCACTTGAAGTTGTGGATGTTCGTTGAAACCGCCGGGCCGTTGACCGTCTTGCTCTGCGTGCCGCCGCCGGGGGCGCAGACGAGTGTGCCTGTCGTGCCCTCCCGAAACCGCCACACGCGGCTGTTCGTCAGATCCGGAGGGATCAATAACGTGTCGTCACCGTAAACCTGCACCAGAATGTCAATCGTCGGCTGCGTGTTCCAGAACTGCCAGTCGTAATCCGCGATGTTGATGTACTGAGCAGTCGCCTTTCGGCCAGTGAAGGTGACCAGCGGGCCGCACACTTGCTGGTCGACGAATGCCGAATCGCTGCCGGTAGCCCAAAAGAGCGAATTGGTCCAGTTGTCGTTTGGAGCGGCGAACCCAGGGTCAAAGTCGGTAACCGCGTAATGGACCTTCTTGGCCGGATCGACAGTGGGCGGCCAGGTCAGGGGCGAATATGGCCCCGCCGCAAAAGCGGTGCCGGCCAGCGTCAGTGCCAGCACGGCGAGGTAGGCCAGGAGTTGAGGTTTCGTTTTCATCGAGGTTGGAGTGCTTTCATTATCAGTTCTCTGATCTTCGCAGGGTTTGGCGCGCTGCGGCCAATAATTATTGCCAACAGCCAGTGCGCGATCATCGTTATAATTCTTAGTGAGAGTTGAATCTGGTTACCATCCCCGAAAGCGGGGAGGGGCACCGCGGCGTGTTTCGGGCATGCCGGGCCTGTGCGCGCCTCAGCCTCCAGCCAACCGGGGCTCGCGGCATCCTCGTCGTCGTAAGATTGCGAACAACACGTCCCTTGTTTCAACCGGCGTGCTCTGATTACCCTTTCATGCAGCAGTATCGATAGCTCAATGAACCGTTTCATGAAACTCTGGCATTTGGCGGGCCCACTCCTGCTGGCCCTCACCGCGGTCCGCGCCGAGGCGGCGCCAACGCATTGGCAATTTGCCCCCACCCCGCCCATGGGCTGGAACAGTTGGGATTGCTTTGGCACGTCGCTTACCGAGGAGCAGGCGAAGGCTCAAGCGGACGCGATGGCCGCTCGTCTCCAGCCGTATGGATGGAACATCTTTACCGTGGACATCCAATGGTATGAACCACAGTCGCGGGGCCACGGCTACCGGCAGGGTGCTTCACTCGCCATGGACCAGTTCAGCCGCCTGGTGCCGGCACCGAACAAATTCCCTTCCGCAACCAATGGCGCCGGCTTCAAGCCTTTGGCTGACTATGTCCATTCCAAGCGGCTTAAGTTCGGGATCCATGTTATGCGCGGCATCCCGCGCCAGGCCGTTCGGCAGAACACGCCCATCCTCGGCACGAGCGCCCGCGCCGCCGATATCGCCAACCCGGCCAGCACCTGCGCCTGGAACCCTGACATGTTCGGCGTCGACCTGGGCAAACCCGGCGCCCAGGCCTACTACGATTCCCTTTTCCAGCTCTACGCCTCGTGGGGTGTGGACTTCGTGAAGGTGGACGACATCGCCCGGCCTTACGACCAGACGCAAAAGGCCGAGATCGAAGCCATCCGCAAGGCCATTGATCACACCTCCCGCCGTATCGTGCTCAGCCTCTCGCCGGGCGACACCCCCATCGAGCAGGGTGCCCATGTGGCGGACCACGCGAATATGTGGCGCGTCTCCGACGACTTCTGGGACAAATGGCGGCCGCTTTACGAGATGTTCGGCCGCCTCGACCGGTGGACGAAATACCGCGCCCCCGGCGCGTGGCCCGACGCCGACATGCTCCCCTTCGGCATCATCGAATTCAACCGTCCCACCCGGTTCACCAGGGACGAGCAGATCCTCTGTATGACACTGTGGTGCATTGCCCGTTCGCCGCTCATTCTCGGGGGCGACATGTCGAAGCTCGACGAGTTTACCTTGAAACTGCTTACGAACCCGGAGGTCCTGGCTGTCAACCAATCGAGCACTCGCAATCGCCAGTTGTCCCGCCAGGACGACCTCATCGTTTGGACCGCGGAAGTGCCTGACAGCCGCGACCTCTACGTCGCGCTTTTCAACGCGCAAGGCAACGCCCTGCCTAACGACGTGGCAAAAGCCCTCTCCCGCAGCCCGGATAAGGCCCGCGTGTCGGTTTCCTTCGCCGATCTCGGCATCACCGGCAAAGCAAAGGTGAGCGACCTTTGGGCCAAGCAGGAGCTGGGCGTGTTCAGCGGTGAGTTTGGCCGCGAGATCCCGCGTCATGGTGCCGGCCTGTTTCGGGTGACGCCGCAACCCTGAACGCCTCAGCCCTAATATTTCATGCCTTGCACGGGATGGCGACGGACCGGACCGCCGACATGTTGTCGGCTTGAGCGGTCCGAGCGGTATAAGCCGACAACATGTCGGCGCTCCGGTCCCTCAATCACCCGAGCGGCTCGTCCATTTTCCCAGAGTGGACTTCTTGATGAACTCCGCGTGGGAATCGGCGAAGGCGGCGGTGAAGCCGCCTCCGTGGCGTTTGGCGATGTGACCGGTGGTCGGATTCTTTGTGTCCGGGCTGTCGCCGAAGTAAGCCGGGCCGAAGCCGGCGTTGAACCAGGCGTCGACCTGCTCCAGGCGCCAGATCTCGAAGACGTTGGTGTGGCCGTCGCAAATGGCGATCGTACCCGGTGGATCCTGGATCTCAGCCATGGAGCGGCTGGGATTGCCCCAGTTGTTGATGAACGGGCCGTTGGCACCGACCCAGTTTGGCTGGCCGCTGGCGGGATAGGCACCGCCCTGGGCGTTGCAGAGGTAGTCTTTGACCAGCGGCTTTGGGGTGCCCGGAGGCCGCAGATCGGACCACGTGGCGTGCGGCAGCGCGCTGGGGCAGCTATAGACCGCCTCGCTTTTGATGTAGGGCCGGCAGAGGTCCTGCCACCAATAGAGCAGTTGCTGGCCCGGCCAGGTGTAATCGTATCCGTAGGGCAGCAGGCCCTTGTGGTCATCCGTGTACATCACGACGGCGATGCCGATCTGTCTCATGTTGGAGAGGCAGGCGGTCTGCCGCGCCTTTTGCTTGGCCCGCGCCAGCGCCGGCAGCAGCATCGCCGCCAGGATCGCGATGATGGCGATCACCACCAGCAGCTCGATCAGCGTAAACGCTCTTTGGAACGTGCCTTTCACATCACTGGCGCAGCCGATAATAGCCCGAGGCGGCCGATGCCGGGTCGATCTGGATGCCGCTGGACGCGCCCGGCACTTCTGTCCAGGCGCCGGTGGTCAGGCTGGGCCGCGTTTCGAGCACTCCCGAGCCCGGCCAGGTGATCTCGAGTTTGGAGCCCACGGGCTTCGCCGAAAGCGTCGCCGGCAACGGAGTGAAGTCGACGAACGTGTAGGGGACCTGGGGCGAGGTTTCATCCAGCGCGACCCAGCCCATGGTTTGCAGAACGATGAAGAGGTTCACCGCCGGATTCGGGAACGCCGGCAGGCCGTCACTCGAGTGCTTCGCGTGGCGCGAGACGCGGAACTCGAAGTTGGTCGCCGCAATTTCTCCTGGCGCCAACGCAACGTCGCCGCCGTCGAAGGTGCCTTGCGTCCAGCTTCCGGCGAGCCTGTAAACATCGCCGTCTTCAATCAGCACGTCGCCCCCGCTCCAGGTGCCCGTGGCTGTATTCTGGTCGGTATCGACGATGATGTCGTAGTGAGCGCGGCGATTGTCCGAGTTGGCAGGTTGCAGCGGTCCCACAGGGGCGAAGACGCTGAAGCGGATGTAAAGGAAATCATTGTCATTGGTGACAGCAAGATCCTGGAATTCGACGGTTCCCGGGTTGAGCTGGTCCATGGTCAGCGCGACGGGCACGCTGTTCCAGTCGTCGAACGAGCCATCGACCAGGATGCTGGAGCGGAATTTGACGCTGGCGGTCATCGCATTGCCAAAGCGATCTTTTACCCCCGCGACTGCCAGCGTGTAGACTTGGCCGAAAGCCTGTTGGGCCGTGGTCAGTATGACGGTTTGCCCGTTCCCGGGATCGAGCGCGGCGCCCTGGACCTGCACGGCGCCATCCAGGCTGTAATTCGAGGCCAGTTGGGCAGACACCGTGTCCAGCGGTTCCGTGAAGGTGACGACGACTCTGCGGCCGCCGCCGTTCACGCCGGTGATCGCGGGCGGGGTCGGGTCGCGGACGACTGTCAGGGTGGCATGCCGGCTGGTGGCGCTGCTGATCCGGTTCGTCACGACCACCCAATACTGCTTGCCGTTTTCGGTGAACGGCACGGAGTTGAGCGTGAGCTGGGGACCAACCTCTCCGGTAAGCGCCTCGCCTTCCCGATACCACTGATAGGCCGGCAGGCTCCCGGTCGCTGACACCGAGAACGTGGCGGTGGTGCCCTCAGCTACCACCTGGTCGGCTGGCAGGTTGGCATCGGTCAGAGCCACCGCGACAGCCGTGGTCGTCAGCACCGCGGCCCGGCTCGTGGCCTTGAGTCCCTTTGGATTGGCGATCTCGACCGAGTATTGGCCGGCGTCGTCGACCGTCACGGGGTCCAGGGTGAGCGTCGCGTTGGTAGCGTCGGGAATCGGCGCGCCGTTCTTGAGCCATTGATAGGTGAAAGGCCGCGTGCCCGCCAGCGCGCCCGGGCTGAACGTGGTGGCCTGGCCTTCGGTCACGTTGCGGTCAGCCGGCTGCGTCGGGTCCTCGATGCCGGGTGGGAAATTGTCGCCCGCTGTCAACGAAAGGCCGAACACCAGCGACGAGGTCGCACCCGTCGCGGGATGGACTTCAACTTCGAGCAGGTTGTCGCCCACGATAAGCGCGGCGGCGGGAAGATCAAAAAGCTCCGCCGTGCCGGGCTGTGCGGGGCCACCGGTGGCAGGAGTTGAATGGGTCACCGGCCCGTCGGGCATGCGCACGCGTTTCACTTCGGCGCCGTTGAGATAGAACACCGCGCCACAGGACAGGTAATTGGAGGCCAGCAAGCCCACGCCGTTTTGGTCCTTATCCCAGTTGAAGTGCGTCCGGAAGTAGTAGGCTGGGCGGCTGCTCGCCAGGGTGGTGCTCACGGGCGGATAACCGGCCGGAGCGTTGTAGCCGAACAGGCCTGTACCGCCCGTCCAGCCAACCTGAGTATCGTCGTAGAAGGTGGTCAGCCAGTCCGGGCCCGGGTCGGTTCCGGAGTCGTTGGCCCGCCAGGTGGCGGAGGTGAGGTCGACCAGAGTCTGGGTCCCGCTGAAGGCAGGTGGTTTTGGAGCCAGGTCGTAGAGGAACGCGCTGCCGGCATCCGTAACCGCCCAACCCGAATCCTCCACCTCGAAGGCGATCGAGATAAAGTCTTGAGTGAAGAGGGGGAGGTCACGCGCCGGGTTGCCCGAACCGACCGGCACATCGGCCGGCTGCACATCCCGCACCGAGCGCGAGAACCGGGCTTCGTATTGCAGGGTGGGCAGCATCCCGGACGGCGCTTCGTCCCAGTCCAGGCCGGTCATCGCTCCGTCGTTAAAGGTGCCGTATCTTTCCGAGTACCCGCCGGCGTCTTCAATCAGCATCTCCGAACCCAGTCCGTACACGCCGTGGCCCGTAGAGGGATTGTTGTCGCTGTCGATGTAAAAGTGGTGGTGAAACTGTCCGTAATCTGTGTTCGTGCTCGACGGCCAAATGACCACCCGTAGATAGAGATAATTCTCATCGTTCGCCACATAGACCTCCTTCAGGTCAAACCCGCCCAGGGTGCCCGCTATGAAGTCCCCTTCGGGGTCCGTCGCGGCGACGGGAACACCCGCCCAGTCGGCGAACGAGCCGTCGATCGTAATATGTTTGAACGTGCCGGCCGACGCTCCCGGAAGCGTCACCAGGGCAAGGCACAGCATCAGGCCGGCTGCGGAGCAGAAACGAATCGTGGTTCTCATATCTTGATTCCTTTTGGAGGGTTGGAGGCCAGGAGTCGTCCCCGGACGAATGACCGGAGATGGTTCAGGCCCCGTCAATCGACCTCCATCTCGAGTCGCTCGCTGAATGAACGACCAGCTCGCCTTCATGTGTTGAGTTGTCAGTGAGATCAGGCCACGGATCGCATCGCGCGTCAAGCTCATTGCCCAGAGCTCATTGTGCCTTTGGCTTCTCGGCGGGCCGGGCGTCTGACCTCGCCAAACCATCCTCGAACATGGCGTTCCAGGCGCCGGTTTCGTGCAGGTGTTTCGTTATGAACGCCTGGACGGCCTCCGTTCGGCCAGTGAAGGCGACCCGGCCGTCTGGCAGCTCCACGTGCGCCGCGGCGTTTGGATTGCGCTTCAATTCCTCCTTCAGCCAGTCCATCCCCATGCCACTCAGCCGCAGCTTCGGCGTGGTCCCGAGCACGCGGAACAAGGCGTGACCGGGGATCAATCCCACGCTGTAAGGGTTTTTCTCCAGCGCGTCCCCCAGCGCTTGCTCCGCTGGGTAAAGGTCCAGAAATCTTTCACTGCCGAGCTTGAACAGGTGGGCCACGCAAACCACGCGCTGGCCTTCGCTCTGGATCTCGAGGTTGCAGCTCTTGTCCCGGCCCGGGGTGAAGATCCAGGAGTTTTGGCCGTCGGCACTTTGCCAAACGCCCACGAGGGAAGCGTCCTGAACCAGGTCTCCGACGCGATAAAAAGGGTAAGTTGAGATGGGTACGCAGCCCGCCAGAACCGCCGCCAAAGCGGCGAGACCCGCGGTGAACACCACAACAGGCCGGCGTCGCCCGGCTGGCGCGAATCCGCCTAAACAGCGCTTGGTTGTCCTCATATGGGCCTTGAGTTTACAGCCGAATGCCTCGCCGGGGAAGCCCGCTGAAAAAGGAAATGTTGTAAGGTATCTGGTTTTGGTGCGGACTATATGACCTAGTCATGCGCTCGCCCAAAGTGCGAATTGAAGAGTTTTTGCCGACGCGGCGGAGCCTGCTCACCCGGCTGAAAGACTGGGATGACCAGGAAGGTTGGCGGGAGTTTTTCGAGACCTACTGGAAGCTGATCTACAGCGTGGCGCTCAAAGCCGGGCTGAACGAAACCGAGGCCGAAGACCTGGTGCAGGACACGGTGCTGGTGGTGGCCCGGAAGATGAAAAACTTCCACTACGATCCGGCGGTCGGTTCCTTCAAGAACTGGCTGCTACTCAATGTGCGCTCGCGGATCGTTGATCACCTGCGCCGCCGCCGCCGCCGCATTGTAACGGCGTGCCCCGCCCCGGAGGAGACTGCCCGGACGCCGCTGGTGGAGCGGCAACCTGACCCCGACGCCAACCGCCTGGAAGCCGTCTGGGAGGAGGAGTGGAACCGCCGGCTGACCGAGGTCGTGCTGGACCGCGTCAAACTCCAGGTCTCCGCACGGCACTTTCAGATTTTCGACCTCTATGTGCTGCAAGCAGTCCCATTGCGCCAAATCAAAGAGACGCTGGGGGTCAGCACCGCCCAGGTCTATGTGACCAAGCACCGCATATCGGCGCTGCTCCGGAAGGAGGTTCAGCGGCTCGAGGCGAAAATGCTGTAACGCGGTCGGGGGTTCTGCTAAGCTCGGTCCAACTGATGGACCCCGGTCGACAGGATCCAGGCGGCGATGTGGAAGGTTGGGTTTCGCAGGGCAGTGGTCAGGCCACTCCCCCGCCGCCGGCCCCTCCCCCAATCCCCGATCACAGGCTCCTTCGGTTGATCGGGCGCGGGAGCTACGGCGAAGTCTGGCTGGCCCGGAACGTGATGAACACGCCGCGCGCGGTGAAGGTGGTCTACCGATCCGTGTTTGAGCATGACCGGCCGTTTGACCGTGAGTTTGCGGGCCTGCAGCGGTATGAGCCGATCTCGCGTTCGCACGAGGGGCTGGTGAACATTCTCCACGTTGGCCGGCACGAGCCGGGGCGCTGCTTCTACGCGGTGATGGAGCTGGCCGACCCCGTCGACCGCGAGCCGACTCCCACCGCGGCAGGACTTGCCGACACCGGCGCTGCCTTTCCCTCCGACAGCTACCGGCCGCGCACCTTGCGCGCGGAACTCCAGCGGCGCGGCCGCCTGCCTCTGGACGAGTGCCTGCAACTGGGGACTTCGCTGGCTTCGGCCCTGGGCCACCTGCACAAACACGGGCTGGTGCATCGCGATCTCAAACCGTCGAACATCATCTTCGTCAACGGGCGGCCCAAGATCGCCGACATCGGCCTCGTCGCGCAGTCGGGCGATTCCCACTCCTTTGTGGGCACGGAAGGCTTTTTCCCGCCGCAAGGACCCGGCACAGTCCAGGCCGACCTCTACGCGCTGGGCAAGGTCCTGTATGAAGCCAGCACGGGACTCGACCGGCTCCGGTTTCCCCAGATGCCGGTCGAGTGGCTGACCGATCCGCAGCGTGAAGGGCTGGTGGAGTTCAATGAAATCGTGTTGCGGGCGTGCGAGACTGATCCGGCCGTTCGCTATCAGTCCGCCGAGGAGATGCTGGCCGGCCTGGCGCTGCTGCGGGTGGGCAAGTCGGTGCGCCGGATGCACGGGCTGGAACGCCGGCTCCGGCAGGCCCGGCGCCTGGGGGCGGCGGTTCTCGCCGTAGCGGTGCTGGCCACCGGCGCACTGGCGTTGGAGCGGCGGCAGGCGCGCGTGGAACGGGAAGCCCGCCAGCGGGTGGAGCGCGCGGAGGCGGAATCAAGACGGCAGCTCGCCGAGGCGCGGCTGGCCCAAGCCCAGGCGTTGCGGCGCACCGGCCAGGCGGGCCAGCGCTTCGACAGCCTGGAGGTAATTCACGCGGCGGCGACGAACGGCCCGTCTTTGGCGTTGCGCAGCGAGGCCATTAACGCGCTGGCATTGGTGGACCTGCGGCTCGTCGGCCGCCTGCCGGCAGCCGGCGTCAGCCGGGCGGAGCCGGTGGTCGACTTTCCGGGGGAGCGATATGTGTGGGGCGACGAGAAAGGAAACCTCCAAATCCGGCGAACCGCCGATGACCGCGAACTTTTCCGGCTGCCGGGCGAAGGCGCGCCGCCCGAGTGGATTCTCGGTTTCAGCCGCGACGGCCGGTTTCTGGCGGTGCGTCCGGCCATCGACCGGCTGGTGGTCTGGAACCTGGCGCGGCGCGTCCCAGCGCTGGAGGTGCCGGCGCAGGGGACGGAGGTGTATCCGCAGTTTACGCCGGACAGCGAAGCCGTGCTATGGAGTGCGGGAGACCAGCCCTTGCGCCGCTGCGCGCTCGAGAGCGGCGCCACTTCGACGCTTTGGAAACCGGCCCGGCCGGTGCGGCGGTTCTGCTGCCGCCCGAATGCGCGGCAGATCGCGGTGGCCTACGCCGACACCAACGTGGTCGAGGTGCTGGACTTGCCGACTGGCAAAGTGCTGGCCGCTATGCCTCATCCTCAGTTCATCCAGACTCTCCAATGGCATTGCTCCCGCCCACTGCTGGCCACCGGATGTCGCGATCATTCGGTGCGGGTGTGGGATCCGGATACGGGCAGGGAGCTGCACCGCTTGGCGGGCCACCAGGGCGTGCCCGGCACGCTGGATTTTCATCCCACGCTGGATCTGCTCGCCTCGTCCGCTTGGGACGGCACTACCCGCCTGTGGAGTCTGCAGACGGGGGAACAGCAAGTGATTTTCCAGGAGGCCGGCGACAACCTCCAGTTCAGCGCCGACGGCCGCCGCTTGACGCTCAACGATTACTTGGATACGCACGTCCTGATCTGCGAAGTAGCCGGGGGGGATGTCTGCCGGACCTTGCAAGCGCCCAGAACGAACTCCGAACCGTGGCTGGAGTGCCTGGCTTTCGAGCCGCAACAACGCTGGATGGCCGCCGTGGATTCTCGCGGGGTTCAGGTGTTCGACCTGGGGCAGGGACGGCCGGCGTGGTCCTTGGCTGCCGGCGGGTTATTCTCGGTCTGGTTTAACCCCGAAGGGAGCCGGCTGACGGCTTCCGGCCGGGCGGGAGTGTTGCGTTGGCCGGTGGAAACGCAGCCGGATGGCACGTTGAACATCGGCGCGGCCGTCCCGATCGGCCACGCCAATGAGCCCGCCATCCACGCCGCCGAAAGCGGCTCCTGGCTCGCTTGGGCCGATAGCAACCGGATCCACGTGAAACGGGAGGGGCAGGATGTGATCACCCTCACCGTATCCAGCATGGTGAATCACCTGGCCTGGAGCGGGAATGGCCGCTGGCTGGCGGCGGCGCAGCATGGCCAGTTCCAGATGCGGCTTTGGGACACTGCCTCCTGGAAGGAGGTGCTGGTGCTGCCCGCCACCGCTAATGTGCGGCTGACATTCAGTCCGGACAGCGCCTGCCTGGTGGTGGGAACACCCGACGATTTCCAATTTGTGGATCTGGAGCGGCTGGAGGTGCGCCGGCGACTGCCCCGGTTTCACACCTCCACTGCTCCCGGGTATTCGGCGTTCTCTCCGGACGGGCGGCTGCTGGCGGTGGCGCGAACCCAGGCCCAGGTCGCGCTGTACGATTATCCGGCCTTGCGCGAGCTGGCCGCTTTCGAGGCGCCGGGCGCTCCTGCGATCATGTTCCTGACCTTCGACCGGAGCGGCCGGCGCCTCGCGATGGCGAGCACACTCAGCCGGGCCTTCCTCTGGGACCTGGAAGTCTTGCGCCGGGAATTAGCCCGCCTGGGCCTGGACTGGTAATTCCTCGTCCACTTTGTCTTCCACTTTGTCCCCCACTTTGTCTCAACAAGAAGGGACCGACGAAGACAAAGTGGAAGACAAAGTGAAAGACAAAGTGGGAGGGGGAACCGTGGGTCTGCTTTTCGCAGATCTCCTCGTTACCCCGTCGTCAGGCGATTCGCTGCGTAAGCCACCCGGCCAGGAAGGAGGGTATCGGCCCGGTTCAGGTTCTCGACTGCGTGACGATGCAAGGCTTCGGCTGGGACGACTGCACGATGATCGCAGCACCCGTCCAACGTGACGTTGATGGAATACCGAAGAGGCCGCATTACGTAAGCGTACCAATAGCCATTCGGCAGGCCCAACGGTCACCATCAGCGGTGCGAGCCTGCCGCCGAGGACGCTCGCTTTTCATCTGACATGAGCGGTTGGCTCGCATCCGCTGGTTGGTGTTATCTGTTCACTTCGGGAGGGCAGTCGTTGACCGGTTCAGGAAGTCCACCAATGGGATGTAAATCGCCACAATCGTTGGCAACAACACCAAAACCAGCGCTGACATCGTCGTCGCTAGAAACCCGGTCCAGGGCGCCGGACGCTCCGCCTTGCGCACCCAAATAAAAATGCAGTAAGCCACCGCCAGAACC
>DATDCV010000568.1:0-6811 GCA_036524155.1 Verrucomicrobiia bacterium
CGCTTGGGGCTGCGTCGGCCATGGGCGGCCCGGATGAACTGGCCACAGCCGTCGAATGCCGCGAGCGCGGTGGCTTGCCGAACGTGCTTCTAAAGCTGCGAAACGGTGCGGAGGTTCGCATCGCTTATCTCGGCGGCAGCATCACCGCGCAAGATGGTTGGCGCCCGAAAACCCTCGCGTGGTTCCAAAAGCAATTTCCGCAAGCGAAAGTGAGCGAGATTAACGCCGCGATCGGAGGCACCGGTTCGGACCTGGGCGTGTTCCGGCTCCAACACGACGTGCTGGACCACAAGCCCGACCTGCTGTTCGTCGAGTTCGCCGTCAATGATGGCGGCGCCCCTCCGCAGCAGATTTACCGTTGCATGGAGGGCATAGTCCGGCAGACGTGGAAGAACGATCCCGCCACCGACATCTGTTTCGTCTACACGCTCGCCGGGAACATGCTGCAGACGTTGCAGGAAGGGCGCTTTCCCCGGTCAGCCAGCGCGATGGAAAAAATAGCGGAGCAGTACGCGATCCCATCCATCCACATGGGGCTGGAAGTCGCGCGTTTGGAAAAAACCGGCAACCTGGTTTTCAAGGGAGAAAAGCCCAAAACCGAAGCTGAAAAGACAGCGCTGGGTGACAAAATGCTGTTCTCGCCTGACGCGGTGCATCCCTACACCGATACCGGGCATCAGCTTTACCTCGAGGCCATTATTCGCTCATTCGCCAAAATAAGACAGGTTGGCGAGCCCGGACCGCACCGGCTTCCACCACCGCTCGTTGCGGACAACTGGGAACGAGCGACGATGATCTCCCTGGACCAGGCGAAGCTTTCTGCTGGCTGGCACAGGCTCGACCCCGCGGTCGATGGTCTGGCCAAAACCTTCGGAGAACGGTTGTCCGGCCTGTGGAAAGCCGACAAGCCTGGCGAGTCTGTCTCCTTCCGTTTTCGTGGCACGACCGCCCGCATATACGATCTCCTCGGGCCGGATTGTGGCCAGGTGAGCATCGTGATTGATGGCCGACCGACTCTCGTGAAACCGCGGTTCGACGCCTATTGCACCTACCACCGGCTGGCGTCCCTGCCGGTGGCGGAGGAGTTGCCCGATACGGTCCACAATGTCACGATCACCATCCATCCCGAGCAGCCGGACAAAGCCAGAATCCTGGCGCAACGAAACGAGAAGATCGATGACCCCAGGCGATTTGACGGTACCGCCTGGTACGCCGGGGGAATTTTGCTGGTCGGGGAACTGGTGGACCGAAATCGCGATTGACCTAGCTCCTGCCTTTACCGAACACTTCGCGGATGTTCGACCCGATGAACTTCTGTCGGTTGGGAATCCTGAACTTGTGCGGGCTGCTCGCGGTGCCGGCGTCTCTGCCGGGCCAGGAGCCTGCGCCGAACCTCGACGCCGCCATCAACGAGTGCCGCAAGGGTGTGCTGGTCATCGAAGCGCCGCCCGGCACGAAGGTAACGGTGGAGCAGCAACGGCACGAATTCTGGTTCGGTGCCGCCCTCGCCAACCAGGTCTTCGGCGACCGCATGCGCTCTGAGGACCGCGAGAAATATCTGGCTGTTTTCCTCACTAACTTCAACGCCGCCGTCACCGAAAACGCCCTCAAATGGCACGACATGGAACCGCGCCGCGGCGAGGTCAACTACCGCACGGTGGATGCCATTCTGGCCTGGACACACCAGCATGACATCCCGCTACGTGGCCACAATATTTTCTGGGGGATTCCCGACCGGGTGCAAGACTGGCTCAAAGCCATGTCCGACGATGACCTGCGGGAAGCGTTGAAGGCGCGCGCGCTCGACATCGGCGCCCGTTACCGCGGCCGCTTCGCCGAATACGATCTCAACAATGAGATGATTCACGGGAACTATTACGAGCAGCGGCTCGGCCCGGAGATCACGCAGCAAATGGCCCAGTGGGTCCGGCAAGGCGATGCCAACGCGGTACTGTTCCTCAATGACTACGACATCCTCACGGGTGCGCGTCTGGACGACTACCTCCGGCAGATCCGCACGCTGCTCAAACAGGGAGTTCCCATTGGCGGCATCGGCGTGCAGGGCCATCTGCACTCTGAGACCTTCGATCCCAAGGCCCTCCACAACGCCCTGCAAAAGTTGTCCGAGTTCAACCTCCCAATCCGTGTGACCGAATTCAACATGCCCGGCCAACGTTCGCGTTTCCTACAGGACCGGCGCGCGCGCCTGACCGACACCGAGGAACAAGCCAAGGCTGAAGCCATTCGAGAGTACTACCGCATCTGTTTTTCTTACCCGCGAGTGGAAGGCATCCTGATGTGGGGCTTCTGGGAAGGCGCCAACTGGATCCCTGCCTCCTCACTCTACCGTCGGGACTGGACGCCCCTGCCGGCAGCCCAAGCCTACCGAGACCTGGTGTTCCGCCAGTGGTGGACCCGGTGGGAGGGAGTTACCGACGCGCAAGGCCGCTGCGAGCTGCGCGCCTTCTATGGCCGACACAAAGTGAAAGCAGGCGCGAACGAGAAAGTTGTGGACCTGAAGAAGTCCGAGGGTCGCGAGGTAGTCCGATTCAATTAGCCCCGACTCACTCAACGAACAGGATTGAATTCACGCCGCCGCAGCAGTCAGTGACCTGGTGCCTTGCCAAGGGATCCGGCTGCCAACTTCCATCGACCAGGAATCGGTATTCGTACCGTCCGGGCTTGAGCAGAAGTCGGAGCTGCCAACGACCGTTACTGAGCCTCTGCAAGGGACTCGCATGCGGGTTCCAGTCATTGAAGCTGCTGGCCACAAATACTGCGGTCGCGTTCGGCGCGGAAAACACCAGTTTCACGTGCCTGGTGGCGGGGGGCATCTGCAGCGCAAAGCGTCTTTTCTTTCGGGGCCTCGAGACCATCCGGTGGCTCGGCTTTCGCAACACACCCTTCCTCAAACAACGTGACCGTTGTCCGAGCCTTCGCACATGTTGACCCCGGCGGGCAGTCGCCGCTTCACTCCTGTTCCTGTGTGCAACAATTCGCATTCGCTTAAGCCGGCGGTATGTTCCGTCGCCTTTCCAGTAGATTTGATTCACAAACCACCAAACTTATTCAAAACTTACAGGAATGTAATCCTCGTAGGACAGGCATCCTGCCTGTCTCTGATCTTCAAAAAACGCCCCTTCAACAGCCACAACGGCCCAAACAGCACCGACGCAATATCGACGAAGCTTCTGCCCCCCAACGCCTTACAATACGCCCCCCACGCCCTCCCTCCTAACCGCCTCCCCGGCTCAGTGCGGTTGTCGCTGTAACTCGCCCACCTTTGCGGGTTTCACAGGCAGTGAGAGATGCAGTTCAGGAGACTTGCTCTTAAGCTCGAACCGGCCATCGTGGCGCTCGCCGGAAACGACCGGCTGCCCTTGCTGGCCTGCAGAAATGCTTAAGCAGAAGCCTGCCGCCGCCTGCTCCAATTCGCGGATTTTGAATTCGCGGCGTTCGCCGGAATAGAAAACCATATCAAGCCACGCTGTCTTTTTCGCCGGGTCAGCCCCCGCTTCCCAGCGGCCATCCTCCCTGCCGAAGCAAGCGAAAAGGACTTGCAGATCAAGGCGCACCTCGCCGAATTTCAGGGCGACCGGCGCTTCGATCCGGTCCGGCACGGTAATACTCCGGGACGAGGCGGAGCCGCCGAATTCAAAGCGCAGCCGGAGGTCACGCGCGCGGAGCATGCCATTCGTTATCCGATCGAGCGAGACATGCGTATCGCCTCCGTCGGTGCCAAGAACAACGCCGGCGAGAACCGTCCCCTGCCGCTGGACGCTGAAGAACTGGGCGTCAGCGAAGTCGTAGCCATCATGCAGGAAACGGAGGTGCAGGTACGCCGGCCGCTGTGCCGTGCCCCAGTAAGCGACCAAAGACCGGCGTTGGTTCCAAAGGTCACCTCGATTCACACTCCCGAGCGCGAATTCAGGAGCCAGATAGGTTGTGCCGACAACCGGGAACTCTCTTTTCACGAAGGTCTCTATCAACTCGCGAGGTTCCTCAAGTCGCTTGAAGAAATGGTCAAGGTCGGCTGGACAAAGGAGGCGCAGGCGGTATTCCTCCGGCGCGAAAGGCGGATCATTCGTAAAGAACCGCACGCGTCCTTCCGTGGCGTTCTGAATCAGCGCCAGAGTCTTGTCAGGCAGCAACGTGTTGTAGCAGCGGCTGTGCGGTCCGGCCCATTGGCGGGTCGGCGGGTGAAAATGTTGCGCGATTTCCCGCCACGCGAGGCGATAGATTGCGTCCGCGAGACGCTTGGCTTCGGGGTCTTTGGCGTGCAACCGGAGCCGGCCGATCTCCTGGAGGGCAACGATCGTGTAGGGGGGCTGTTGTATTCCGTGAAGGCGCCTTGTTCCAGCGTGTAATCATGAAACCGCCGAAGCCGCTGAATGGCGTACTCGCGCAAATCATCGAGACCGTAAAGCTCCGCCGCGATCAGTGTGACGTAAGTCCCCATGAGAGCGATGTTCGTATAACCCGGACCGACGTTGCGGCGCTGAATCGAACGGGCGGCGTGACGGATCGCGGCATCCACTCTTTCCGCAAGATCCGCCGGCAGGCGGGACCGATGGAACAAAGCGACCTGCAGCAACTGCACGCCGCAAAAATCCGCCCAGTTCCAGTCCGGAGGCGACATCCGGTCCAACGGCTCCTCCAGGAACCACGACCAGATCCCATAGGTTTTGCTGTTGGGATCCTGGTCCTGCAAGCTGATCACCTTTCGCAGGATCTCTTCCGCCTCCTTCTGCCACTCGGGCGCCTCCGTGTTCAACAAGGCCACCGCATAGCTCAAAGAATCCCGTGTCGGATGGACCTGTCCTCCTTTCAGAGTTGTATGGTATCCGGGCGAGGAGAAGGCGCGCCGTATCATCCGTTCCTGGGGATCGTATTGCTCATTCAGCTTCTTGACTGCCTCGATCAACTGCAGCCGTTCGGTCTCGGTTGGCGTTGCTCCGGTGCCCTGCCCTGCTCTGGCGCCAACCAAGCCGTTTAGTAAGCCGATAGCAATGAGCACCAGCGGCCCGAACTGTAGAGTCGAGCGGATCACGTCGCCGAAATAACCAGCATGGCAGGAATTCAAGGATCTCATCGTCGAAGTCCACGGCGAGCTTTGCACAAGAAAAGGGTATCAAGGCATGCGAAGGTGACGAGCCCCTTTATCCCAACGCTGCGTTCTGGTTAATGCTTCCCCCGTCCACCACCGCCGCGGTGGCCGCCGCCCCCACCACCCCCGGATGGCCGATCGTAACCCGACCGGGATGGGCGGTCGCCGGAAGGCTTGTACGCGTCCTGTCCGTGTGAGTTGCCGGGGTCGCCGCCGCGATCCTTGGCCTGGTCCGGCCGGCCTCCCGGGCTTTTGTCAGTGCGCCCGAGAGCAGGTTGCTTGGATGCCTGGGCGACCTGTTTCGGCGGTGACGAACGCCGAATGGCGTCATGAATCGGGACAGTGGCCAGGCTCTTGCCGGAAGCTTCCCTGACCAGGTCCGGCGCCGGACCGTTGTTGAACATCACCTTTTGGGGGCCGGACCCGCCGAGGCTGCGACTTTCGCGCTTGATTCCGCCAATTTCGCTCGTCTTGGCAAAGACCTGGCCGTTCTTCAGGACCAGGCTCGAAGAAACGACCGGCCCGCCAAAATGCGCGCTGCCTACAAAAACGAAATGGTCGGGCGCGGGGCGGTGTTTAAAGATCAGCCCGGCCGGAGGCAATGGCGCCCAACCAATATACCCGCCCCCCACACGCCATGAAACCCATGCCGGCGCCCACTCCACTCCAGGCACCCAGACCCACCCAAACCCGGCGTCATATGCCCATGAACCGTAGTGATAACACGCCCAGCCCCACGGTTCGTCGCTCGACCAGTACCACCCGCAATCGGTCCACACCCATTCGCCGGTGCAGTAAGGGCGCCAGCCCACGACCACATAACCGGGCCGCCAGCACCGCCCGTAAGACCCCACCTCCACCCAGGTGCCGTGCGCGGCCAGCGGGGCGTTAAATTCCGCCGTGGCGCGGATCTGAACAGAGCCGGAAACCTCCAGGTCAGCGCGGGTGTTTAACATGGAACAAGACAGAAGAGCCAGCACGGCCAACCGAACACAAACAACGTGTTTTCTCATAAAGCAACTCGACAAAACCTCTCTTAGAGCATTTGCCTTGCCGAAAGATCCTCTGAACCTGCCTTGAGCCCCCCTCCTCCGCATGTTAAGTTTCTATGTCCCCCGGAGCGTAATATGAAAGCACCCGCCTCACCGCGGTGGCGCATTTTGGTCGTGGACGACGACCCTCTCGTCTGCGAATCCATCAGGTGGATTCTTAACCTCGATGGCCATCAGGTCACAACCGCGCTCACCGGCCAGTCAGCCATCAACCAGTTCCAAACAGCCAGCTTCGACGCGGTCATCCTCGATTACAAACTACCCGACATGGACGGAGATCAGGTTGCTGCCGCCATCAGGTCCGTCGGCCCCCACCAGCCCATCCTGATCATCACCGCTTATCCTGAAACCGTCGCATCTCTCGGCAAGCTCCTTACGAGCGAGTACACCCTCATCGCCAAGCCCTTCTCCATGGACGAACTCCGCCAGGCCGTCTCCAACATCATCACCAAACGTCAAGCCCTCTCCCCAGCCGCCCCGGACACCCCCGCCCAACAGAACCACAAAAACAACCGTTCCGTTTAACATCCCGTCATCCATAACACGAAATCGAAGAACTAATATGAAAAATGTCCCAGGAAGATTCCTCACCACCGCGGCTTTGGCTGTCGCATGTCTGTTGCCCGTCGCCACGCCAGCGAATCAGGGACAT
>DATDCV010000569.1:0-26498 GCA_036524155.1 Verrucomicrobiia bacterium
GCTCACCGCCAGAATGTCGTTGCGAGAGTTGGCCGGGCCGCTGACGTAGTACAGGGTGATGCTCGTGACCGGGCTGGTAGTATTAGTCAGGGCGACGTCGCGGAAGTAAATCCGAGGATTGCCGCTGTTCGCATTCGCGTAGGTGAAGTTAACCGAACTGCCGCACCGTTCATTGGCGATAAGGATCACGTTAGACGTCCCGTTGAACCAGTCGGGAGAACCGAACTGATTCGTCTCGGTAGTCCCGTCAGCATGGCGAGTCGCCACACCAACGACGCATCCGCCGTTGCCGCCGCTACCAGCGAGGGAGAGAAGTGCATAAGCTGCTGGGGTAGTTAATGTAAACGTGCCGGAAGCGAGGCCTTTCGTACCATCTCCATAGATCAGGATGCCATTGGGAGCGGTGTAATCCGGCGGCATCCGGAACGAGTAGTTCACTACCGAGGGATTGCCTGAATTCACGCCCGATACCGTGTTGCCCGGAAACACCACGTCGCCAAGCGGAGGCGTGACAACGGTTCCTGGCGCCGGCAGGCCGTTGGCGGGATTGGCCGGATCATACCCGATTTCCATCCAGGTGTTGGCGCCGTTATTGGTGCCCTGGTCAACAGTGGCGGTGGTGACCACTTTAAGCGCCGGGGTGGCTGTCTTTTCCACCACGACGTCGGCGTTGAAGCTTTCTGGCGTGATGGGAATAGGCAGAAGCGCCGCCCGAGCATAATTTGCCACGGCAAGCGCGGCGAGGATGAAAGTTGGTTTCGTGAATACTCTCATGGTTGTGATACGTGGTTGCGATACGTGATACGTGTTGTTGAGCTAGCGCTGCCAGAATCTTAGAACACCCCAGCGAGGTCAAGTAGAAATTCCCCGGTGTGAAACGCAAAAATCGCAGGGAGGAATTGACGTCGGCCGGAGGTTTGCACATACTGCCGGCACGAAGCACGATGAGCATGTACCAGACGCATGTTTGGGCGAATCGTTGTCCATTGGGCCCTTCGGGGCGCCAACTTCGCGCTACGATAAACCTCCAACCAGAATACTCAGAGCCGCGTTTCGACGGCTGGATTCGTCGAATCGCGCGCACAAAAAGGACTCATCACGTGAAACTCAAACTCATCCCCCTGGGACTGGCCCTCGGTGCGGCAACTCTCGCGCATGCGCAGTTCACCCCGGTCCCAATCGATCCCGCCAGCTTCAACCAGGACGTCGTCATCGAGGCGCCCGCGCCACCACCCCTCAGCAGCGCCGTCACGGCGACAATGGACGGCGGCACCAACAAAACCGGCAACACCTGGTATGAGCGGGGCTACAACCCCGCGGCGCCGACTACCGGTCTGCCAGCGGCCGGATCGCTGATCACAAGCGGTGCTTATGTTTTCCAGATGCCACCGGACTACCACACCAACAACGTCATCATGGTGGGCCATGCCAACGGTTTGCGAACTCCGGTCCTTGAGCCGGCCACGCTGACGCTGACTACCCCGGCCGCGTTCACCGGGCTGTCATTCCTCACCGACTCCGGCAATGGACCGGTGACTGTAGGTTATACGGTTCACTACGCGGACTCCTTTTCGGAATCGGGGACGTTCACCTCAACCGACTGGTTCAACGCTGCCGCCAATGTCTATAACGCGGCTGGCCGCGTCCATGTGGTGAACGGCGTGGTTGCGAACGTCGGCGCCAGTCCAGCAGGGGCGCTTTTCGCCGCCGATATCCCGCTTATCAACCCAATGGCCAACGTCACGAGCGTTGACTTCAACTTTGTTGGGGGTAGTGCCGGCACCACGAACAGTAATGGTCGCGCGGTCATTTTCGCCATCAGCGGGGCCAAGGACTCCAGCACCGATTACACGAACATACTCGCCGTCACTGGTTTCAACCATGACGCCGTCGTGGAAGCCGATGGGCCGCCTGCCACCGGCACGGGTGTGGCCGACGCCAACGTTCTCACCAACCTCTGCACCGTCACCATGGACGGTGGCACCAGCAAAACGAACAATTGCTGGTTTGAACAGGGTTTCTACAGATCCCTGCCGAACGTCGGGTTCCCTGCCGCCGGTTCCACTATTGCCAGCGCCGCCATCCCTGCGACCTACACGATGCCGTCCAGCTACGCGACCAACAATGCCGTGGTCCTGGCCTCGAATTTCCCCAACGCCACGATCACGCTGGCAACTCCCGCCACCTATGGTGCCCTCTCATTCCTGTGCTCCGCCGCCAATAACGACACCATCCTTCCGGTTGTCGTGACGTTCCAGGACGGTTCCAGCGAGACCAACGCCATCTTAGTTCCCGATTGGTCAAACCGCGCCGTCCCCTGGGCGTACCGCCCCTTCGGCCGCGTCAACCCCTACCTTCGCGTCGTTAACCAAACGCCGGACCAATATGTTGACCCCTTCGCGTTGGGGATCCCGGGATATGATTACCGCGGCGTTGGCCTCCCGTGGGCCTTGTTGTTCGATGCCGTTGTTCCGATCAACAACACGGCTAGCCCGGTCACCAGCATTTCCCTCGCTCTCACCAACGGCGCTACTTCTACCCGCGTTACCGGGATCTATGCCGTCAGCGGTGCCCCGGCCGGCAAGGTCCCGCCGGTATTCGGCTCGCGCGGAACGGCTACCCCGGGCCAACCCGCCAATGCCGCCATCAACGCCATCAACCTTATCAAGACCTGGGAAAGCACCAACAACGTCGTCCTGTCCGTCACGAACATCGCCGGCACCAGCCCGATATCCTACCAATGGAAGAAAGCCCCTCGGGGTGGCGGCCTGCACGACATGACCTACAGCATTGACTACAACACGTTCGCCAACGTCACCGATGGCGGAAGGATCTCTGGCGCCACTTCGAGCGCGCTAGTGATCAGCAATGCATTGAGCGCCGACTCCGCCGACTACCTCGTCGTCGCTTCCAGCGCCGGCGGCTCGATCACCAGCCTCGTGGCCACCGTGATGATTCTCACCACCAATCAGAGTCTTCTGGTGGGCGCGCCGCTCGGCGACGTGATTACTCTATACAGCAGCGACACCTTCCCCACCGCCGAGAGTGTCGACCACGCCATTGACCGTGTCGCTCAGAAATGGTTGAGCCGTGGTCTCCAGAATAATGTAGTGCCATTCGTAGGACCGGTGGGATATGTCGTGACGCCGGTATCCGGCGCTTCGATTGTCACTTCCTTGCGGTTTTATGCCGCCAACGATACAGCGGGCCGTGACCCGTTTGATTACACCTTGGAGGGCTCGAACGACGGCGCCAACTGGACCCCTATCACCGGGGGCGCACTTAGGGGCACCCTTTCATTGCCAAGCACCCGCAACAGTGCCTTTGTGGGCGCAGCTCCGCTGGTTCCGGACAGTTCTACGAATTATGTTACGGAAGTGGATTTTGCCAATACGGTCGGCTACAAATCCTATCGGGTTAGCATCACCAACATCTATGATTGGCGAAATATCGCACTGATGCAGATCGGTGAGATCGAGATGCTCGGCACGCTCGTGCCCAATCCGCCCGTCTTCACCCGCCAGCCTCACTCGGTCACCGTGTTCGCCGGCGCCTCACCGGTATTCAGCGCCGAGGCTGCGGGCTATCCTCCACCCCGGTTCCAATGGTTCAAGGACGGAACGCAGATCGCCGGGGCGACGGGTTCCTCCTATACGTTTGCCAACGCGCAAATCTCGGACACAGGCAGCACGTTCAGTTGCAACGCCATCAACGCCTTCGGCACGGTACCCAGCGCCCCGGCGATACTCACCGTCATCGCCGCCCCCACCCAGACCTATCCTGTGGCTGTGCTGGCCAACGGCCCCGTCGGTTTCTGGCGTTTGGATGAGGGCCCGGACAATGGAACCGGCAATAACGGAATCGTCGCCCGCGATTACACTGGAGGCCATAACGGAACCTACAGCAACGCCGTCCTGGCGGTTGAAGGTTACAATCCAGTCGCCGATTCGGATACGGCCGTTAATTTTGGAACTTTTGCCACGGTGAACAGTTACGTTGACAATATTCTCGATGTTGACTTCGCCCGCGCGCCGAACGCGGCGAGCGGCGGTGTTTTCTCAATCGAAGCCTGGGCCTATGGCGGAGATCAATCGGCTGGGGCTGCCGTTGTAACCAAGGGCTATAACGGCATACTCGCAGCCGGCACGGGCACGGGCACAGAACAGTTCGCGCTGGATGTGGCGACCGTAGCGGGCTCGGTGAAGTACCGCTTCCTCGTCCGCGATGCCGCCGGAAACGGATACGTTGCGCAAAGTTCAGTAACGCCATATATCGGCGATATCCTTTCGGCCCAACCGGTGTGGCACCACCTGGTGGGCGTGTGCGACCAGCCCAGCGGGAAAGTGTACCTCTACGTGGACGGCCTGCTCGCCGCCAGCGGCAATATCGGGCAGAACGTGGGCATCCTCGCCCAGCCGTTACCGATGACCATCGGCGCCCGCAAATCGGGCGGCGCCACTGAATATGACAATCAGTGGAAAGGCCGGATTGACGACGTGGCGGTGTACAACACGGCGTTGAGTTCCGACCAGGTCCTCAGCCACTTCTTCGGCGCGCAGCTTCCTCCGGTCATCAGCCTCCAGCCGACGCCGACGAACATGACCGCGCCGGAGAATATTTCCATAACCTTCGCCGCCGAGGCGTACGGGCCAGGCACGCTGGGTTTCCAGTGGTACCTGTCCGACGGCCTCTCGCCGGTCTCGCCGCTGGCTGGACAAACATCGTCCAACCTTACCTTCACGACCAAGTCTACGGACAGTGGCAGTTACCAGCTCGTGGTGACTAATAACTACGGTGCAGTCACCAGCGCCGTGGCACAATTGACAGTGGTCAGCGGGTTGCCGTCATATATCGTGGATCTGCCGACCTCCAGCACTATCGGTCTCGGACATATCATTCAACTGCAGGTGTATCCCGGTGGCACCGCCCCGTTCACTTACCAGTGGAAGAAAGACGGCGTCAACCTGACGGATGATTACCGGACCAGTGGTTCGCAAACCAACGTCCTGACCATCGGGTATGCCACCAACACGGACAGCGGCACATACCAAGTGGTCGTCAGCAATGCCCAGGGCTCAACCCCAAGCGCAACCGACGCGGTTACCGTGAGCAGCTCAGGCCCGGGTTCAGTGGCGTTCAATGCCGCCGGCACCGGCTGGCAAATGCAAGGGTCGACACCGCCGATTATGGGCGACAACCGGCTGGAATTGACCTCCGGCCTGGGCAACACCGCCCGCTCGGCGTTCCTCACCTCGCCGATTGGCGTCGCTTCGTTCACCGCGTCCTTCGTTTACCAGGTCACCAGTGGAGCAGGCGGGGCTGATGGCGTCACGTTCTGCATCCAAAATGCCGGGCCGACCTCCGTGGGTACCGGCGGTGGCGGACTGGGGTACGGCGGCATCACACCCAGCGTGGCTTTAGGGCTCAACATCTATGCCAACAACACCAGGGGAATACAGGTGCTTCAAAACGGCAACTTGCCTGCGGCCGGCGCAGGCGCCTACTTCCCCATTGACCCTGTCCTCATCGGCGGAAACGCAAACCCTGTTCAGATCAATATCAGTTATGCCGGCGGCGTTCTCCAGGCCGCTTTCAAAGACACGGTCACGCAAGCCACCTATACGACAAACGTCGCGGTCAACATCCCGGGTGTCGTCGGCTCTAGCATGGCCTATTTTGGCTTCACTGGCGCGGATGGCGGTACGGCCTCTACCCAGGTCATCACGAGCTTCGGCATGTCGCCGCCTCCTGTTCGGCTGGGAGTCCAAAAAGTGGGTGACAGCATGGTTCTCACCTGGCCCGCAGCCACTGGAGCATTCCTGAGGTCCACCCCGAGTCTCACCAACCCGGTGTGGTCCTACTCCACGGATCTATTCCGCGTGGTTGACGGTCAGGTAAACGTGACCGTAACGCCGCTGAATGGCAATGGGTTCTATCGCCTCGATATCTACCCATAGGCCTGGCGGACATCCTTGAGCACGCGAAGGCCGGGGAGTTTCTCCCCGGCCTTTCTCTTTCGGCTGGCGGCGGAAGGAAATCCTTCTTGCAACCGAGTCTCAATTACTTTACTGTGGCCCGCAGTGAAACAAGAATCGGTTTTCGTCATTCTCGAGGGCCAATGCGCCGGACCGGCGGTCTGCCCCCTAAGCCGGATAAAACCTGGCACGACCGTCGCCATCAAAGGATTGGCGACGGACCCCGCAGTACGGGACCGGTTGCGCGAGCTGGGATTCTGCGAGCAGCAACAAATCAAACTGGTCTCGCGCGACTCCAACTACATCTGCCAGGTCTGCAACGCGCGGCTGGGAATCAGCCGGAAGCTGGCCGACTCGATTTTG
Organism: Verrucomicrobiia bacterium; assembly: GCA_036524155.1. Lineage (GTDB taxonomy): Bacteria > Verrucomicrobiota > Verrucomicrobiia > Limisphaerales > UBA8199 > DATDCV01. The sequence goes on from DATDCV010000569.1 coordinate 6,339, forward strand.
GTGGAGACGGTGGCGAAAGCTCAGCCGCCCGCACGCCGAGCCAAATCCTCAGAGCCCGCGTCCGCGACCGTGAGAGGCTGACATGCCCGCCGTGCTTCAACCGCTGACGTCCGCGGGCCCCGGCCAAAGAGTGACGGTGGCCGAGATCAAAGTGCCGGCCGAGAGCCGCCCGCGCCTGATGGAGATGGGCTTGCTGGTAGGCACGCAAATCGAACTGGTGCGTTTTGCTCCATTAGGAGACCCGGTCGAGATCAAAGTTCGAGGATACAACCTGACGCTGCGCAAGCACGAAGCCGAGCAAATCTTCGTCCGCGCGGAGGCCTGACGGTCAGGGGCAGCGCGCGATGAAATCCGGATCGCCCAGCCTCCCAGGGCAACCTCGGCCGGCCCCGGAGCCAGCGCCGGAGCGCGTTAGGGTAATCGGTGACGCCCTCCCCAGGCCGGCAGACGCACCGGAGGTTTCGGCCGCTTCCCCGCCAGCAGGAATAGCCGGCAAGCCCGCGTTCGTAGTCCTTACCGGCAATCCGAACTGCGGCAAAACGACTCTCTTCAACGCCTTGACGGGCCTGCGGGCCAAGGTGGGGAATTACGCGGGGGTAACGGTCGAACGCAAGGAGGGGAAGCTGCTCGGCGCGCCCGCGGCGTTCAACGCGCGCGTGCTCGACCTTCCCGGCACCTACAGTTTGAGCCCGCACTCGCTGGACGAGCAAATTTCACGCGATGTCCTGCTCAATCGCCTGCCGGAGCTGCCCGCCCCGGCACTGGTCGTGGTGGTAGTGGACGCCTCGAACCTCCAGCGGAACCTCTACTACACGACCCAGGTCGTGGAACTCGGCTACCGGACAATCGTCGCCCTCAACATGGTCGATGTGGCAGAGAGCAACGGCCACCAAATCGACAGCGAGAAACTCGCCGCCGAATTGGGGGTGCCGGTGATCCCGATCGTCGCCAGCGAGGGCAAAGGCATCCCCGCGCTTCGCGAGGAACTTGTCCGGACGCTCGGCGCAAGCGCGCAGCCGCCCGGACGGCCTCGCCGGTTTTGCCGGGTGCCCGAAGCACTCGAGCGGGAAACCGAGACACTGGCAGGGCTGCTGGCGCGCGCATTTCACGAGCGCCGCGCACAGGCTTCAGCCGAGGCGCTGCTGATCCTGAGCAACGAGCGGGCGTTGGCCTCGAGCGCCCAGCATTACCCTGCCGCCATTCAGCAGGCGGTGACAGCCGCCCGCGAGCGGCTTGAGGCCTCCGCCGTCGATTGGCGGAGCGTGCCCATTGAAGGCCGCTACGCCTCAGTGTCCGAGCTCCAGCAAGCCGTGACGACGGAACTGGCGCCGCCCGGCGAGACATTCAGCGACAAACTGGACCGGGTGCTGACCCATAAGCTTTGGGGCACGCTGGTCTTTGTCGGAGTGATGCTGCTGATGTTCCAGAGCATTTTCACCTTCGCGCGGATCCCGATGGAGGCGCTGCAAACGGCGGTCGACTGGTTTGGAAACGCCTTGGGCCGGCTGATTCCGCCCGGCGATTTGAACAGCCTGCTGATCGACGGGATCGTCGCGGGCGTGGGGGCAGTGGTGGTGTTCCTGCCGCAAATCCTGCTTTTGTTCCTGTTTATCGGCTTCCTCGAGGACACCGGCTACATGGCGCGCGCCGCTTTCCTGATGGACCGGCTAATGAGCAAAGTCGGCCTGCACGGCAAGAGTTTCATACCGATGCTGAGTTCCTTTGCCTGCGCCATTCCTGGAATCATGGCGACCCGTACAATCGAGAGTCCCAAGGACCGGCTCGTAACCATTCTCATATCCCCGCTGATGAGCTGCTCGGCGCGCCTGCCGGTTTACACGCTGCTCATCGCGGCATGCATTCCCAACAGGACGGTTCTGGGCATCCTGAAACTGAGCGGCCTGACCATGTTGTCAATGTACCTGCTGGGCATAGTCGTCGCGCTGCTGATGGCGTGGGTGTTCAAGAAGACTCTGCTCAAAGGGGAACCGCCGCTGCTGATCATGGAGTTACCTCCGTACAAACGGCCCGGGTTGCCGGTCGTGCTGCGGCACATGTGGGACCGGTCGAAGCTGTTCCTGCGCCGTGCCGGCACCGTCATCCTGGGGATCAACATCCTGTTGTGGTTCCTGGCGACTTACCCCCGCAGCGCCGCGATCCAGGGTGAATTCGCCTCGAAACGGGCGGCGATTGAAAGCTCCAGCACGCTGGACGGCGCCGCCAAGAGGGAACAGTTAGTCGCGCTGACCAATGAAAAAGCCGGGGAAACGCTCCGGCACAGCTTCGCGGGCCATTTGGGCAGGCTGGTCGAACCGGTTATAGCGCCCTTGGGCTTCGATTGGAAAATCGGCATTGGCATCATCTCCTCCTTTGCGGCGCGCGAGGTATTTGTCAGCACAATGTCGACAGTCTACAACGTGGGCAAGTACGACCGTTCGGAGTCGGGCATGAGCAGCCTGGCCAACACGCTCCGGGCACAACGTCACACGGACGGCACGCCGGTCTACACAACGCTGACGGCTCTGACGCTGATGGTATTCTATGTTTTCGCTCTCCAATGTGTTAGCACGGTGGCCGTAGTTCGGCGCGAGACGAATTCCTGGAGATGGCCTTTGTTCCAATGGGCCTACATGGGCGTGCTGGCTTGGACTCTGGCTTTTCTGACGTTACACATCGGCCGCCTCCTTGGCGGCGCCTGACCGGCGTATTCCCGGGCGAGAACGTGTGCTTACGCAGCCTGTTGGCCCGCAAGCACCAAGGCCGCGCTCAATCTCCCCGCCGGCACCCCGGCTCACAAGCCGCAGCGGTGGATCGCAGCCGCCGGCCAGCCCACGAACTAATGTTCCGCGTTCTCAGAATCACTTCGTCGCAAGCTCATTTTGTGCACATTTTTTGCTTGCAAAACAGGCAATTCGGAAAATAATATAAGACAGTAGCAAAAGCCTTGCAGAATTGGCGTAAAATGCTTGCGGGTAAGTCAATTCGACGGCGGGGTTTTACATTGATCGAACTCCTGGCCGTCATCGCGACGATTGCGATTCTAGCGTCCCTGTTGTTGCCCATCCTCGGCAGGGTCAAGGTCAAAGCACAACGTACGGCCTGTTCCTCTAACCTCCACCAACTCGGTCTCGCGTGGGTGATGTATTACAATGATAACGGAGGCTCCCTGGCCGAGTCATACCCCGTCAACAACCCGGATGTGTGGGTTCAGGGTGACATGACCAAACTTGCGGAGGCAGGCGACGCCGGCCTCATCCGGGAAGGCAAACTTTACCACTACAACCAGAACACCTCGATTTACCTTTGCCCGGCGGACCGGGGCGTCTCGATCGGCGGGGAGAACGTGCCGACGGTGCGCAGTTACTCAATGAATGCGTTCATGGGAGCCCGGGACGCAACCGTTGGTCCGATCCCCGCTACCGCGGCCGCTTACGTCCCGTTCTTCGCGAAGGACTCAGACCTCCCGCACCCGTCCGAACGATGGGTGTTGCTCGACGAGGACGAGCGCAGCATCAACGACGGGTTTTTCGTGACCGACCCGGACGGAAGACTGTGGGTTGATTTTCCCGCGATCTCCGGCGCGCGCCATAATTACACTTACGGACTGAGTTTTGCGGATGGGCACTCCGAGATCTGGCGCCATCACGACCCGCGTACACTGCGCGTGGCGGCCAACCGCACGGAACAATCCGGCAACAAAGACCTCGAGCGCCTGGCACGGGCGAGCACAGTTAAAAAGTGAGGTCGGAGCGTTGACGTGCCGCAACGCGGAGGTCCCCACAGGCTTCGACAGAGTCCGCGTTTCCCGCGACCGTCTATTTCTCCGCTTCTTTCGGGCCTTCTTCCCCAACAAGAGCAGTGGCGTGGACCGAGCCGCCGCTATTTTCGCAAGTACTTTGCCACAGCCTCTCCCCGTGAGTGCACATGCAGCTTTGAGTAGATGCCTTTGATATGAATGCGGATCGTGTCGATGCTCAATGATAGCGTGTCGGCGATTTCCTTGTAGGGCGCTCCCCGCGCGAGGTGTTCGAGGACTTCCCGCTCGCGCTGGGACAGCCTGCCAATCTCCTGATGGTTCCGGCCACGCTGGTTGAAGTATTGCACCACCTTCCGGGCGATATGGCCGGTCATGGGCGAATTACCCCGGTAAACATCGGCGATGGCCTCCAGGATCCCGGCGCGCGGAGTGCGCTTGAGCAGGTAACCGCTCGCCCCCGCGAGCAGTGAATTGAAAATTCGCTCGCTATCTTCGTAAACGGTGAGCATCAGGATGAGGGTCGAGGGAACGAGGGCTTTGACCTGCCGCACGCATTCGATGCCGTCCATTTTCGGCAGGTTGATATCCATCAGGATAACGTCCGGTGGCTGCGACGCGACCTGAGCGAGGGCCTCCTCCGCGCTGCGGTACGAGCCACAACAAAGGAAGCCTTCCGCTTCCCGTATCTGCGACGCCAGATTCTCTCGAATCCAGTCGTCGTCTTCCACGATCGCAACTTTGATTGGCACAGCGCTCGTCGTTGGTCTCAATTCTCTCATTCAAACGCCCCACGGCAATTCACACGAATATGTGTATCCCGCAACCGGGCGGGCCTGCGGCTCCGGGTGATCCCCTCGCGAGGCGAGCGGAGACAAGCCGGCTGCCGGTCCTGCGGTTCCCTGGCTAGCCGGCATCGACACGCATGCGGATGGTGGTGCCCGACCCCGGTATGCTGCGCAATTGCAGGCTGCCGCCGATCTGCTCGAGGCGCTGCTTGAGGTTCCGCATTCCTTCGCCCGCAGACCGGTTTTGAGCCGGATCGAACCCTTTGCCGTTGTCGGAAATGGTTACGGTAACGGCCGAGCCCTCAACGGCCAGCGCGATACGGACCTCCGAGGCCGCCGCGTGCTTCAGCACGTTGTTGAGAGCCTCTTTAATGGTCATGAAAAGGTTGTGACGCACTTCAGTCGAGATCGACAAATCAGGCAATTGAGTCGGCAAATCCAGGCGGCACCGCACGCCGGTATCCTCGAAGTATTCCTGGGCATAGTGAAGGATGTAATTGGCGAGGTTATCGAGCGTATCGTTGCGCGGGTTAATGGTCCAAACCACTTCGTCCATGGCCTGGATGACCTCACGCGTGGCTTGCGAGATGGAGCGGACCTGAGGCTTGATGCGGTCCGCATCGGCGGTTTGCCGGTCAACCTGCTCGGTGATCATCGCGACCTTGGTCAGCCGGGCCCCTACGTCATCATGGAGATTGGCGGCGATTTCGACTCGCAGCCGCTCGATCTCACGCAGTCGCGCAATGCGGAGCCGGTAGACGACCCCGAGGAGCAGGCAGAGGCTGGCGGCGACCCCCGTTTGGAACCACCACGTCTGCCAATAATGCGGCAGCAGCACCAAGGCAACCGCCGCGCCAGTGTGATTCCAGACACCGTCGTTGTTGCAGGCGACAACCCGGAACCAATAGGAGCCGGGCCCCAGATTGTTGTAATGGGCAACGCGTTCCGGGCCGGCATCGTTCCAACCTGAATCGGCCCCCTCGAGCACGTACTTGAAGCGGTTCTTTTCCGGGGCCTGGAGGCTTAACGCGGTATACCGGATCTCCAACTCGCCCCGCCCCGGGGCGATTCGGATCTGCTCGACCGCGGCCTCGCCTGCCTGGCGGCTCGACCTCATCCCGGCAAGGCCGCGCGGTTGCAGCTTTTTGTCGGCCCGGATTTCTTCGATGACCACCGGCGGCGGCTTTTCGTTGGTGCCGATCCGCGACTCGACACGAACCACGCCGCGAATGGTCGGGAACCAAAGCCTCCCGTCCCTGGCTTTCCAGCCTGCCGGCTTGGCGACCCCATTGCACTGCACGCTCACCAGCCCGTCGGCTTTGCCGAAAGCAGTGCAGGCGAGGGTCTTTTTCGCCCCGCGGTCGAGTTCATCGAAATCCCGTTTCGCGACGCGGAAAATCCCCTGACGGCAGCTCATCCAGAAGAACCCCAAGTCGTCTTCGAGGATTTCGTAAACTTCGTCGCTGAACAGGCCGTCGCGGGTGGTATAGGCCCTGAGCTTGCCCCCCCGCAAGCGGTTGAGGCCGCCGCCTCGCGTTCCAACCCAAAGCGTGCCGTCCGCGTCCGGATGGAGCGCGGAAACCGGTTTGGAGGTGGGGAGGCGGTCGAAAGTCGACAGGTTCCAGCGGCTCAGGCCGCCCTCCGTCCCCACCCAGAGGTTACCCTTTGCATCCTCGCAGATAGCCTCGACTGAGTTTGCGGCCAATCCGTTAGTGACGCCATAGGTGTCGATCTTATCCTTGCTTACTCGGTTGAGCCCTTCGCGGGTGCCCACCCAGAGCGCGCCCTCACGGTCCTCATGTATGACGCAGATGGGCGCGCTGATGAGGCCGGTCTGCAGCGGATAAGCAGTTCGGACTTCGCCGGCGAGTGAATTGAGCCCGCCGACAAAGTCCATCCCGATCCAGAGCTTCCCATCCCGGGTCTGACAAAGTGACAGAACCGAATCCCGGGCGATGTTCGTTTCGGGAAAAACCGTCACCTTGTTTCCCTCGAGCAGATTCACCCCTCCGCCCCAGATCCCCAGCCACATCGCGTCCGACGTCTGGTCTTCAAGGACGGAGATGACGTTGTTGCCGCTGAGGCCCTGTTGGGTCGTGAAAGTGGTGAAGCGGGCGGGATTGAGCCGGTAAAGTCCGTCCCGGCCACCGACCCAAAGGTTGCCTTCACGATCGGCCATAACGGTGTTCACCAGGTCGCCAAAGACGGCTTCGCGATTCGGCCACGGGTGTACATGGCCGTCAACAATCCGGGCTAATCCACCATAAGTGCCGACCCAGATTTGCCCCGAGCCGTCCTCGAAAACGCAATTCACGATGTGGTCGGGCAAACCCTCGGCAGTCGTATAGAGGTGGCCCATCCCGCCAGCCTCCACGCCCGTCTCGTTCACTCGACCCGCGTCCCACGCTCCTCCACTCTTCAGGCAGTGCAATCCGTCAGCAGAACCCATCCATAGGGTCCCGCGCCGATCTTGATGGACAGCTCGAAGCGCGTTCCGGTTCCACCCCCCCGCGAAGGTCACCGTCGAAAAGACACTTTCATCCATTGGGCCCGGCGCCTTACCGGTCCCCAATTTCCTCCCCGCCGCCCTCCCTTTCTTTCCCAGCGTGCTTAAGCCTCGTTTCGTAGCCGCGCGTAACAACCCGTCCCCGCCCTCGCTGAGCGCACGCACGGAGTTATCCCCGAGTCCTTGCGCCACGGTGAAGTTCGTCAGATACCCCTGACGATAGGCGGCCAGGCCGCGTTCCGTGCCGACCCACATTTGGCCGTCACCGTCCTCGAGCAAGCAGCGAACCTGGTCGCTGGGAAGCCCGTTAAATTGCGACAGCCTCGTGTACCTGCTCTCTCTGAATCGAAAAACTCCAAGCCCCTCAGTGCCGATCCACAGAGTTCCGTCCCGGGAAACCGCCAAGGCCGTGACCCACGCATGCGCCAGCCCGGACGCGTCGGGGTCGTCGACCGCCGTGAATCGCACCCCGTCAAATCGAGCCAACCCGCCCCGAGTGCCCACCCACAGATACCCGTCCGGGGTCTGGGCTATCGCGTGTACCGAATTCTGTGGCAGGCCGTCGTCGGTTTGCCACATGGTCACCGAATAAGGCAGCAGTTTCTCGTTAGGCGCGCACAGGCCCGCAAAGGGAAGCGCCCCAACTGATAACGCCAGAATTAGCTTCCACCGTGGCAGCCCCGCTGTTAGAACACGCCCAGGCACCCAGACAGCATAATCAGCCCGACACGAATTGCGAACCATTCTTAAGCGGTACCCGGGTCCATCGCTTCGATCCCCGGGCAGTTTTGTTCGGAGCATCGCCGGGGTTTTTTCGTCTAAGAGAATAGCCGCCCGGGTGTCGTATCCAGCAGACACGATGTGCTTTAGCGAGCCACGAGACCGGAACGGCTGGTCAACCTGGGCCTAAGCCCAACGCCGAGCATGGCACTCATGCCGCCAGATCAAGCCAGCGCCGGTCCGCCCGAAGCAGAGCCGATCGAATCGTTGTTTTCGGCTCTGGAGTCGCCGCTTTTGAGCTACGCGCTCCGCCTGCTTGGCGAACGCAGCCTCGCCGAAGACATCGTTCAGGAAGCGTTCATGAGATTGCATGCACAGTTCGAGGAAGTGCGCGAGCCCCGCCGATGGCTCTACCGGACCGTGCACAATCTCGCCCTCAACCAGCGGCGGAACTCGGAGAAGATCGTGTCACTCGACCTTCCTCCCTCCTCCCCCGACCCCCGCCCCCCTACTCTCGACCCTCCTGATCCCCAGCCGTTGCCGGACGAACAGATCGCCCGCTGGGAAGGCATCGGGCTGGTGCGGTTGAGTTTGCAGACAATCGACGAGCGCAGCCGCGAGCTCATCCGGCTGAAATTTAACGAAGAGTTGTCCTACAAGGAAATCAGCGCCCGGACCGGGCTGACCACGGGCCACGTCGGCTACCTGCTGCATCACGCGATCAAGGCCATCGCCGACGAATTGGCCAGGAATGGAATCGTGCCATGAGCTTTCCACCTTTGAACCTTAATGAACCCTGAGTCTCTAACCGATCCGCGCCAGGCACTCGAGGTGAGCCTCACCGCTCTCGTACTGGGAGAGTTGCCGGCCGACCAGGCGGAATTCCTGCGCCGGGCAATCGCCCAGGACTCCGAGTTGGCCAGAATGCACGAACGCTTGCGGCAGACGATTGACCTGGTGCGCGAAACGGAAAAGGCCCCGCACCAGGAGCCAACCGCCACTCCCGAACCGCTGAAACTGTCCGAGGATCGGCGACAGGAACTGCTCCAGCAGTTTAAGACGGTCGCCCCCAGGGAATTTGCGGAGGCTCCATCCCGGCAGTTTAACTGGCTCATCCCGGCGGGAATCGCCGCTTTGCTGTTGGTGTTCGTCGGCGGCGCTCTGTTGCCTGCCCTGTCCAGAGGGAAAGCGAAATCGAGGGGAATGTCAGCCTTGTCCGCCCCGAGCGCTGCCACTGAGCAATTGTTCGCCCGGGATGAGGCGAACCGTTTGTCACTCGGCCTCCCGCTGGAACGGGTTCGCTCGGCGCCCGCAATCGCTCCGCCCACGGCAAAGGTCGCCGTTCAACCGCCAAAGACAACCATCGTCCTGCCCATCTCAGCGGGTGAAACGAAGTCGGCCGAGACGGTTGCCGCTAACAACTATTATGGAGGCTTCGCAGTCCAGGCGACGCCGCCCGTTCAGTTAGAGTCTCACGCCGTAACGCCGGATAGCTCAACCACGCTTTTCGATAGCGTCTCAGCCGCGAAAAGCGTTGGAGCGGCGGTCAACTATTCAACCGTGAGAGGTGAACCCGCCCAGGCTCAGAGCGTGATCACCTCGAGCGACCGTGGCCGCCCGCTCGATCAGGCGGCTGGAACTCTAACAGTTCCGCGAGTGAACGTCGCAGGCGGCGGTGGTATGGGTGGCGGAGGCGGCTTGGGAGGTGGAAAACCCGGTTCGGAACTGGCGACCGGTTACCGCCGTTTTTACGACGATGGCCGGGCTCAGAATGCTCCAGCGCCACCTGCGCAAACCGTGGATGCCGGTGCGATGAGGATGCGCTACGGGCTCGCCGGCCGCGCAGATACCGCCGGCGCCTCCGGCGTGGAGAAATTCTACAGACTTCAAACCGTAAACGGTTCTCAAGAAGCCACTGCCCCGGCAACCGGCCTGCCGGCTTCAGCGGGAAAGCAGGTAGCAAGTGTTGACCCAGCGACCGGCCTGCCGTTAGCGGGTGGAGTAGGCGCAAAGGCAGAGGAAGGCAGAACGGCCGGCGACGCTGTAATACGTGCACCGGCGATTCCTGTCCTCGGGGACGTGCCGGCGATCGGACAACTATTCCGCAACGAAGGCGTCACGCCATCTTCGCGCGGCCAGGTCGCCACCGCCACCGACGAGGAGAAGGCCGCCGAAGCCCAAACTGCTGGCCGAATCATTGCCTTCGTGCCACAAGCTCAGGCCCAGCCTCCAGCCGGCAAGGAGGCACCTGGAAAACCGGCAAGCGCCTACAAATCTGCAGGCGTAAGCAGGTCGACGAACCAGGCCTACTATGCGCGCAACCTCAAAGCGAATAGCGATCGGGGGTTGACAGGGGGGGATTATGATAACGACGGCTTAGTGGACCTTTTTGCAGGCAACACCGACAGCTCCCGCGGCAAACAGCCGAGCAGCGTCACCCTGCCGGGTATAAGCACCGTGACAAACTTCGGCTATGCGTTGCCACAAGAGGAACTCAACTCCCTTGGCCTGAAGCTGAACGATGCCGCTAAAGGAGCAGCGTTGGCTGAGCTTCGAAAGAAAAGGGAAGCGGAGGTGCTTCTGTCGTCCAGTTCCTCCCAAAAAAAGGTCCCGCCGGCGCTGCATATGACCGCTCCCGATTCACTCAAACTCGGAGAAGAGAAGCAACGCCTCGTTCAGATAATCGAACAGCCCGCGAAGGATGGCGACTCACCTCAGCCAAAGCCCGCGACGCCGCCACCCATCCCGCAACCGGAAGTCCAAAGCGCTGACAATTCCTTCTCCACCTTCTCCCTGAACGTCAGCGATGTGTCGTTCAAGATGGCGGCCGTCAGCCTCGAACAAGGTGTGCTGCCTGAGCCTGGAAGCATCCGGAGCGAGGAGTTCATCAACGCCTTTGATTACCGTGACCCCGAGCCGGCGCCGGGAATGCCGGTCGGTTTTTGCTGGGACCGCGCGCGGTATCCGTTCGCCCAAAATCGCGACGTGCTCCGGTTCTCGGTCAAGACCGCGGCGCGGGGACGCCAGTCGGGTCAACCGCTGAATCTCGTGCTGTTGCTGGATAACTCCGGCTCGATGGAGCGCGCCGACCGCGTCCGCATCATCCGCGAGGCGCTGAAGGTCTTGGCCGCTCAGCTCCAACCCCAGGACAAGCTCAGCGTAGTGACCTTTGCCCGCACCGCCCAGCTTCGTGTCGATGGCGTAGCCGGCAACCAGGCCGCCGAGCCATTGGAGGAGATCGGTGGGCTGACTCCGGAGGGTGGAACAAATCTCGAAGAGGCAATGAATCTCGCCTATCAGACAGCACTGAAACACTACCTCGCCAGTGGCATCAACCGGGTTGTGCTGCTCACCGATGGCGCCGCCAATCTCGGCGATGTCAGCCCCGAAAACCTCAAGAAAAAGGTGGAAGACCACCGCAAACAGGGCATCGCGTTTGATTGCTTTGGCATCGGCTGGGAAGGTTACAACGACGACCTTCTCGAAGTGCTCTCCCGAAACGGCGACGGCCGCTACGGCTTCATCAACACGCCCGAGGAAGCCTCGACCGAGTTCGCGGCGCAACTCGGCGGGGCTCTCCACGTCGCTGCATCGGACGTAAAGGTGCAGGTCGAATTCAATCCGAAGCGGGTCGCCGCCTGGCGGCAAATTGGTTACGCCAAACATCAGCTCACCAAAGAACAGTTTCGCGACAACACTGTCGATGCCGCTGAGATCGGCGCCGCGGAATCGGGCAACGCGCTCTACGTCATCGAGGTGAATCCCCGCGGCGAAGGCGCCCTCGCCACCGTGCGGGTCCGCTACAAGATCCCCGGCACTGCCGAGTACCACGAGCACGAATGGGCGGTGCCCTTCAATGGCAGTGCCGCCCCGCTCGAGCAATCCAGTCCTGCGATGCGCCTGGTCGCTTCGGCCAGCGCGCTCTCTGAATGGCTCGCGCAAAACCCTTATGCCACCGAGGTCACGCCCGACGCGTTGCTCCAATACGTGAGCGGAGTGCCCGAGGTCTATGGCGCCGATCCCCGGCCAAAGAAACTCGAGTGGATGATTCGTCAGGCGAAAAGCCTCGCAGGGAAATAACAGTCGCCGCCTGATTCAGTCATCGAAACCCTATGAAATCCGAAGGCGGAGATCCGAAGGCAGAAACCAGGCCGAAACATTGGGTCCGAAGGGCCATCGGGCGTGCCCTCCGCCATGCGCCCGCGATCGCGGTTTTCGCGGCCGCCGCTGCTTGCGGACAGCAAGGCTCTCCAGCGAACTCCGCCGCGAATCTTCAAGAACGCGGGGTGGAGATCATCCGCCGGTTTGTGGAGGTGAATCGTTATTGGTTGGCTGGTCCGTCGGCCGAGATCCAGAATTTTGCCTATACGCTGAACCGGCTGAGCGGCTCGCAACACTTTGAAGTCACCGAGCCGGCTAGCACTTCGCGCGCAAAACTGCACGGAGTGACCTATTGGGCGATGCTCCAGCAATTGGCGCAATCGCCAAAAAGTGCCACCGTGCGCGGAATAGACGAAGAGCAGGGACGCATCAGGCTGGTGCTGAGTTTCAACCCGGCAATTCGTGGCGCCTGCGGCAATGGCGTCGAGGGTAGCTGGAACGGTTATCACACGCTTGGCGGTGACGAAGGCTTCGTCGTCATCGACACGCAGCGTTGGGTCCCGCTGGAAGCGCAGGTCGGGCGGCTGCACGAGACATTCGGCGAGTTTGCCTTGATCGCCGACGGTCACTACGCCCCGCTCAAGATCAAAATTCAAATCGGTGACACGACCTACGATTGGCGCTTCCGAATTTATGAACCTGGTCTTTGGCTTTTTGACGATAGCCTCTCAGGCAACCGGAGACTGGCGTGGCTCGAAGACGTTCGTGTGAATTCCTCGCCTGCAAAAGTGAAACACGCCACTGAATCATCAATTGCGCTCGAGGAGAGCCGCAAAACCGGCAGCGGGGTTCTGGAGGCGTTCCTCAAAGCAAACCGGCACTGGCTCCTCCCGTCGTTGGAAACGCGACGCGGTCTGGTGTATGAGTACCGGCAGGAAACACCGTACCTGGAGCGCGTAGCGATGGATGCGGCGGGGAATGTCCTCGTGCGGCTGGAGTCCAACAACGAGAATCAGGACCGCCCCACGCGACAGTGCCTCTGGTTGCCCGACGGACGCTCATATCGGGGCGATGTCAATGACCGCTTCATCAATCTTCCCCCGCTCCAGCCCTCAAACGCTCCGGCACTCCAGTCCCCCTCAATTCAACGAGACCGTCTGCTTCAACATTTGGCGATGGGCCTGGCGCTCGACTGTGCCCTGACACGGCTGGCGCGGGAACCGGACCAGTTCCGGGCGGAGATGCGCCTCGTGCCGAACCAGGCCGGCCGCTACCTGCTCGTGCTCCATCCGAAAGGGAACGCCCGGCTGTTCACCGGCACGATGCTCGCCTTCACCTCCTGGTCTTACATGCACGACGTCGCTTATGAACGGAGCGAGGTTCTTTGCGATGCGGCAACGCACCGGCCCATCGAAGAGAAGGATTACGCGGGTGCATCCGATTTGAAGGGGCACTACTTGTTCGACAATTGGATCGATGACGCCGGCGGCGCGGCTCCCGGCCGCATTCGCGCGGTCGTTCCTCACGAGAAAGACGGCAAGGACCAGTCCCTCGAAATGACGGCACGCTTCGGCTTTGCCAGGCCGGGTGTATGGCTGTTGGAAGAAGTCCAGAGCCACTTCCGCGGCGCAACTGGCGGGTCAACAGGCGCCGTCTCCGTGCTTGCCTACTCCCGGGCGACCTCCGCCGAGATCAACGAACTGCTCCGAAAAGCCGAATACACGCAGGGTATTCTCGCCGGGATCCAGGAGGCGCCCGAGGCACAAGGAGCCGTGATGTTTTCGGGAACAAATTGGAGTCCTGTCTCCGTAAAAGCAGCCTGGACTGACCAAGCCCGGCAAGCGGCCAAGGATCGGGAAAAAGATGAATCGGAAACGCTATTGGTGGGCACGTATCGCGCCCGGCTTCTCAAGCGCGGAGGTGATTCGGTTCACATTGAGATCGAGGGCGTGTCAACCGCCTCCTGGAAAGAGTTCTTAACGAGTTGGAAAGCGACGCTCGAGGACGACCGCGGCGCCGCGCTCGGGAGCGGCAGCGCGGATCTGAAAATCCGCGCGGAGAACGGGCCGTCTCCTTTTTCCGTGCTCATACAAATATCCCGTGACGGCAATGCTCCCTTTTCGCTGCCGGCCCAGGTTGCCATCTCAGGAACTGTTCAGCGACTGACTGGCGCGTATCACGGACACGGAATCTGGTTCACGCTTCTCGACAAAGAATAAACCTATGAAGAACCTAATCGCCATTGGTTGTGCTGCATTGTTGCTGGCCGGCGCGCGGGGCGCCGAGCAAAAAGCCGACTTGAAGGATCTCTCGATCAGCGGCGGTATCGAGAACGGCAAGGCCCGCATCACGATTGAAGGAATCCTCGCCGCCCTGACCGGCGAGCAAAAGCCAGCGTTCGCCACGGCGATCCAGGAGAGCATTGGCCTGGGAGCGAACAAGGTTACTTACAGAATTCTCGTAAGCGCCGAGGTGGTTGCGGGCAGCCCGAACGAACTGCCCCTCGCGATCACCGGCGAAGGCGAGATCCGGCAGGTTTCGGGTGAGCTACTGCAAGACTGGAGCATCCGCCAGGAAACCAACGGCACGCGCACGCTCGTCCTGCGGACCCGCAAAATGGACAAGCCGCCGACCCAATTCGCGTTCACCATCACGGCGGACCAGGATCTGAAGGCGGTGCCGACCCAGCTTCTGCCTTTGACGCTGACCGCGCTCCAACCCGCGCTGAGCAGCGGTTACATTAAAATCGAGCCCGCCGCCGAACTCAGCGCTGAGCCCGACAATCCTTCGGGCGTCGCGCCCATCGACCCGAAGTTCCTGCCCGACTCCATGCGGGATGGCAAGACGGACGATACGGTCGCTCTCGCCTGGAGGTTCCAGGGCACCACTTACTCGCTGCCCTTGCGAATCGCCTTAGCCGATCCTGAAGCCCGGCGCGTGGTGCTGCGCGACTTCCACCTCGACGGGCAATTGGGCGACAAAACCGCCGGTTTCACTCTCACCGCCACCGCCTCCATCAAAGACCCCAAAGGCGGCTCCCTCGATTTGCTCTCGGGCGCCGTCGCCCTCACCGAACTGCCCCAGCATTCGGACTGGCGCTTGCGCTTCGACCAGGGAAAGTTCGTTTTTGCCGCTGACCACGCGGGCGTTTTCCCGATCGAGCTTAAGTTCGACGCCAAAGTGCAGCCGGGCGCGGACGGTGCGCGCGGCTGGAACGCACTCGACTTTCAAGTCGCGCGCGCCGCGATGCAACCGTTGGTGCTCAAGGGTCTGCCGTCGGACACCCAGTTCGAATTCCCGGGCGCAGCCCGGCCGGAGCGCGCCGCCGATGCTTTCAAAACCTATCTGCCTTCGGACGGCTCCGTGAAGCTCTCGTGGAAAGAAACCAGGGCCGAATCCGAGGGCAAACTGTTTTACGCCGCCGAGATGCTCTCGCAAATCAGCGTGGGACCGGGGTTGATGCGCCAAATCGCACTGCTCGACTGCAAAGTGATGCAGGGCGAACTGAGCCGATTGGTCATCATCCCGCGCGGCGCGGGCGAGGTCACGCGGGTGCAGGGCAAGGACTTGCTGGCGTGGAACGTCGAACCCGTCGACGCCTCTTCGGATCGCCGGCTGATCGTCCAGTTCAACCAGCCGCAAAAGGATCTCTTCTCGCTCCAGGTCCAACTCCAGACGCCGCTGGGCGCCTTTCCGCAATCAGCCGAAGTGATCCAGTTGCGCCCGGAAGGCGCGACCCGTTTCGCCGGCTATTTTCGCATTGTCAACGAGGGCGCGGTGCGCCTCGAGGTCGCCCAGGCCGCAGGTGTTTCCCAGATCTCGCCCGACAAGTTCCCCGAAACTGACACGACCAAAACGGTGCTTCGCCCCACCGGCAATCAAAAATTCGCTTATCGCTTTTCCGGCGGCGACTTCGCGTTGCGCCTTCAGGCGGACCAGATCCAGCCGGAAGTGGCGGTCTCAGAAATTCTGGCCTATCGCGTGGCCGAGACCGAGCTGACCATCGACGCCGAAATGGAATTGGACATTCGCGAAGCCCCCCTCCGGGAACTGCTCGTGCGCGTACCCAAGGGCTTCGCCGTCGCGAGCCTAACCGCCACCGGCCTGAGCGACTACTTCGTCCGCGAACCCGAGGACCAGCCTGACGCCGAACTGCGCCTGGTGTTCGGCCAACCGGTTTCCGGCCGGCAATTGGTCCAGCTTCGGCTCGAAAGAAACAAGCCTCTCGGCGAACCCGCGTGGGCGCTGCCTCGTGTTTCCCTGGTCAAATCGAAATCCGTCCGCGGACATATCGCCGTCGCAGCCGACGCCGGGTTCCGCGTCGCCGCCGAACGCACGCAGGGCCTCACCGAAATTGCCACCGCGTTCTTCCCGCGCAAACTCGCGGGGATCCAGGCCGCCTTCCGGCTCAGCGACGCCAACTGGCAGGCCGCACTGAGAGTCGATCGGTTGCCGCAAACGGTGCAGGTCGACGGGCTCCACCTCTTTTCGATCGCCGAGGGTCTTGCCTACGGCAGCAGCGTCCTCAACTACTCCATCTCCGGCGCGCCCGTCTCCTCGTTCAGGCTCGAGCTCTCGGACGAGTATTTCAATGTCGAGTTCAGCGGCAAAGACATTCGCAACTGGGAGAAAAGCACCAACGGCTACCTCGTCCACCTCCACTCCCCGGTCTCAGGTCCCTATACCCTGCTAGCCACCTACGAGCGCCCCTTCAAATCCCAGGGCGAGACTCTCACCTTTACCGGCGCCCACCCGCTGGACACGCAGTCGGACCAGGGCCACACCGTCGTCATCAGCGCTTACCAGTTCCAGGTCAAGCCGGTCGAGATCTCGCCGGGGTTGCTGCCGCTCGAAACCCGCGAAGTGCCCCCCGAGTATCGCCTGTTCTTCGACGCGCCGATCCTGGCCGCTTACCGCTACAACTCGCGCCCGTTCAATCTCAAACTGGCGCTCAATCCCCTGGCCCAGGGCGACTCGCTTAACCAGGTGGTGGACCGCGCCTCTCTCACGACGCGCATCTCGAAAGAAGGCCAGGTCTTGACCGAAGCCCGTTACTTCGTCAAGAACCGCGGCAACCCGCATCTGCGCCTCGAAATCCCCGCCGGAACCCGCCTCTGGGCCACCACCGTTAACGGCGCCTCCGTCGTGCCGGTCCTGGACAAGACCGCAAACCTCATCCCGCTTCCCCAGGCCGCCGACGCCAACACCGTGTTGACCCTCGACCTTAAACTTGCCGCTACCAACAGCAACCCGAAGCGGGTCCGCGTCGCCGCCCCAATCCTCGGCGCGCCTGTCATGCTGGCGGAATGGACCGTCAAACCCGACGCCGGCCAGCGGCTGGTCTACCGCGCTGGTTCGCTGATTCCGGCCGCCGGCCTTCAGGACGTTTCCGGTTTCGCCCAACTGGGTCGCTTGTTCACCGGTAGTCAATCAGGGCACGCCGCGTTCCTGGTGGTGGGAACGCTTATCCTCCTTGCCGCGGCCATCGTGCTCTGGCGATGGGCCGCGCAGGACGGCGTCCATAAGTTCAGCCCGCGCCACCTCACGGGGAGTATCCTGGGGTTCATCGCTCTCCTAATGGCTGTGCTGCTTACCGGAAATTTCATGCAAATCGCCCGGAGGCAACACGTGGCTCCGCCCGGCGACATCGTCTTGCTCGCCCCGGTGCAACAAGCCGGCAGCGCTTTGACCATCGATGTCGCCAACGTGGCCCAGGGAAGCTCATTCCCCGTGCTGCTCAGCTATGCGTGGCCCGTGTTGCTCACGCTCCTGGCCTGGTTCTATGGGTGGACGTCAGAGGAAAAACTCACCCGCACTGTGGCTTCGCTCTGCGGTTGGACCATCCTGGCCTGGGGCGCGTTGCGCATACCCGGTGGCGTCAGCCTGTTTCTTGGCGTGCTGTTCATCTTCCTTTTGTTGAAAGTCCTGATCCCAGTGCTGCGCGGCCTTTGGCGAGTCCCCGAAAAGTCCGAATCCATACCGCCAACTCCCGCAGCCACCGGCACTGCCTCGGCCGCGGCATTGCTCGCCCTGTGCGGCCTCGCGTGGTTCAGCCTCGCCTCTCCGCCCAGCGCCTTGGCGGCTTCAAAGTCCAGAGCGGTAACGTCTCAACCATCGGTCAAATCTTCGGACTTCGGACTTCGGATTTCCGACTTCTCATCGGCGCCGCCGATCGCCGAATCCGTCGTCCAGCACATGCGCGTCGAAGACAAGTACGCCGCCGCCACCGCCAAAATTCGCTGGTGCGCCAACAAGGGCCAATTGCTGCCCTTAATGTTTGAACCCGGCGTGCTGACGCGAATCGCCTATCCCACCAACTCCCTCAAACTTGTCCAGGCCACTGTCGGTTCCAAACGCGCTCAACAACTGCTCGCCCAGGCCGCCGGCACCTATGACATCGAACTCCAGTATGAGTTGCAGGTTGCGAAAAAAGACGCCGAAAGCGGTCTAACCCTGCCTCTCCAGCACGGCCTCATCAACGACCTCAACCTCACCCTCGTCAACCTCGACGTGGACCTGTTCTCCTCCCGGGCCGTCTCCATTCAGCGCGACCGCTCCGGCAGCAATACCGTCGCCCGAATCCTCCTCTCCCCCGCCAACGACGTCTGGGTCGGCTGGAGACCCAGGAGCCGCGACGTCAAACACGAAAAACCGGTCTTCTACGCTGAAATTTCTCAACTCTACGTCCCGGGCGCAGGCGTCGTCGAAGGCGGCCACTATTTGACCATCCGCCCCGCACAAGGCGAAATCGCCGAGCTAACGCTCGACGTGCCCCCCGGCGCCACTATCACCGACGTTCTCGACGCCTCGACACCGGCCACCACCAATGCCAGCGCCAACACCTCGGCGCCGCTGGTTTCCTTGTGGCGTTTCGATCCCGACACCCGCAAACTCCGCGTCACCTTGAGCCCTCCGCAGTCGCGCGCTTTCTCCGTTCTCGTCCGGTCGCAGGTTCCCACGGGGCCGCTGCCGATGGAACAATCCGTCGGTTTGATCGGCGTCGAACAGGCCGCCGGGCAGGTTGGCCAGCTTGGCGTCGCCACCGGCAACGAGGTCCAGCTTGACACCGTCACCGCCGCGGGACTCTCCCCGATTAACCTCGAAGATTTCCCAGGCGAACTCACCGCTGCTCTCGTACCCCAAAACCCCGGCCTGACGGTGCGTCGCGCTTACCGCTATGCGGAGCCTACTGCGACGGCGTCCCTCCGCGCCTCGGCCGTCGAGCCGGACGTCCGCGTCGAAACTCAGGACACTCTTTCGCTCGGTGAAGACCGGACCGTCCTGGCGGCCAATCCAACCGCCGAAATCACCCGCGCCGGCATCTTCAAACTCAGTTTCCTCATGCCGCCGGGCTTCGATGTCGAATCCATCAGCGGCTCCGCCCTCAGCCATTGGACCGAACTCAAAACGGACGAGGGCCGGGTTATCACGCTTAATCTCGCCGGCAAGACTGAAGGCAAGCAACAGTTCGCCATCAGCCTGGCCGGACCGGGCACCCGCGCCACCAACGCCTGGCCCGTCCCTCAGATAACGTTCCGCGAAGCCGGCAAACAACGCGGCACCCTCCTCGTCGTGCCCGAGCAGGGCCTCCGCCTCCAAATCGCCGCTTCCGAGGGCCTCACCCAGTTGGACCCGCAAAAATCCGGCATCAAGCAGAAAGGGGTGCTCGCCTTCCGCATTCTCCAGACTCCGCGCAGCCTCTCGCTGAACATTGAAAAGGTCGACGCCTGGATCCAGGTCACCAGCCTCGAACACGTCACACTTGGTGAAGCCCAGATGAAAATTGCCGCCAACCTGCAATACCAGATCGAGAACACCGGCGTTAAGAACTTCCTCGTGCAGCTTCCCACCAACGCCACCAGCGTCCGTTTCCAGGGCGAGCAAGTCGCCGATTTTCTCCCGGTCGCGGGCGCTGTCACCAACGGCCTCCAGCTCTGGGAAGTCAAACTTCACCGCCGGGTCATCGGCTCCTACCTGCTCCAGGTCAACTGGCTCACACCTATGCCCGACAAAGCCTCCGAGTTCCTCCTCCGCGGCGTCCAGGCCGCCGATGTCAGTCTCCAGCGCGGCTTTGTCACCGTCCAGTCCGGCGGCCGCCTGCAGGTCCGCGTCGATTCTCCCTCCTCTGCCCTGCAACCCGCCGAATGGCAGAGCATCCCGCGCGCGCTCCAACTCGGCCTCCCCACCAGCGCCGCCGACCTCACCTACCGCCTCGTCGAAACCGACTTCCGGCTCCCCCTCAAGGTCGAACGCCACGACGTCGTCAACCTCCTCCCCGCCCGCGTCAACAG
>DATDCV010000570.1:0-22649 GCA_036524155.1 Verrucomicrobiia bacterium
GCCTGGGCCCATGAGCTGGACTTCGTCCATCACCCACAAGCAATCACTGTTCAGCAACCCAAAGTGCATCGGCCAGCGATAGCGGCTCATGCCGTAGCCGCGGTTGAGGGCTCGACTGAGGAGCATGTCCTGGGTGCCGATGAGGATGGCGGGCTTTTCAGGATAAATATCCCAATCGGCTTTCCTCGCGTCAATCTCCTCGCCGCCCATCAAAATCACCGGAGACCGCTCCGCCAGCCACTTCATCTCAGCACTCTCGGGAAATTCCTCTGCCAGCCTCTTGAGCCATTCCGTCACGTTCTCCCTCGTCTGCTCTACCAGCGTCCGCATCGGCAGACAGTAGACCAGCCGGCGAGGCCACTGCGCAGAGTTATTAGTTGAGGGCTGAGGTTTGAGGGGAGGGACGCCCACGCGATTCCAAAGCCAGGCGAGCACAACAGCGGCGGTTTTGCCCAGGCCCGTCGGGACGTTGATGAGTAAGGAGGTGCAATCGCGGCCCCTGGTGAGCGTTTCTGGTTTTTCGACCCGCGCATCATCCCCGCACGCCAAGCGGCACTGGTAGCGGTAGGACGAGTTGCCGGTGGCTGTTTTGAAGAATTCACAATAGTTCATGTTGCCTCAGAGTCCCCTCACCCCCCAATCCAACTGTGGGGCTTTTGTGCCCCCTTTTCCCAATCCTGGCTGGGAAATCTTGCCTTGCCACATCCCGTTCTGGACGGGTAGGTTCTCCGCGCGCAGCAGAGCGCGCCCCCTCTATGGAGCCTGAGTGTGAACCGAATTCTGGACTTTTGCTCGGCTCCGGTTACCTGCTGAGGGCGAGAGCAACTCGCTTCGAATCCTTGGAAATCCCCTCGGGCAGCCAGACCTGCCAACTGCTCTCGCTGTTGTCCACCCGGAGGTAAATCGTGGCTTCGCCCGGTGGATGGTCGCTGGGAGACTGGACGAAAAGGAAATCGGGGCCCATGTGTGTGATCGGGATCCGTGTCCCATTGACAGTAAGATGCATCTCCACCTGCGCCGAATGTGCCCCGTAATTCTGGCTCGCTGACATCGCATTTCCCGATTGACTGCACAGGCTGTTTCGCGAAGACCCCATCGTTTGCCCGCCCAATCCAGCATGCCGGGCCAGAGCAGTCCCATGGCGCCGTAAAGTACGACGCAAAATCATCTGACCTGGCTTGCATCGGATTGAGCCCGCTCATAACAACTGCAACCGAATACAACCTCCGTCCCATACTGCGGATTCAAGGAGAGAAGAACCTTCCGCGCCTATGAGGCCGTCCTTCTGAATCCGTTCGTAATCCTAACCACCGGCCACAACCGCGCAAGCCTAAACCCCGGCACAACAGCAGTTCTCATTCTGGGATTGTGGCGCGGGCGTCTCGCCCGCGGGTTCGGTCGACGTCCTGCCGATCGAAACTAAAAGGGGCGGGGACGCCCCATGAACTCGCAGGCGAGACGCCCGCGCCACGCCAAAGTGAAAATTGCTGCCAGCACAAAGTTCTACCTCCTGTTGCTGCCCGTCCCGCCTTGCACCATATGAAAAGAACGGAGCTGGCACCGGACATCCAGGGCAGCACTTCCCGCGGCTTCCCCGATGAATTCCCCATCCCCTACCGCCTGGCGTGTTACTCCTGCGAATTCCGGGCGCATTTGAAACGCCAAAGGCGTCGTTCATACCACCCCAAGGTAACGCCCTGGGTCCATTGCGTCTGCTGCTACGTTTTTGCACGGTGCTGCACTTTTGCAGGTCCTGCTACGTTTTTGCACCGCGCTGCTACGCTTCTGCAGGTGCTACACTTTTGCTGCTACACTTTTGCACGTCGCAACCCGCGCGTGACTAGCCACTTCCGTAATCTGCTACGTTTTTGGCTACACTTTTGCATTCCCAACCCCTCTGCCCAGAGAAAAATATTTTCCCCCCCTCAAGGCTTTCAACGCTTCAACGTTTTAACGTTTTAACGCTCCAACGCTTCAACGCTTTAACGCTTTAACGCTTTAGCCCTTCAACGCTCCAACGCTTCAACGCTCCAACGCAGCCTTCCCCCACCGGCCCTTCCCGCAGTATCGCCAGGCATCGGTACATACCGCCAGATCACGCCAGATAACGCCAGATAACACATAAAGTGCCACCCCACCACGTCCCGTTTGGCTCACGGGCGACGAAACCCTCAGCTTTTCAGTTTTCCGCTCTTCAGCGTTTCAGCGTTTTCTCGGTATCAGCTATTAACAGTTCTATCGGTTATTAACACCTACTCCCGCGTAATAACACTTCCTGCATTTTGCTTCGAACTGTTACTTCCCCCGGGCTCCCGAATCCCAGAGCTGGGCCGTGCTGGAGAAAAACATCTTCGTCCCGGCGCGCGGACTTCTGCTCTGTCTTTCTTTTTCAACAGGCATGAATTGACTTCCCGCCTTGTCCTCATGCAACATATCGCGCGTTTTAGAGCACATGATGAAATCTTACTGTTATTCGGCTGTGGTAGCGGCAACTCTACTGGCATTTTCCAGCAACGTCTCCGGCGCAGAGCAGCCGCTCTGGACGGTGTATGAGACCCCGCGGGAATTCTTTGGGCGGGCGGATTTCGATGGGGACGGCACAACCGACATCGTGATCGTCGACAAGGAAACCGGCAAGTACCGGCTGGGTTACTTGATGCAGACGGGGCTGTTCTCGTGGTCGGATTCGCGGCCCAGCGGCCTGAAGGGCATCACCGGCTTCACCATTGGCAAGCTCTTTGCCGACAAACCCGCAGCCATGGCACTGACCTCGCCCGACGCTAATGCGATCACTCTGCTGGACGCGGCGAGCCCCGTCGCGCCGGGCAAGGCCGTGACGGTCCCGTTCACGGCCGCGTTGGGCCCGAACCTCGTGGTCGCCGATGACGTCGGCGGCGCGGGCAATCAACCAACCATCATGGACCTGTACGTGGGCAGCATTTACAACGCACCGGACGAGAACCTGGCGACATTGCTGCGAAACGACGGAGCTGAATTTGCCAAAATTGAGGAAGAGGCTCTGCCTGGGCCGGCGGGCAAAGGGAACCGGCTGTCATTGAAGGCCGGGCAGCCGGAGGTGGTGTGCGAGCTGGTGACCGAAGCAACCGGGGACACGTTCCGGGCGGAGGATCTGAGTTCGGGCAAACCGGTGATGGCTGTTTCGCTGTCCAGTCTGCCGGCGGGGTCGGATTACGCTGTGGGGAATTTCCGCGGCGCGGAGTTTCGCGACTTCGTCTTCTACAAACCCGGCCAGAGCAAAGTGCTGGCGCGTCCAGTGGAAGAAACCGGCGGCAAGCTGCAGTTTGGCAAGGGTTCCGATTTCGACCTGGGTCAACCGGTTCAGCGCGTCGTGTCGCTGCCGACAGCCGCGCCGCAAAAGCTGCTCGTCATTTTCGGGGAAGGGGACAAGGCGACCGTATTCAACTTTGATGGAGTGAAAGCGCCCGATGCGGTTCAGACGCTGCAGGCCACAAACGACCAGTTCACTTGCGCCGCCAGCCTGCCGGAGGGCTTCGTAATCTTTTCGCAACCTGCCGGCGGCAAGCTCTCGACCAAATACCAAATGTACAAAAGCAGCGGGGAAACTTACGTTGCAGGACCGTATGGCAGTCTCCCCTCCCTGGCGGACAACGATAATTTCACAATTCCGGACATCCAGGCCCGCATCGCCGCCAACAGCAAGGAGCGCCAGGATTCGGACATGAAGCTCTACACCAACACGATCCCGGGCACGCGGGTCACTTACGTAATGGTGCCGATCCACGGCGGCGAGTTCACCATGGGTAGCCCGGATTCGGAAGTGAATCGCAAGCCGGACGAAGGTCCGCAGCACAAGGTCAAAATCGAGCCGTTTTGGATGGGGCAATGTGAGGTGACGTGGAACGAATACGAGTTGTTCATGTATCCGGATGAGGAAAAGCGGATGCGCGGCACCAACCCGACTGACTCGTCCGGCGACAAGCTGGCCGACGCCGTGACCCATCCGTCCAAGCCGTATGTTGAGATGAGCTTCGGGATGGGCAAGGACGGTTACCCGGCGATCAGCATGACCCATCACGGCGCCAACAAATATTGCCAGTGGTTGAGCGCCAAGACCGGCCAGTTTTTCCGGCTGCCCACCGAGGCGGAATGGGAATACGCCTGCCGTGCCGGAACAACTACCGCCTACTTCTTCGGGGATGACCCCGCCAAACTGCCTGAATACGGCTGGTTTGAACAAAACAGCGACTTCAAATACCAGAAGGTCGGGAAGAAGAAACCGAATCCCTGGGGACTGTACGACATGTGCGGTAACGTGCTCGAGTGGGTGTTGGACCAGTACGACCCTGAATACTACAAAGCCAGCGCCGCAAATGGCACGGTGCTGGAGCCTTGGAACAAAGCCACTAAACCTTATCCGCACTCGGCGCGAGGCGGTTCGTGGGATGACGAGGCCAAGGCCTGCCGGAGCGCTGCGCGGCGCGGGTCCGAGCGCGCCTGGAAAATGACCGACCCGCAATTGCCGAAGAGCATCTGGTACCTTTCCGACGCCCAGTGGGTTGGGTTCCGCATCATTCGGCCGTTGAAGGTTCCGCCCCCTGAAGAAATGCAGAAATACTGGACAAGCGGAACGGAAAGAGACTAGGCTGTAATGAATTCTTGGTGTCAAAATTCAACCGGTTCCGACTGAACACAAAACGAACGAATACGATGAATCCCCCAAACTTAAATAACCACCAATCTCACTCCCGTCGCGACTTTCTCAAGACGACCTCTGCCGCGGTGGCGGGGGCCTCGGTGCTTGGCGGCCTGTCCATCGAACGCGGCGCTTTTGCCGCCGGCAGCGACACGCTCAAAGTGGCGCTGGTCGGTTGCGGCGGCCGCGGTTCCGGCGCCGCCGACCAGGCACTCAGCACCAAAGCCCCGCTGAAACTCGTGGCCATGGCCGACGTCTTCAAAGATCGCCTCGAAGGCAGCCTGCGCGATCTCACTAACCGGCATAAAGATAAGGTCGATGTTTCCCCCGACCGCCAATTCATCGGATTCGACGCCTACAAGCAAGCCATTGCTCTAGCGGACGTGGTCATTCTGGCGACGCCGCCTGGCTTCCGCCCCATGCAGTTCGAAGAAGCCGTCAAGCAGGGCAAGCACGTCTTTACTGAAAAACCCGTCGGCACTGATGCGCCCGGCATCCGGCGTTTCCTGGCTGCGGCCGAACTGTCCAAGCAGAAGAACCTCAAAGTGGTGGTTGGTCTCCAGCGCCATTATCAGGAAGGTTACCGCGAGACCATCCAGCGCCTGCACGACGGCGCCATCGGCGATATTGTTTCCATGCGGGCTTACTGGAACGGGTCGACCCCCTGGCTCAACCGCCGCGCCGATCTCGAAAAGAATTACGGTCGCAAGCTCACCGAGATGGAGTACCAGATGCGCAATTGGTACTACTTCACCTGGATTTGCGGCGATCATATCGTCGAACAGCACGTGCACAACCTCGACGTCATCAACTGGGTCAAGAAAGGGTACCCGGTCCGCGCCGAGGGCATGGGCGGCTGTGAAGTGCGCAAAGGACTCGACTACGGCGAGATCTTCGACCACCACGCCGTCGAGTTCGAATATGAGGACGGCTCCCGCCTGTTCAGTTTCTGCCGCCATATTAACGGCTGCTGGAACGCCGTCTCCGAACACGTCGTCGGGACCAAAGGAACTTGCGATGTGAGCGGTTATACCATCCGTGGGTCCACCCCTTGGCGCTTCAGGAGGGAAGGCGCACGCAACCCGTATCAGCAGGAGCATGACGAACTTTTCGAGGCCATCCTTGCCGACAAGCCGTTAAACGACGCTGAGAACGGCGCCAAGAGCACATTCACCGCTATCCTGGGCCGCCTCTGCACCTACTCCGGCAAGATGATCGAGTGGAAAGATGCCCTCAACTCCGACATTAACCTGTTCCCGGACACCCTTGCGTGGGACGCTAGTCCCAAGTCCCTGCCCGATGCCAACGGCCTCTATAAACTGGCCGTGCCGGGCCAATCCGTTTGCGTGTAAGCGAGCAGCTGGTTAGCTGAATTCCAGTGGCCGACCTCAACCGGTCGGCCGCTTTTTTTGAGATGCGGTGCTCGCCCGTAAATCGATCGCTCCTGACCTTCGGTGCTCCGCGCGCGGACTTCAGTCCGGAGCAGCCTCCGATGACGAGTTTCTGCCGCTTGCGAGCCACTCCCGCCCCTGGTCATTGCTGCGGACTGAAGTCCGCGCGCCGGTCGGCGGTGGCGCTCGCTGGCCGTTCGCCGCCCATCTTGCGGGCTTGGTTTCTGCTGGCGTCCTCGGTCCTGGCTGTTCTTTTGCTGGCCGGCTGCAAGTCCGGGCCACAGACGACGCCGCTCCGGCGGTTCGAGTTCACGCATCCTGCGATGGGGACCCTGTTCGGCCTCACGCTTTTCGCAGCGGACGAGGCGAGCGCACGGAGTGCCGCCCAAGCGGCGTTCCGGCGAATCGATGCGCTCGAAGACATCATGAGCGATTACCAGGCGGGCAGCGAGCTGATGAGGCTCTGCGAAGAACCCCCGGGAAAGCCGGTGCCTGTAAGCGCCGACCTTTTCGATGTTCTGCAGCGAGCCCAAAAGATCGCCCGGGCTTCCGACGGTGCATTCGACATAACAGTCGGTCCTTACGTGCGCTTGTGGCGGTTTGCGCGGAAGCGCAAGGAACCGTCCAATCCCACGGCGATGAGCGCCGCCGCCGCCGCTGTCGGCTACGAAAAGATCAGGTTGGACCCGCGTACCTGGACCGTCACTCTGCTGGTACCCAATATGCGGTTGGATTTGGGTGGCATCGCCAAAGGGTATGCGGCCGACGCAGCCTTGCGAGCGCTGAAGGGCAGGGGAGTCACACGCGCGCTCGTCGCCGCCAGCGGCGATATCGCCCTGGGCGATCCGCCTCCCGGGCAAAGAGCGTGGAAAGTGGAGATCTCAGGCTTGAACGCGGGGACGAATGGCGCAGGCCAGAAACTGTTGTTGCACAACTGCGGCATTTCCACCTCGGGAGACACGGAACAGTCGATCGAGATTGGCGGGACGCGGTACTCTCACATCCTGAACCCGCGAACCGGCCTGGGGCTGACCAACCGGATCCAGGCGACCGTCATCGCGCCAGATGCCACTACCACGGATGCCTTGGCGACTGCGGTTTGTGTTTTGGGCCCACACCGCGGCCTCGCGTTGGTGGAATCAATGCCTCGCACCGCCACGTCGGTTTTCACTAAGGAGGGTAACCAGTTGCATCCGTACGCATCCCAAAGGTTCAAAAAGATCCTGAAGTCGCAGGTGGCTGGGAAGTAAACGTCCGGAGTTGTCGGGCGCAAAGACCCACAGGTAGGTCCGCGCCTGGTTGTCCCGGTTTGCGGCTGCTTTCTGCTGGCATTACCTCCCTCACAGCCGCTATACAAAGCCTCGAATGAAAAGACCTCAGCACCGGTGGTATCGTGGCTTCATCGTGGTTGCCCTTGCTGCGCTATGCGGGTGCAATCGGGTTCAACCCTGCCATACGTCCGCATTATATTCGGCATCCGGTGCGTCCCCCGCGGGAAATGCCAGAACAGCCCTTGACGAATATGTTGCCGCTCCAGACACGAACTACAGTTTCCGCCTGGTGGACCGCGTGAGCGGGAAAGGGCAGACAACGTTTATTCTGGAGATGACGTCGCAAGCCTGGCTGACGACCACCGAAGTTGACCGGCCGTTGTGGAAACACTGGATGACCATCGTCAAGCCCGACTCGGTTACGACCTCCAAATCACTGCTGCTAATCGGCGGTGGCAAGAACGGCGGCAACCCGCCGAAAGGGGCTGACGCGAACACGACTCAGATTGCGCTGGCGACCAGGTCGGTGGTGGCCGAACTCAAAATGATCCCCAATCAACCACTGGTGTTCGCCGGGGAAACGGAAGGACGGGTAGAGGATTCGCTGATCGCGTACACCTGGGACAAATTTCTACGAACCGGCGACGCGAAGTGGCCCGCCCGGCTCCCGATGACCAAGGCTGCGGTGCGCGCGATGGACACCGTCACTGCCTTTTGTGGCCGCCCGGAAGGAGGGAACACCAAGGTGGACGGTTTTGTGGTCGCCGGCGGGTCAAAACGCGGCTGGACGACCTGGACGACCGCTGCGGTGGACAAACGGGTGGTCGCCATCGTGCCGGTGGTGATCGACCTGCTCAATATCGAGCCGTCGATGCTGCACCACTTCCGGGCCTACGGCTTCTGGGCGCCGGCGATCGGCGATTACGAGGCCTTTCACATCATGGATTGGAACGGCACGCCGCAGTACCATGACCTGATGAAGATCGTGGAGCCCTACTCGTATCGGGATCGCTATACGATGCCCAAGTTCATCATCAACGCCGCCGGCGACCAGTTCTTCCTGCCGGATTCATCGCAGTTCTACTTCAACGACCTCCCGGGCGTGAAGTACCTTCGGTATGTGCCGAACGCGGACCACTCGCTCAAAGGCTCGGACGCTTACGAGACATTGCTCGCGTGTTACAACGCTGTGTTATACAGCCAGCCGTTACCGGTATTTTCCTGGAAACCGGAGGGAGACCGGTCATTTCGCGTGACAACCAAAGAGAAACCAACCCAGGTCAGACTTTGGCAGGCCACTAACCCCAACGCGAGGGATTTTCGTTTGGAAACACTGGGGCCCGTATATCGAAGCACTCCCCTGGCCGACCAGGGCGGTGGCAATTACGTCGGAACCGTGTCGAAACCCGAGAAGGGTTGGACAGCCTTTTTCGTTGAGCTTGAGTTTCCGAGCGGTTGCCAGGCACCGTTCAAATTCACCACACAGGTGAAAGTGATCCCGGACATCCTGCCATATAAGTTCGTCCCGAAAGACCCTCACCGGTAACCGGGTTTGCTGACCGTAAACTCAAAGCACCCCGCCGGGCTTCAAACCGGCAGGGTGCTGCGTTTAAGCGCGGGTCAGATCTTTCCGATTACGGATAAACCAGCTTGAAATACTGCGAGCCGGCGGGCGATGCCACCTCGTATACATTCTTGCCGCCGACCTGCGTGACCCCGCTGATGACCGGGGTCCAGGTCGGGTTCGTGAGGCTCGGGCTCGTCAGCAACACGTAGGGAATGAGCGGCCAGGAGACCGTCGCGCCGCCGGCCGCTGACTTCGCTACTGTCAGCACTGGCGCTTCGCCAGTAGTGGGCACGAACAGCAGATAATTCAACGAGACCAGCCGGTCGTGTTTTGGTGATACCCCGTTCATGGTTAGCCGGATCGTGTTGGTTCCGGCCAGGTTGGTGATCACAATCGGGACGCCGCCCAGCGTGAGCGGCTCGTACCGGTAGTGGCCCCAACGGAGGTGGTTCTGCACCTGAAAAACACCCAGCGGGCTGGTGGTCTGGCCAGTTGTCGTCGGATCGCTGGTTACCAGGTCCAGTGAAATGTCCTGCGCATAGTAGCTGCCGCAACGCAAGAACACATAATAATTCGTCGCCACGAACGGGCGTGTGTAGTTCAGCCAGTCCCCCGCTTGAGTCCGGAAGACCTCGTACTCCGGCACACCGATATAGGGCGGTGTCCCGGCAACTGCATATTTCTGTCGCGGGCCATCATTTGGGCGCACATAGCCTGCGCCAACGAACGGCGGGCCGCCGTCAGGATGATTCATATCCTCAATCTCCTGTCGTATGCCCTGCATGGTGTCTACGAAATCGTTGGCCCGGTAGTCACACCAGGGCGCTGTGTTATCAACGTCCACGCGCGTGCGTAAAGTGTGGTAATCAACCTCCGGGGTGCCCAAAACATAGGGGGTGAAACCCTGGCTGGACGGCAGGTCAAGGTACCCGACTCCGTAGCCGTTTACGAGTTGGCCGATGTTGGTCTCGTAACCCGAAACCGGTATAGGCTCGAGCTGGTACACGCCGTTGGAATAATTGTAGTCTTCGCACTCGATGGTCTTGAACGGAGCCGTATCGATGCCCGCGTCCGTGAACGTGTCGAACCAAAAAGTATTCGTGGACTTCAAGGTTCCGGTCGTGTCCTGCAGTTCAATTTGCACGGCATAGGTATGGTTTGCCATCAACGTGCCGGAGGCAGTGCTGAAGCTCACGGTACTGCCATTCGCCGGCAACGGCGCCAGCGTGCTCGAGAAATCGATGCCATTGAGATAGAGCTTCGTTGCGGTGGCATCAATCTGGGCCGCAGTGTAGGTTTTCGCCGTGAAGCTAATGCCGGTTGCGGCCGGATGGAAATTTGTGAACCGGCGAGAAGGCGTGCGCGTGGCCACTTGCGGAGTGCCTGCCACCGGATGCCGGATCGCCGGTGCGATGTCGACGTTAGGATCGCTCGGTCCCGAGTAATAGTTGTCCAGCGTCAAATCGGTGCGATTGGGATGAATGGTATCATCGCGCGAAAACGTCACGATGCCGCTCTTCCCTGAGAGATAGGGCGAGGTCGCATCGTCCGCCATGATTGTGTGGATCGGCGTCGATAAGTCTTCCAGATCATAAAGCTGCGCCGTCAGAATTGTGCCAACTCCCTTAAACACCATTCGATAGCTGTGGCCGACGATCAATGTCACCTCGGCGGCGGCAATCGTGTCCGGGGATTCACTGGTGACCTTGTTGATCTGCAGCTCGCCGCCGTAGCGGTCGCCGGCCGTGTCGCCATCCTGGGCGTTGTCATAGTTGGCCACGTAACCGTTTACCGCACCGAGACCGGGAATCCCGAGTGGAGCGTCATCAAAACCGGTCCCCCGTGCCAACAAAACCAGTGCCTGGTTCGTTGAATCGTTCCAGTTAACCAGGTCCATCGCGACGTAGAAATCGGTGTAGTCATTGGTGCGAAAGAGCCACGCCCGGCCGGTGCCGTAAGCCTGTGGAACGCCAAAGGGGGTGGTATCAAAACTGCCACGCTGGATTCTCAGGGCTTTGCCGTTGCCGTGGTCCACGAACGAGTCGTTCACATAACCACCACCCGCCTGGCAAACATTTCGGACCTGCCAGCCGCCAGCGCTGGTATCAAGGCTGCCGCTATCGAAGTTGTCCGCTGCCACGTTCTGAGCTGGCGCCGGTGAGGGCGTAGCCAGCAGGATCACTGCCGCAGCCATGGTTGTGAGACACGTGCACAGCGATGCGGGTGAGAGCCGTCCTTGGGCGATGAGGCGGGATGTGCTCGGGACGGCGGTTGAGTTGTTGCTTATTTTGGAGTTCATACGACCAGTTATGTGGATACGTTTATTTGCACGGGCTCAATGCGAGTCCTGGATTGGTGAACTTCGGGCTTAATATGGGGAACTTTACGGACTGCGGTCGGGAAGTCAAATTAAAAGAGCATCCCGATGAACATTCTCAGATGGCATTTGCTCAGCGGTTTGCTTTCCATCCGAGGTGCCGCTCGAGGAAGTCGAACGTGCCGACCCCGTTAATCGTGTGCGGACCGTTGAAAAACTCGATGGTCGTTCGATCCCCAAGATCAAGTGAATCATAAAGGCGACGCACTTTCGCGTATTCGTAGGCCACCCACTCATCGAGGCCGACACCATCGTTGTGTCCCCGCTCGACCATGAAGGGGCGGGGAGCGATCAGCGCAGCCATTTCGGCGTAGTTGAAGGTGTGGCCGAGGTTCCATTCGGGCATCTCATACTCTCCCGTGAACATGTAACTAAGTGAGGCATCGGTTGAAGCGTTCTTCCGGACCCAATCGTTGAAATCTCCGGAGCAAATGGAGAGGCAATAACCATCCAGCGCGGCAGGGACGCGCATCGCGGTCTTGCCGCCGTAGGAAAGGCCGTAAAAACCGATCCTCTTGACATCGACAAACGGCAAGGTGGCGAGCCACCCGAGGATGCGATCGTGTTGGGCAATGATGATGGAGAAGAGGGAACGGCCGAGGGGGTTGGCTTTGCGCTGGAGTTCGCGGAAATTGTCACGGCCCCGGTAGGGGTTATGGGGGGAAAAGACAACGAAGCCACGGTCGGCGAGCCGGGGGGCAAAGGCCTTGTAGTAACGGAAGGCGACACTGTTGGTGTCATCGTTGATGGTGTCGGCCGGGACACCTTCCAGGCCGTGCTGGCAGACGACGACTGGGCGGCGTTCGCCGGGTTTGAGATCATTGGGAACCAGGAGGTAGCCCCAGGCAAAAACGTCGGGGTAGACGTCGAGGACGACTTCGAACCCGGTCCAATTAGGCCGTGCGAGGATTCTGCGTGCGCGTGCATTTAGGGGGGCAGAGGGGGGGCCGAACGAGCCGAGGATTTCTTCATGGAATGTGCGGGTGAAGGGAGCGGTGGTGGCAGGGTATTCCTGAACGGGGCTGGAGCCGACTTTGCGCCAGAAGAAGTCGGTTCGCGCCTGTTCTGAAGCACGCAAGAGGCCCTGGGTGAAGTTTTCGAGTTCGCGCACCTGTTTGTTCTGGCGGTCGGCAGGATCGAAGACCGTCCGTGAGTCGACTGGGGCTTGGCCGGGAAGTGTGAGCCTGGTGGTGGGGATGCCCAGGGCGCTGAGAAAGGCGGCCAGGGCCCGGTCGGAGCAAGGTCCGGTGGCGAGGCCTTCGGTGCCTGAGATGAGTGCCCACTGGCCAGCCATCGGGGCTCTGGCCGGCTTCAGCAGGGCTGTAGCGCGTTCGAACTCCGCTTCGACGGCGGAGTAGTCGGGGTTGCGTAACAGTCCAGGGGCGGCGCCGGAGCGGCCTTCGCGAGGGGCAGGCGGTCCGGAGATGGCGGGGAGGGGGCTGTATTCCACGACCAGGGCGCGGGGAGCGATGAGGGAGGCGAGCTCGGCGTCGCCGAATTCGCGGAGGATGCCGAAGAGGTTCCGGTAGATCGGCTCGCGCCAGAGGGCTTGGCGCGAATCAAAGTAGCCGCTAACCAGGCAGGCCGCGATGCGGGTGTCCACGGCGGCGGCGTAGAGGGCGATGAGGCCGCCCTCGGCGTAGCCCGCGACGCCGATTTTTTGCGTGGGGGAGTTGCCGGTGCGGGGAAGGCTCTGGAAATAGTCGATGGCGGCGAGAACTTTCTGGACCTCGTAACCGATGACATGCCTGCCCATTTCGTGGGCCTGGCGGTAGACCCACTCGCGATGGGGTTGATTGGTGAAACGGTTCAGACGCGCGTTGCCGGAGAAGGTGTCGTCGCGGCTCACCAGGACGGGAACCAGCACCTCACAGCCATGCTCGGCGAGGCGACGTGCGAACTGGCGTTCTGGTACCAATCCCCGCGCCATGCCCACCACCATTTCTGGTGTCTGGTCCGCATCCGGGAGCACCACGATTCGAGCTCGCACCTCGCCCTTGGGCTCGAGCCACAAGCCTTCACCGGAAACGCCCTGGAGCGCAGGCCATCGAACCGTTTTTATGACGAGGATGTCGGTTTCTGCGATTACAGCCGGGTTGGCAGTGCTGCTGAGGATTTCCAGCGCCCTGGCCGGCTGGCGCGGGTCGACCGCGCCGATGATGACGCGCAGCCTTTCGCGATTTGTCTGAGTCGATTTTTCGTAAGCGGCCTCGGACGAAAAATCCCGGTGCCAATACATGGCACGATCGGCTGCGGCCTTTTCGGTTTGGCGGTCCAGGAATCGGCCGATACCGGCGACCATCTGGGCCGAAGTATCGCCTTCGGTTGTTAAAGGGCTAGTGCCGGGCAATTCCGGGACGTTTTGGGCTCGAGCTGAGCTGAGTGTGAGAAGGATTCCAAGAAGAAATGCGCCTCCGGGGTATGTGTGCGTCATAATCGCTGTTGGGGATTATGCGCAGAAGGCCGGGCAGTTTGGCAACCGTTGAAGGGTAGAACTTCCTGGTGAGGCTGGGTTCCGCCCGTGGCGGCGGCGGCGGCTACGGGGGCGACGGTGAAAGAGTGAATCAGCGGGTGGATTACAGTTCGTCGAGTCGTGGCCTTGTCACCTGCAATTCCTACGAAAATCGACTCCTGACGTCGTCGCCTACAATGCGGGTGCCTGCGCCTGCGATTGGCTAATGGTTTTTGCGGTGAAGGAACGGCATCTTTACTGTCTTCGCCAGGAATCCGAGGAGGGTCTTCTTTTTCTTTTCGGGTTTCACGAGCGGTTCGCACGGATGGCTGCACTCCGGACAAAGCTTAAGCACTTTCCCGCCCCGCCGCCGCATCCGGTGGACGCATTCATCGCACATCACCAGGCGGCAATGAGTGCATTGGTGAGTCACTAACGCCTTCGGATGTTTCGGGCACAGCATTGTGCCGTCGTCCAGAACTACCGGCGGCATTGGCCGCGGAGTGTCGAACTTCGGAATCGCTATCGTTACATCCGTGCTTTCGACCAGTAGTTCCACGTCCCCCAGGCGCAAAACCTGGCCCGCCCACAGCGACGCTTGTTTTACGGGACGTTCCGCCACGTAGGTGCCGTTCGTAGACTCACAATCCCGCACCGTTACCCCTTCGTCGTCCACCTCCACTTCGCAGTGCTTCGCGGAGATCGTCGGATGGTCGATGACGAAGTCATTCGACGGGCTCCGGCCAATGCAGTTGACACCGAGCCGGAGCTCAATTACTTGGTTCTTAAACCCTTCTGATTTTATCACCAGTTTGGCCATCTCTGCGTGAGCATCCTAGAGGTCTGGAGGCGATTGTCGACCAAATTCTGAGAGCCTCCAACATCGCACGCGGAACTCGCCTTTGTGCTACATTCACCGCACGAAACAAACCGTATGAACGCTCTAAGTCAGAAAGAATGTATTCCCTGTCGGGGGATGACGGATCGGCTTGCGGGCGCCGGACTGGCGGCCCTGATGGCACAGTTGCCGTCCGGCTGGCGCGTGGTCAACGACCACCACCTCGAGAAGGAATTCAAATTCAAAGATTTTCGTCAGGCTCTCGATTTTACCAACCGTGTCGGTGAACTCGCTGAGGCCCAGGGCCATCACCCGGATCTCCTCCTGGCTTGGGGAAAAGTGGTGGTCACACTCTGGACCCACAAAGTGGATGGTCTTACCGAAAGTGATTTTGTCCTGGCAGCGAAGGCGGATGAGTTGGCGTGAGGTGTCGGGGGGCTCGTGTTTTTCCCTCGCGCCCGGCTGCGGCCTCACTTCGCCCCTTGGTCAATCCAGGCTCTTATGACTCCAATCTGCTCCCCGGTCAGCGGCGGGATATTGGCTTTGTTCTTCGGGGGCGGCATGTGAAAGTCCGGATCACCAAGCTGGGCGATATTGTGCACCAGGATGCTCGCGGCGCTGTTGCCCGGCACGACGACCTTCCCGTCCTCGCCGCCCTTGAGTGCGCCCTCACGGCTGTCGAGCCGCAGCTTGCCCTTGGGTTTCTGTCCGCCATGACAGCGCACGCATGAGGTATCGAAGATGGATTTGACGTCGGCGGCGTACGTCACTCCTTGTTTCGTGGAAGCGGGTGGCAGCTTGCTCAGGTCTATTTTGGCCTTTTTCCCATCAGCAGCCGGCGCGGTAAAGGCACAAAGTGACACGAGGGCTGCGAGGCCCGCAAGACATCGATACATACACATAGATTTCGTCAAGTGATGGTAAGTTGTCACAGATCAGCGTTCAGTCAAATTTGCGGCACTGATACGTAGTCTGCAGGCCTCGGGGCAAACGAAGGGCTGGCCGTATCAGTCCGTGATTCTTGTCAACACGATAGTCCGTACGTTGATGGCTTTCCACGAAGCGGCGTCTCTGGCCCGCAGTCTGACGGTCTGAATTCCCGGCTCCTGAATGTCGATCTGGCCGAAGGTGGCTGGTGTGAACCTGGCCCAATCTCCCGTATTTGGAAGTCGAGCGGCAAGTGTGCTTTTCCCGACCTCGACGACTGCTTCGGCATTGGGGTGAACCGTCGCGACAGAAGTGGTTATGGTGAACTTGCCGGTCTTCGAGAAGTTCACCTCCCACGAAACAAAATCGGCAGGATTGTCCCAGAACCCCAGGTTGGTCTGGTTGTCTCTCTCTTCGGTTTTGACGCCATCGCCGTGTATTTCAGCGGCCTCAGCGGACAAAACATAATTACCACTGGAATCGGCCTCGATGGTGGTTGCCGGTTCAGGGATCGGGGCGGGCTTGAGGTCGTTGCCGCTGATTTTCAGCGAGCATGTGTACGGGGAGGGCCGTTTGGTCGGGAGTTCCACGATCAGGCCATCGGAGGTTTGCGTCCACTTCACTTTTCCCCGGTAGCCAACCAGGCTGACCTTCTTGACAGGGACAGCGCCTGAACCCGCGGGCGTCGCCAGCGAACGGATGAGGAGCCGGTTGTCCTCCGGCCAACCGAGCGCCGTGGCATAGAGCGTCCTGCCTTTAGCGGTGAAGCGGATGTCCTTCGCGGTGTAGGCAAAGTCCTCTTTGAAATGCCCACCTTTGGTTTTCACGGCCCCTTCGCCATAGACGAGCCACGGACGGGTGCCGTAAATGGCCTCGCCGTGGATCGCGATCCAATCCGCCATTTCACGCAGCGCCTGCTCGACCTCGGGGTCGAGCGAACCATCGGGCCGCTGAACGATATTCAGCAGGAGATTGCCGTTCTTGCTGACAATGTCGACCAGCATGTGAATGGTCCAGCTCACCGGCCGAAATTTCCAGTTCCGGTTGTAGAACCAGTCCCCGATCGATGTGTCGGTCTGCCAGGGATAGGGATTGATGCCGGGCATGACTCCGCGTTCGAGGTCTTCCACCCAACGGCCTTCGGATTTCTGTTTGCAGGTGTAGATCACTGCCGTTTTTCCGCGGTGAGTGGCAGCGCTGGTATTGTAGAGGTGAGCGATCAGGCTGCAGCCAACCTCGTTGCCGAAAGGCACTCCGCCATCGGTGTACAGCAGGTCAGGATGATACCCGTCCACCAGTTCTTTTATGCGATCAAACCATTGTTGCTGCCACCTGGGGTTGGTACTGTACCAGGCGGTGTCTCCGGGTTCCGCCGGAAAGTGATAAAGGTCTGAGTATTGGGGATCGGCGCCGTCATACGGAACCCCTGCCAGCGGGCCGGTCTTATCGGATTTGTGACTGTCCTGGAACCAGGTGAAGCTGGCACCCAGGTGCTCGGAAACCCCGAACTTTAGTCCCTGCCTCCTGGCGGCTTTCTGCCAATCGGCCACCACGTCGCGCCTCGGACCCATTTGGACCGCGTTCCATTTGTGAAGCTTCGAGTTCCAAAGATAGAAGTTGTCATGGTGCGAGCCCATGCTGACGAAGTATTTCGCGCCGGCTCGTTTGTAGAGCGCCATGAGGCGGTCGGGATCCCATTTCTCGGCTTTCCAAAGCGGAATGATGTCCTTATAGCCGTTGGTGGAGGGATGTCCGTAGTTTTCGAGGTGGTGTTTGTATTGACGGTTGCCCTGGACATACAGATGCCGCGCGTACCAATCCCCATCCATCGGGACCGCTTGAGGGCCCCAGTGCGCCCAAATGCCGAATTTGGCGTCCCGGAACCAATCCGGGCAGTGATAGTTAGTGAGAGATTCCATCGTCGGCTGAAATGGGCCAGGGGCGACCGGCAGCGAGAGCGCCGCCAGCGCGGTCGATCCAGCTAGCGCGACCAGGGAAGTTATGACTTTGGTTTTTGTGTTCATGGTTGTCGGTGGTTTGCTCGTTGAATCTCAAAAGCCTCTCAAATCAGTGCTGGAGCGACCGGGCAACCCGGGTGCCGGCACGCGTTTCAGGACCAGGTACTCGATGCCGTGTTGTTTGCAGTAATCCCGTTTTCCGCCACGGTCACCGTCCTCATTCACTGCGTAGATGTCCGGCTTGATACGCTGGATTTCCGGGTCGGCATCGAGCCAACCCTTACCGGTGGAAATCAGGGCCTGGGTGACGTAGCGAATCGAGGCGGCCATGAAGCGGCGCTCGGCTTCGCCGAGCAGTGGATGGCCTTCGCCTTTGAGCAGGCGGATGTTGGCATCGTGGCCCACGATCACGTAGAGATCGCCGTAAGCGCTTA
This sequence comes from Verrucomicrobiia bacterium, assembly GCA_036524155.1. GTDB lineage: Bacteria > Verrucomicrobiota > Verrucomicrobiia > Limisphaerales > UBA8199 > DATDCV01. The sequence goes on from DATDCV010000570.1 coordinate 17,891, forward strand.
CCTCTTCGAAAAAGCGAACGTGGCCAGAATGAAGCCAATCGTAACAGCCCGTGGCCACAACTTTCTTGCGTGGCCCTGGTGTTGGGGCCGGTTCCGCTTCCGGAAAACCGGCCAGGTCGCGATCTTCCAGCACCCTATACTCGAGCCCGTGCCGTTGACAGAACCGCCGTCGCTGCGCGTTCGCACCGGAGGCCTGGTCCACCCACACTCGGCCACGCAAATCGCCGGCTTCTGGCAAGGCGTCGAGGTGAGGAGGTGCCTTCGCGGGAATGACCGCAGCCACATAACGAACGGCTTTCAGGAAGTATAGCCGCTCAGCGAACGGAAATTTGGGTCGTTCACCCGTCATGACGTAGACGGATTCATCGTCTGAGAGAAGGACGGTCAGGCGGCCAAGCCTGGACGCTTCCTGGAGAAACCTCAGATCGCGAGAGCGCAAGTCGTCGAAGGCGCCTGTCACTACGGCTTCCATGGTTATTCCGTGCGCACGCGTACCTTAAATGCGCCAGGCACGGCGACGTTGGAGATCACAAGCAGGTAACCGCCGCCGCAGCCGGAGTACATGGCGCCCGCGTATTGCTGCTGATAGGCCCGCAGCAGTTTCTTCAGGTCGAGCTTGATGGTCGGGTGCGCGACTGTATGCGGGAGGATTCTCTCCCAGCAAACCATGCACTGGTTAAGGGATCGGCCGAGCGCCTGGATGTCGCGGCGGCGGATGGCATCGAAACAGAGCCTGCCTGTTTCGCCCAGCCTCGAGATCCACGTTGGATCGAGGCGCTGCTTGCCCAAGGGGCTGTAGCCTTCCGGGCGGGGTTCGACCGGCAGTACGTGGAGGACCTGTTCGAGCCAGCGCGCGATCCGTAGGTCGGTGATTGATTCGATGTGGACAGGAAACACACCGCCGTTAGCGGCGAAGTCATAGTCGAGGCGACTGATGCCCGGATACACCAGGCCAATCATATCCTGTGAGCCGCTTGGGTCCGCTTTGCCCTTGTTTTCCGCTTCGTAAAGTTTGCGAACCAGTTCTTCTCGCGGTCGGTTGGGCAGGCGGCCGTTCCAGAGCTTCATCGCGATCGTCCGCGTGCCGCTCGCACAACCTGCCCGATCCATCACGCGGAAGGAGGGTTGCAGCGATACGACCACCATCGAGCCGGGCGGGGTAGGATTGTGCTGGGAGACGAACGGTTGATCAATCCACCCGCCGGCCAGGGCGACACGGTTCGGGATCAGGCCAATGGCGCGGCTGATGGGCGATACCGGCTTGCTGGGCCGGGCAGCGTCTGCACGGGCGGCGGCCCTTTGTTTTTTTCGGGCGGCTTGCACAGGGGGCCAGGCTAACAACTTGTTGGCATTTGCTGCAGCAATTCGACGCAGTGGGGGATGGCGTCGACGACGAACCCCAGGCACTCGACCGCGCCGGAAGGCTTGCCGGGAAGGCAGACCACCAGCGAGTTGCCGACGACCGCGGCGAGGCTTCGTGAGAGAATCGCATGGGGTGTTGCCTGCAAGGACCGCATGCGCATGGTTTCGCCGAAACCCGGCAGTTCGCGCGTCGCGATTCCTCTCACCGCTTCCGGGGTGACATCCCGCGGAGTGATGCCTGTGCCGCCAGTGGTGAGGATGAGGTGGCAGTTGCGAGCGACGTGCTGCCGAATCGCTTCCTGAATCGCAGGAATGTCGTCCGGCACGAGCGATTCCGTGAGCACACTCCAGCCGTTGGCTTGCGCTGCATTCTTCAACGCCGGTCCACCCTGGTCCTCGTAGGTTCCGCGCGACGCCCGGTCGGAGATGGTGATAATGCCCGTCTGAATCGGCATTGTTAGCGTTTCGTCTTCGAGACGAGATGGACACCGGTGATGCGCATGCTTTTGTCGACCGCTTTGCACATATCGTAAATCGTGAGCGCCGCTACACTCACCGCCGTGAGCGCCTCCATTTCGACGCCGGTTTGAGCGGCGATCCTGGCGGAGGCGGTTATGGCGATGCGATCCCTCGAACGTGGCACCGCGAAATTAACCTCGCAATGTGTTAAGGGCAAAGGGTGGCAGAGAGGCACCAATTCGCCTGTTTTCTTTGCCGCCATAATGCCGGCGAGACGGGCTGCCGCCAGCACGTTGCCCTTGGTCAGGCCGTGGGAATTGATCAGGGCGATAGTGGACCGCTGCAACCGGATTTCGCCTCGTGCGACAGCCTCGCGCAACATTACCGGTTTTGCGGAGACGTCCACCATGCTGGCGTCGCCCTGGGCGTCGATATGGCTCAAGCGTTTCATCCCGTCTTTTGCAGCGTGGTGGTCACCCCTTTGATCCAGTCCTTGACCACGGCGCGAATTTGCTCTGCTGCGTTCAGTCTGGGCTTTACGTGCTTGAGGTTGTACCAGGGCAGCATACCCAGCAAGTCTGGCGTCACGAGGATTTGACCGTCGCAACCCGCGCCGGATCCGATGCCGATGGTGGGGATGCCGATTCGGTCGGTAATTTCCTTGGCCACGGGCGGAGTAACCAACTCGAGCACAATGGCAAAAGCACCCGCTTGTTCGAGTGCCGTCGCGTCGTCGAGCAGTTTCTGATGTTCGGGCTCTTTTTTTCCCTTGATATGGTAACCGCCTTCTTCCAGCACATGCTGGGGTAGCATGCCCAGGTGCCCGACAAATGGGATTCCAGCCCGCGTGATCGCCTGAACCTGCTCCAGGATTTCGCGTCCACCCTCCGCTTTCACACCCTCGGCTCCGGCGGCGGTCAATCGTCGCGCGTTGGCAACTGCGGCGTCGACCGTCTCATAGCTGTGATACGGCATGTCCGCGGCTAACACCGCCCGGGTGCGGCCGCGCGCGGCCGCGCGGACATGATGTTCCATCTCCGCCATGGTGACCTGGGTAGTATCGGGATAACCCAGCACGACCATCCCCAGGGAATCGCCTACGAGGAGCAGGGGGATTCCTGCTTCGTCCAGCAGCCGCGCCATCGGGAAATCATAAGCCGTCAGCGACGCGATTCTTTCGCCGCGTAGCTTCATGGCGCGAATTGCGTCGGGCGTCACTTTGGTCGCGGTCATGGGGCCAGGGTGGGAGCAGGCAAGGCGCCTGTGCTACAGGCTGCGGATTTTGATGTTGCGGAACCAAACCTGGCTGCTGTGGTCCTGGAGCAGGATGTGGCCTTTGACGCACGTGCCAAAATCCGGCGTGGTCTTGAATTTGCTCCCGGCGACCGCTGCTTTGGTTCCATCACTCCCGCAGTCGTATTCCAGGACTTTGACACCGTTAAGCCAGTGCTCTACGTGACTGCCTTTCACCAGGATGCGCGACTCGTTAATTTCCCCGGCGGCTTTAAGGGGTAACTTGGAAGTCGGCGCCAGCACATCGTAGAAGGAGGCGGTGACATGTTTGCCCTGCGGCGCTTTGGCGTCTTCGTTCTTGGCGTCGTCGATCATCTGGTATTCATGGCCGAGCGCCGAGCTGCGGGTGTCCGCGACGAAATACTTGAGGCCGCTGTTGCCACCGGCCGCAATTTTCCATTCCCAACTCAGCTCGAACTGATCGAACTGGTCGTCCGAGATGATGTCGCCGCCGCCTTTGGCAAGCCCATGCAGCCAGCCGTCCTCGACCGCCCAGCCTTTACCCGGGAAGGGCGCGGTTTTGAACTTGTGCCAGCCGGCAGTCGTCTTGCCGTCGAAGAGCAGTTTCCACCCGTCGGATTTTTCCCGTGCCGTCAGTTCGTTGACACTTGCTGCGGAAAGGCCTGCTGGCCCGGTAACCAAGCCCGCCAGCAGGAGATATTTGGTCAAATGACAATTTCTCACGCGGAAGTAATGGGGTTGGCAGCCCACGGACGCAATAACAAACTGATGAGTCCGGGCGACCGGGATTAAGGGCATTCGTGCACGAAAACGTTTAACGGCACCAGGTTACAGCTCTATAACTTGAACCGGTAAACATGTACCTCAAACGGTGCGAACCAGTCCGTGAACCTGCCTTGTCGGGCTTCAAGGGTGCGGGGAGCTTCAAACATAACTTCCCCGGTTGAGACCGTGGGTGGAAGCCCGCTGAATTCAACCTGGACGGTTTTGCCTTCACGCTTGCAGGCGAGCAGAAACAGACTGCCGTTTGCCTCCCGCGCACAGAATTCTACGTTACCCAGGCGGCTGACTTTGAGGGGTAGCGGCGAGGGCGGCGCCAGCAGGGCTGGATAAAGCGGGCTGTGGCTGCCGATTTCCTCAATGACGGGTCGCAGGACGCGCCGCCAGAACGTCCAGTTCCAGCCTAGCTCTTTGTCTTGCGAGGACAGCGATTTCTCCAAGCCTCCGCCGAAATAGAAAAGACCGCGAGCGCCATTGATGATTGCCTGATAAGTCATGAACCGTTCTTCCGGAAAAGTAGGGAATCGCAGCGTCTTGCCGGGCTTAACGACACCGCTAAAGGCGATCTGGAGAACCATCCAGGCCGGGCGCTGACCTTGGGCCACCTCCATGACCAGCCGTGTATGGTCCCCCACCAAACTGATGTCTCGATTGGTGAGCAACGAATGAATCCCGGGAGGATAGCTGACGGGGTAAATGTCGGCGCCGATGATGTCGCCCGCCACGTTAGGCTGTGTCGATTCCCGATAAGCGTCTGCACATCACATTTCTGGATGTCGGCTCTGCGGATGCCGTGCTTATCAAAACACCCACGGGGAAATATGTGCTCGTCAACGGCGGACAGAGCGTGACGACTCTTTCTGATGAGCTTGGCCGACGAATGCCGGCATTCAGCCGTAAACTT
>DATDCV010000571.1:0-13693 GCA_036524155.1 Verrucomicrobiia bacterium
ATGAGAAGCAGCTGTCTGCCCTGGCCAATGACACGGAGAAACCGGTGTCATCATCATGGCTCAAAGCCTGTTGTAACCCCTAGATAAGCCCACTTCTCTTGTTGCATTTGTAGTAGGATTTCCTTTTCTTTTTCTTATTCATCTAACTTTGCTCACCCCAGGCGGCATAAGGAGACGTGACGCCGCCGGTGTTGAGCAACCTGGCTGCTGCTCCCTCCGTCCTCTCCGCGTTCATCACCTGGACATCTTCGGAACCGTCATCGTCCCAGGTCGATTACGGCCCAAGCACCGCATACGGGTCGGGTTCGGGGCTTTACAGCCAACTGGTGACCGCGCATGGAGTAACGCTTAACAACCTGAATGCGCTGACGACTTACCATTACCGGGTACGTTCGCGCGACCAGGCCGGCAACGAAACCTTCTCGGGCGACAACACTTTCACCACGTTCGCCGCTCCTGATTTACAGGTTACCGCGTTGTCGGCGGCGCCCTCCACGGGCATTTCCGGCGGCAACTTGCTCATAGCCTGGACGGACACAAACTCGGGCTCGGGCACGACCTTCAGCTATTGGTATGACCAGGTGGTGGTAACCAACCGCACGACCGGTCAAACGCTTCTGAACTCCGCGCAGTATTATGACCCAACCGCCAACGGTCCGTTGCCGCCCGGGGGTTCACGAAATCGGCAACTTGTTTTCAGGCTACCTGACGGCCCGTCCGGCGCGGGGGATTTAGCGGTCGTTGTCACGGTTAATTCGTACGCGACCCAATACGAAGCCAACAGCGATGGCACCGCCAAAGCCAACAACACGGCGTCCATCGCGCTCACCAGTACCCTGGCGGCCTATCCGGACTTGCAGATCACCGGCCTCGCAGTGACCAATTCCCAGATCCAGTCCGGCTCCAGGGTCGGAATCACCTGGCAGGAAGCCAATACGGGGACCCGTGCGGTCACCAATTCGTTCCAGGATCGCGTCATCGTCAGCAACGAGACTACCGCGCAGACCCTCAGCAGCACAGACCTTATCTACGACTCGGGGGCGACGCCTATCGCCGCGGGTCAATCCGTCGCGCGGCAGTTTTCGTTCAACCTACCCGACGGGGTCGCTGGCGCGGGAACTCTGCGGATTGCGCTGACGGCGGATGTTTATAACAAAGTCTTTGAGTACAACGGGGGCGGCACCGCCGAATCCAACAACACGAACTCGCTCACAGTGGCCTCCACGCTGGCTCCGTATCCGGACCTGGTGGTAACCAACATCCTGGTACCTGCGACCGCCCATGCCGGCCAGGCGATCTCGGTGACGTGGACCGACACCAATCAAGGCACTGGAGCGGCCACCAACATTTGGTATGACCAGGTCTTTCTTACGGATGTCAACGCGATTGGCGGCGGTCAACTTCTGAGCACGTTTGCGGTCACCAACGTGCTGGCGGCGAATCGATCCACGAATCCTACCCGCACGGTCACCTTGCCCCAATTCGTGCAGGGAAACGCCTGGCTCGTCGTGAAAGCCAACGCGTCCGCGAGCGTGTTCGAATTAAACACCACCAACAATAGCGCTATTTCCACTCAGGCCCTAACGATAACCCCGACGCTGCTGTTGGCTTTGTCGCGCGATACTGTCTCCGAATCCGCCGGCACCAATTCGGTGCAGGCAACCGTGACTCGCAACGGGAACATTTCCGCTTCGCTAACCATTCAACTGACAACGACTACGGGCACCAACCTATACGTGCCCGCCTCGATAACGATCCCCGCGGGGCAGAGCGCCCGCAGTTTCCTGATTGGGCCGATCGACAACTTTGTTTCCGGCAGTCCCATCCTCGAGACAGTTTCCGCCAGTGCAGTTGGTTATCCGACCGGCCTGGCCACGCTAACGATTCTGCAGGACGATCCGGCGACGCTGGCCCTGAGTCTCAGCGCGCGCAGCGTCAATGAAAACGCCGGCACCAATGCGGTGACCGCGACGGTCACGCGCAACGCGAATTTCGCCACTCCGCTAACGGTAGCTTTGGCGAGTGACAATCCTGGCGCGCTGATCGCGCCCGCCAGTGTCACCATTCCTGCCGGACAGGCCAGCGCGAGCTTCGGGCTGACGCCGGTGCCGGTGAGCGGGCTTAATGATACCAGACGCGCGAATATTTCCGTTACCGCACCGGGTTTCAGTTCGGTTTCGGCGGAAGTAGATGTGCTGAATGTGGATACCGTTCAGTTGGGCCTCAGTCTCTTGCGTGCGACCGTGAATAAAGGCGCCGGCAGTTCTGCCGACGTTGGCACGGTCAGCATCGCGAACGCGCTGGCCGCTTCGCAAAGCATCCAGTTGACCGTGCTGAGCAACAACCTGGTTACGACACCGTCGGTGGTGACGATTCCCGCAGGGGTCAGGTCGGTGGACTTCAACATCGGTGTCGGCAATGACAATCTGTCGACCGGCCCGCAGACCGCGACAATCGTCGCACAGCCGCTGACTCCCGGCCGGGTTGCATTGACCAACGGCCAAGCCTTCGCGACTTTGCAGATTCTCGATGTGAATGGCCCGACGCTTTCCCTCAGCGTCGCGAACTCCACAATTTCCAAGGGCAGCAATACGCTGGGCACTGTCACCCGCAACACCATCCCCGCGAACGCCGTTACTGTAACCCTGAATTCCTTGCCCTCGGGCGTCGTGTCGCTTCCAGCAACGGTAACTCTGCCCATCAACCAATCCAGCGCGACGTTCACCGCGACGGGAGTTCTGGACAACCAGCAGACCGGTTCGAGGGCTGTCACGCTCAGTGCGTCGGCCACCGGCTACAATTCCGGGGCCACCCCGCTAACCGTTTCCGACATCTACCTGCCCGACCTGCTGCCGACGTCCATAGCTATTGCCAGCAACGCGCTGACCAGCTCTCAAATAACCGTGAAATGGGTCGTCGCCAACAACGGCCTGGGTGCTGCGACCAACGGCCTGTGGCGAGATTACGTCTATCTCTCGACTGATAACCTGGGCCAGGGCGCGTTTCTCGTGGCGCTGGTTACCAACGCCGCGGCATTGCCTATCGGGGCCACCTATACCAACCAAACGACTTTCTATATGCCGGCCGCTCCGGGCGGCTACTGGGTCATGGTGCAGACCGACGGCGGCAATGCTGTAACCGAGCTCAGCAAACAGAACAACACGCTGGTTTCATCGCACCCGCTGGCGGTCAGCCCGGATTACAGCGCCGCGATCACCAACATTACGCCGACAGTTGCGCCGGCTGGAACACCGGTGGTGCTTTCCGGCTGGATCTACAACGTTACCAACAACCAGCCGCTGGCTAACAAGTTCGCCACCGTGCGGATTACTGTTAATGGCGCGCGGCGGGTTTCCACCGTTGTGTCGGACGCGACCGGGAGATTCTCCTACACCTTCCAGCCGCTTGCCAACGAGGGCGGCGATTACGCGGCCGGCGCTGATAATCCTTATGTGCTTCAAGATCGGGTGCAGGGGACGTTTGTGCTGCTGGCGATGCAGGCGCAACCGGCGAGCTTGAACGTTCAGATGCTGCCCAACGTGCCTTTCACCGGACACCTGGTGTTGAGCAACCTCTCCGGCCACACCTTGAGCGGGTTGGCCTTTGCCGTGCCCGACCTGCAAGGGAACCTCTCCGCGCAATTCACTTTCACCAATAATACACTGCCCGGCGATGGCTTGACTTATGTTGACTTCACGTTCCAGAGCCCAGTGACGCACAGCGCGCAAGTGCGGTTTACCGCGACAGCGACCTCAACCGAGGGTGCGCAGGTATCCATACCGGTCACCGCCAACATCGTCCCGTTGGTCCCGCAGCTCATCGCGAACCCGGGTTACCTGTCCAGCGGCATGTTGGTGGGAGACCAAACGGCTGTTTCCTTCGATATTCTCAACGCCGGCGGCGCGAGCAGTGGTGATCTGACGCTGTCCTTGCCGACCAACCTGACGTGGATGTCACTGAGTTCGCCGGCGATAATTCCTTCGATTCCGGCGGGTGGCAAGGCGACGGTCACTTTGCTGCTCAATCCGGCCGCGGATCTGCCGTTGACTCTCTATACGGGTAATCTCGCGGCCTTCAATGGCAACGCGGGTGTCAGCGTGCAATTCCAGTTCCGCGCCGTTTCCTCCGCTACGGGCGACCTGCGAGTGAGAGCGACCGACGATTACACCTACTACGTTGCCGGCGAGCCCAACGTTACCAACGCAACCATCACTATCCGTGATGCGTTCACCAGTGCGGTCATTGCCCAAACCAACACCGACGCGGCGGGATTTGCCTACTTCACAGCCTTGCCGGCCGGCCCTTATACGGTCGACGGCAGCGCACCGAAACATAACCAGTACCGCGGTTCGGCGACAGTCGTTCCCGGCATCGTCGTCGACCTGGAGGCGTTCATGCCGCGGCAATTAATCTCCTACCAATGGACCGTGGTTCCGACCGAAATCCAGGACCATTACCGCGTCGTTCTGGAATCCGTGTTTGAAACGGCGGTGCCCGTGCCCAATGTCGTCGTGGCTGAACCCCGGGTGATGCTGCCGGTGGCGCCCGGCGTGGCGTCGCAGTTCACAATCAAGCTCAGCAACCAGGGACTAATCGCCGCGAACGGGGTGACGATCACCGTGCCGAACAACCCGACCTACCTGGTGACGCCACTCGTCACGGACGTCGGTATAATTCCAGCTCAGAGCACCGTGGAAATTCCCGTGACGGTTCAGCTCCGGAGTGCTCCGGCGCCCGGGTTGGTCAAAGGCGCCGACCTCGTCCGACCCAAGGATGGCGGCGGTTGCAGCACGAGCGATCTCAATGCGTGCCTGCCGGACATCCCCTTGGGGGTGAACTATTACTACGTCTGCGGTCCCAACAATGTCTTGCAGCAGCGCAGCGTTGACCTGTCGGTCGTCTGCACCACCAAGAGCGTCTACGACTGCTTGCAGGGCCTTAAAGAGACTGCGACGAGTGACAATCTCATTAACCTCACCTGCAATACGCTGTCCGCGCTGCTGGCGTGCGCGGGGGCGGATCTTACTCCCTGCCAGCAAGCCATGATTTCCACGGCCTGTGGCGCCGCGATCGGCGCTTTGGAAGGGGGGTTGGCAGGAGCGGCGGGTGGCGCGGTGTCCGGCGGTGGAAGCGATATTCTGCAATGCCTTTGCGATTTGCTGAAGGATGTATCACTCCCGCCAATTCCCAGCGGCGGCGGTGGCGGTGGCGGCTTCAGATTCAGCCTCAGCATCAGCGGCGGCAACGGCTGGTATGTTTCGGGCGGAGCGACCTCCACGGGGAGCTCCTCCGGGAATTGCGGCAGCCCTGGTTCGCTGCTGGCTGCCCAGACAGGGCAAACACCGTTGCCCGGGTTTTTGTCGCCACTGCTTCGGGCGAGCCGGGCAAAGGACCTGCAAGGTGTTTGCGCCCGCGTTCGCATGCGCATCGAGCAAAGTGTCACCCTTACACGATCGGCGTTCAAAGGCACGCTGGAGATCGATAATGGCGGCGACACGTCGATCGCCGGCATCCAGGTGAGTCTCGACTTTCGTGACGCCACGAACGGAGCGGCGGCGAGCAGGTTTGTAACCGAAGGACCGGTCGTCAGCGGAATGACAGCGGTCGACGGCACCGGCACGCTCGCCGGCGGAGCCTCGGGCTCTGCGGTGTATACGTTTATCCCCACCATCGACGCGGCACCGCGCGCGCCCGCAACCTACCAGATTGGCGGCACACTGAGTTACCTCGACCACGGCGAACTGGTTACTGTGCCCCTGCTCTCAGCCCCCATCACCGTCTACCCGGAGGCCCAGCTTGACTTGGTCTACTTCCAGCAGCGGGACGTGTACGGCGATGACCCCTTCACGCCACAAACCGAACCTTCCGAGCCGTTCGCTCTCGGCCTGATCGTGAAGAACGTCGGCGCGGGTTCCGCCCACAACTTCCAAATCACCTCGGGCCAGCCGCAAATTGTGGATAACCAAAAGGGCCTTTTAATTAACTTCAAGATCATCGGCACCCAGGTGGGCAGCCAACCGGTGACGCCGTCGTTGTCGGCCAACCTCGGCGACATCGCCCCGGGCGCTGCGAAAGAAGTCAGTTGGGAAATGCTCTCGACTCTTCAGGGCAAGTTCATTTCCTTCAACGCGTCCTTTGAGCATGTGGATGATTTGGGGAGCACCAACACGTCCCTGATTAAGAGTGTTGAGATCCATGAGCTCATCCACCCCGTCCTGGCCAACCGGCCAACGGACGACAACGTGCCGGACTTTTTGGTGAATGACCTTCCCGACCCCGCCAGCCTGCCGGATTTGCTTTATCTCAGCGACGGCACCGTCGCCGCGGTAAATGTCATTACCAACGGGACCTTCGACGAACCGATCGGGCCCGGCCATTTGCAGGCGCATCTGCAGGCAGCGGCAAGCTCTGGCTGGAACTACTTCCAACTGCCCGATCCGGGCGCCGGGTTCCTGTTGCAGCGCGTGGTCCGTTCCGACGGGAAGGTGCTGGCCTTGACGAATAACGCCTGGGCGACGGACCGCAGCTTCCCTTCCTCCAGCGCGGGCGCGGTATATGAAAACCTGGTACACCTGTTCGATTGGGCAGGCACAGGCTCCTACACGCTGTACTATCATTCGACCAACACGACACCGCCCGCGATCGTATCGGTCGGTCCGGTCACGCCCTTCAACCAGAGTGGCGCCGTGTCGTCTGTCAACCTGGTTTTCTCGGAATCCGTTGACCCCGGCACTTTCAGCTACGCAAACCTGACGCTGACGCGGAATGGCGGCGCCAACCTGATCACCGCTGGGGCCGGCGTTAGCCTGACGTTGCTTTCGAACAGCACCTACTCGATCAACGGCCTCGCGCCATTTACCGCGGTGGACGGCAACTATGAGCTCACCGTCAATGGCTCGGGGATTTACGACCTCTGGGGCAACGATGCCGGCAATGTTTCCGCCTCGACTCAATGGGCGAAAGGCAACGTCGCGGCCGTGGTGCAAAGCCTGGGCGCTATCACGCCCGACCCGAGAAACACGCCCCTGACGACTGTGACGGTCAATTTCTCGAAGGCCATCGCTCCCGCAACCTTTACCTACCAGGACCTGTCGCTCACCCTCAACGGCGGTCCGGACTTGATCACCAGCGCGGTCACGGTGACGGCTCAATCAGGAACCTCGTTCATCATCGCCGGGCTGGGTCCGCTCACCGGGGCCGAGGGTGATTATGTGCTGACGGTCAACGCGGCGGCCGTGCAGGACACCGGCGGCCTTGCCGGTTCCGGCTCGCGTTCAGTGACCTGGACCATGCTGACCACCGGCCCCACTATTGCCGCTCTGGAACAAGTCACCACCAACCCGCGCAATATCGTCGTGCGAACGCTTGACGTGACGTTCTCACATCCAATCGACGCAACAACTTTTGATTATCAGGATCTCACACTCGCTCGCAACGGCGGCCCAAATCTCATCACCAGCGATGTGACTGTCACCGCCCTGAACCCGTCAACCTATCGGGTAGGGAACATCAGTTGGGTCCAGGGTTACGCCGGCGACTATGCTTTCAGTGTCAATGCCACCGGCATTTCGGACCTGGCCGGAAACGCGGGCACGGGCATCGCCAACGAAACCTGGCAGATCATTCTCGAGATCCCGGGTTCCCCAACGAACCTCTTTATTGCCCCCGACCTCGGCATATCGTCGACGGATGGCCTCACCGCCACGAACAATATCACGCTGTTCGGCCGCGTCGCGGTCTCGAACCTGACTGTACGCGTGTACGACACCACCTTGTCCGCCGACCTGGGCACGGCCCTCGTGACCGGCACGAATTTTAGCGCTGCCTTGTCATTTACGACGGCGGGGCTCCATCGCCTTCAGGTAACTGCGATCGATATCGCCGGGAATGTGTCTCCGCCTTCCTTCTTTAATGTTGTTGTGGACCTTATTCCGCCGACGGCGCTCATTCAACAAGTCGCCAGTCCGCTCTATTCCGCAGTTTCCAGCATCCCGGTAACGTTCTCGAAACCGATCAATATGAGTACGCTCAGCGCGACGAATTTCGCGATCACCTACAACGGTGCCAGCACGTTTGCGCCGACATTGTCGTATCTCTCGAGCAACACGTTCCTGCTTGGAAACCTGAACTTTTTCACCACGCCGCTTGGAACGTACCAGGTGACCTTGCGCCTTGCCGGGGTCCAGGACCTTGCGGGAAACCAAACCACGAATGTCGTCACTATGTCCTGGGTGCACGCCACCACCAACCAGCCTCCTGTGATGGCGGCGATAACCAATCTCGTGGTTCCGCCCGGCCGATATGTGTCGTTCCAGGTGCAGGCCTACGACCCGAACGGCGACCAGTTGACTTACAGCCTGGGGCCCGGGTCGCCGGGTGACGCGAGTATCGACGCTACGAGCGGCGTTTTTCGGTGGCAGCCATCTCGCGCCTACGCTGAGACAATCAACGCTTTCACGGTCATCGCCACCGACAACGGCAGTCCTTCCATGAGCACCAACCAGGCTTTTACGGTGACGGTGCTAGATTACCTTGAGTTAGCTCTCGGCACGACCAACCTTCTGGGGGGCCAGAGCTCCAGCCTGCCGGTTTACCTAGCGTCGAACGCGGGTGTAACCAACCTGATTTTTGTCGTCCCGATTCCCGGAGATGTCCTGACCAACTGGACGATCACTCCCCTCGCGCCGCAAATCGGCCTCGCAACGCTGCTGGATCACAAGACCAATATCCTGGTTACGTTGGAGGCGGCTGCGGGGCAAACGCTGCAAGGGACGCAGCTGGTGTCGCGCCTCAACTTCGCTGCCGCAACCAATTCGGCCTCAAGCTATGTGACGCTGCCGATTATCGCCCTTAGCGGCCTGAAGCCTTCGGGTCTATCCTATAGCAATTATATTGCGCACGGCGGCGCGGTGGCTGTGTTGCAGGCGCAGCCGTTGATGCTGGGTATCTTGACCAACAACCTCGCGCGCGCGCTGATCCTCTACGGCAATGTGGGTAACAATTACCAGGTGCAGTACTCGACGAACCTGGCATCTCCCGGATGGCTGCCATGGCTCAACTACACCCAGACCAATCGAGTCATGAATCTGCCGCTACCGGCAACCAACTCGGTGATTTTCTATCGCCTGCTCCAACAATAGTTCACAACCTTTCCTTCCTTGAAGGAGAGGAAAGGTTCCCGGGGAAGTTGCCCCCGATCATCGAGGGCGGCTGGCGGGTGGGACATAGCCTTTGTGCCAGAAAAGTGTCCACAAGTTCTCGAGCCTGACGTTTTCAACGTGGGCATCCGCGAACTCGATGGTGATGCCCCCTGGCAAAACCGCCCCCGCTGCGACGTTCCGCGGGGCGCTCTTGGCAGTAACTGAGCCGTGGCGGGCGATGGTGAGGCGCTGCATGCCGGCGCTGTTGCCGCCCTGGAACAGGTCACGCGCGGGGGTATCCGTCGCGAGAGGCCACGCATCCACCCAAATCGAATCGGTAAAGATCGGGGTCTTGGGTAGCACCTGGATCGAAGATTCCCGGCCGAACTCCTTGTTGGCATCGTTGAGCCCGGAATAAAACCACCCGTTCAGCGCATAGCTGCCCTGGTAATTGGTGGTGCCATAGACCCACTTCCAGGACTGGTCCACCATGCCGAACCCGTCAAGCAAGGTGTTCCGCTGGCGCCACGGATTTTCCTCCGGGGCAACAGGGCAGACACGGACCCGGTTAACAAAAGCATATCCCGCGATGAGTTTCTTCATCCAAAGGTCGTAGGTTTCCGTTGGCTCCTGGTATGGCATCGTTTTGCCTGTGTCGTTGACGTACATGAAGTGCGCCGTTCCGATCTGCTTAATGTTGTTGACGCACTGCAGACGCTGGGCCTTGAGTTTGGCCCGGCTGAGCGCCGGCAGGAGCATCGAAGCCAGGATCGCGATAATCGCAATCACTACGAGCAGCTCGATCAGGGTAAAGGCTTTGGAACTGAGGCCGGTTCTGCGGATATCCGCATTCATAGAGCTTAGGTTCGAATCGTGTGTCCAGCGCCCCTTGTGAGTGCCGGTTGTCTGGCGTCTAGCTTTTTTGCGGATCTCGGACAGGCTCTCCAAAAACTCGTCCCGGTCGACTTCGTCAAGACGATGGCCTCGCGGTGGTCTCCGCGGCAATGGAGTCCTGGTTTGCCAGCCACAAACGTTAGCGTAAGCGCTAAAGTCGGCATGTCAAGAGTAATATGGAATCGAGTAATATCGAACCGTGGGTAGCGCCTTAGTCTTGGGTCGGAGCGCCGATTTCTAATCGGCTTAAGCGAGCCGACGGCCGATGGTAAGCCGAGTGCAACTCGGCGTTCCGACCCAAGACTAAAGGGGTACAATCGTGGGAGGCATTCCCTCACTCTCCGTAACCCTGCTCGACGAAGAATGCCTTCGTTGACTCCCTTCGACAGGCCTCCAGGAATGCGTCCCGCAAAACAGGATTAGGGCTTTGCGTAAGCCCCACGACAGTCACGTTGACTTCCGGATAGCGAGCCGCGATCGGAGCCCGTTCAACCTTGCCGGAATACATCGTCGCGATGTAATTCCAGACTACCGCCGCGTCCAGCGGTCCAACGATTAGGCCGTTAGCCACTTCAGCGTGGGTTCGGGCCTGCAGCGTCACCTGTTTCATGACTGCGTCACGCAGACCGGTCTTGTCCAGCAGATCGACGAAGAGGGCGCCGCAGGTGGAGTAGCGTGGGTCGCCGATGCCGATTTTGAGGTTTCGATTGGTCAGGTCGTTGAGAGATCTCAGATTCAGGGGGTTGCCTGGATGCACGAGAAGAACCGGTCGGAGCACGCCCACCCGCGCCGAACCGGTCCAGCGTCCTGCTTCCCTGATCTTTTGCTCGAAGGGGTCGTGACAAATAAAGATATCCGCCGGGGCGCCCCCCAGGATCCGTGGCAACAGTGTCTCCGACCCACCCAGGTCCAATAGCGCTTCCACTCGTTGATTTTCTTTGAAGCGGCGGCAGAGGATTTGAGCGGGGGTGGCCATGGAACTACCGCAAAGAACGCGCAGTTCCGGGGGTTTGCCCGGTGACGAGGCCTCGCGGGAGCAGCTTCCTGCCAGCAGGGAAATCCAAGCTAACAGCAGCCAATTGCGCGGAGTCATGAAAAACAGAAAGCCCTACCCGGGCGGGGCAGGGCTTCCAGCTGAGAAACCTCTTTCTTTCTGCTACTTCTTCTCCGCCTTCTTCTTCTGCTCTTCTTGAGCCATTTTGGCAGCGTCTTCGGGTTTGATCACCTCGATCTTGGCGCCTTTCTTGAGTTCTTCGGCCGAGGGAACTTTGATGATGTCGCTCGTCAAAGGTTGAGGCGGGGCGACGGCGGCCGGGGGTTCGGTGCCGAGCAGTTCGACGTCGAAGATGAGAGTCGAGCCAGGTTCGATGTTGGGGTTGCCCATGTCACCGTAGGCCAGTTCCGAAGGGATGAACACTTCCCACTTGGAACCGACTTTCATTTGTTCGAGCGCCGCCGTCCAGCCCTTAATCACGCCATTGACCCTGAATTTGGCCGGTTGGCCGCGCTTTTCCGAATTGTCGAATTCCTTGCCGCCGATCAGCGTGCCGCGGTATTTGACCGTGACGGTGTCATTGCTGCCGGGCTTATTGCCGGTTCCCTCGGTGACCACCTTGTATTGGAGATCAACTTTGTTGGTTTCCGAGAGAGCCACTGTGAGGGTCTTGACGCCGGGTTTGCCTTTGTTCTCCGCCAGAAAAGCCGCTCCCTCCTTCTTGTTCTTTTCTGCCGTTTTGCGCCGTGCTTCCATTTGGTAGTTCCGCAGCGTTTCCTGGACTTGCATGTCCGTGAGGCGCATTTCTTTTCCCGCCAGGAAATCCTTCATGGCGGCCATCGCCACGTCCAGGTCGAGTTCCATGCCGCTGCGTTTGATCATATTGCCGAAGGATGTGCCGACAGCATAACTGGCCTTCTCTTTGTCATCCTTGAAAGCAGGTTGGTCGTCCGCGGCGCGAGCGGGCGCTTGCGCGATGGTAAAGCCGAGGCCGGCTGCAAAAATCAGTCCTAATCCAATTCTCATATAATGATTGTTAATTTCTCTTTAAGAGCAGTTCCATTTACACAAATCTGTCGAAAAGTCCAGCACGAACATTCCGCTCGTTTTTAGAAAAGCTTTTGCGGTCCTTCCAATTCCTGCTTGAATGCCAGCCCATGAGAATTCTCGTCATTGGTTCGGGGGGCCGCGAGCACGCGCTGGTGTGGAAGCTGGCCCGGTCGCCCCACGTGACCCGGCTGTGGTGTGCGCCGGGCAACGGCGGGGTCGCGCGGGAAACCCTCGCCGCCACAGGTGCGCCAGTGGAAACAATCAACATCGGGGCGGAAGACCTTCCCCGGCTCCTTGCGTTCGGGCGCGAGCAGAAGGTGGACCTGACGGTGGTGGGTCCGGACAACCCGCTGGCGCTGGGCGTGGTGGATTTGTTTCAAAAGGCCGGTCTGCGCATCTGGGGTCCGAACCAAAAGGCGGCGCAGTTCGAATCCTCGAAAGTCTTCTCCCAGGAATTCATGCAGCGCCACGGCCTTCCAACCGCACGCGCGGGCACTTTCGAGGAGCCCCTCGCCGCCAGGGCTTTTGCCGCCTCGCTCGACGGGCGCTGCGCGGTGAAAGCGGACGGCCTGGCCCTGGGCAAGGGAGTGATAATCTGCAGCGAGATGCGCCAGGCGGAAACCGCCATCGATGAAGTGCTGGTGCGCAAGAGCTTTGGTCGCGCGGGCGAGAAACTGGTGATCCAGGAGTTGCTGGAAGGGATCGAAATATCCCTGCATGCGCTCTGCGACGGGCAGAGGGCGAAATTGTTTCCGACGTCCCAGGACCACAAACGCGCGTTGGACGGCGACCAGGGGCTAAACACGGGCGGGATGGGGGCCTACTCGCCGGCCCCGTTCCTGGATCAAGGTGGCCTCGAGGAAGTTCGCGCCCGTATTCTCAACCCTTGGCTGCGGGGTTGCGCCGCGGAAGGCATAGATTTCCGGGGCGTGCTGTATCCGGGACTGATGCTCACGAGTTCAGGGCCCAAAGTGTTGGAATTCAACGCTCGGTTCGGCGACCCTGAAACGCAGGTTTACCTGACGCGTTTGGAGAACGACCTGGTGGAATTGCTGGAGGCCTGCGTCGACGGAAGGCTCCCGGAGGCGGAATTGAAGTGGTCATCGCAGCCGTCGGTGTGTGTGGTTATGGCCTCTGCGGGGTATCCCGGCGGGTATGCCAAAGGAAAACCGATTGTCGGAATCGACGAGGCGGAACGGTTGCCCAATACAAAGGTTTTTCACGCCGGTACCGCGAAGGTGGGCAATGAACTGGTTACGAGCGGCGGACGGGTGCTCGGAGTTACCTCCTGGGCCGAGGACCTGGCATCCGCGCGGGAGAGGGCCTACGAAGCGGTAGCCCGGATTCGTTTTGAGGGGGCTCATTACCGACGGGATATTGGGGCGAAGGCTCTCTCCTCGAGGCAAGTTTCGCTGCCGCCGCGCCAATAGATCTCCCGTGACGGGGTCGTCCGCACGAGCCGGAGTCGAACCGCCGAGGTTGCGCCGCTTTACTTTAGCGCGGCGATCACGCATTTTAACCCGCCATGAAACTAGTCGGGATTCACTTCTTGGCGGCGGGAGCGCTGGCATTTGGCCCGTGGGGGTCGATGCACGCGGCCGAGGCTCTGGTTCCA
>DATDCV010000572.1:0-19561 GCA_036524155.1 Verrucomicrobiia bacterium
TCTCTGGATGCGAAATGGATGTGGTCCACAAACCACCCTGCCGATTGGCCTTGATCTTCGCGGCGAAGGCCCCCGTAACGCTAATTCTGCGTCGCGGGCCCTCGCGCCGAGTAAAAATGATCGTTTGGAACACGAAGACCGACCAGTTCATAGATGGGGAATGGTGGCATGGACGGATTTACGCTGAGAAATGCGGTTTGTCGCCAGATGGCCGGCTCTTCGTCTATTTCGGTTACCAATGGAAGCCGCGGTACATTCCAGAGGGTGTCTTTGCGTTTACTGCTGTGAGCAGAATTCCCAGTTTTCAACCAGTGGCTCTTTGGCCGGCGGGTTCATTCTGGGGCGGCGGAGGACGTTTTCTGACTAATTGCACGGTGTCGCTCAACTATGGGAAGGGTGCCCTCCCTGAAGCTCATTCTCTTTTTCGCGAACACGGTTTGCAGGTCAAGGACAAACTGGGCATCTATTGTCATCCGGCTCCGGACGAGGGATTCCGTTTGGATCCGGCAGAGCACCGTGGTGCCGACTGGCTGGGAAAGGATCATCGGGGCAAGCTCATCTTTACTCGGGCCGGCATTCTGTACCGGTTGCTCGGCGACAGGGAGATCCCGCTGCGCAATTTCAATACTGATCTGCCACCGCCTATCATGGAATCGCCGGCTATTCTTCGCCAAAGATGAAGAATGCGCTGTGTCGATGGCGGCAAGCTTTGCTAGTCCTGGCGAGGGAGTTGAAGCCGGGAAGGCGTATGTATAGCCTGACAACACAAGCATTCGCGATGAAGAACAAGGTCACATTAGAAAGACAGGCGTTGGGGGCGGCACTTCTGGCGGCATTGCTAACTGCCGGCTGCGCCTCGCTGCGTATGGCCAATCCACAGGCGACGCAGGCGCGGGAGCAAGCCCAAATCCAGGAACGGCTCCAAGACGTTTTCGCAGCGGCAGAGAGCAAGGACTTCGACCGGTTGGACCGGTATCATCTCTACGGGCCAAAATTCACGAAGTTCTCAGGTTCATCCCCAGATCGCTTGGACGCCGCTGCCGGGCGAAAGGGCGAGCATGATGGCTTGGGGGCTGCCAAAGGTCTGAAGATGCAGGCCGACGCGCTGAAGATCGACGTTTTCGACAACGTCGGCATCGCCACCTTCATTCTCGACTACAGTGTCGAGTCGGGCGGCAAGGTCGTTTCCAAGAAAGACCGTTCGACACTGGTGTTCGTGAAAGAGGCCGAGGAGTGGAAGATAGCGCACGAGCACTTAACTCCAATTGGCCGATGACAAATGATCATGCGCTGATTCGAGGCTCAAAACACCCCTGCTCCACCAAATCGTGTGCCTAACTTAGAGCGCCAGCATTTTTTACTAATTTTTTACTACTACGTTGGAAGCCGACAGCCCGTGGACAAAAAGTTGAAAAATCCTCAGGAAAAGTGGGGAAATTGATTGGAGCGGGTGAAGGGAATCGAACCCTCATCTCAGGCTTGGGAAGCCCGCATTCTACCACTGAACCACACCCGCTTCCACTGTCCTCTCTTTTGCCACAGGGCGGGCGAATTGGCAAGACCGGAATTTCAGGCCGGGGTCCTTGGCGGCGGGGCTCGATTCGAGGGCCGTGTTGAACACAGAAAGTCAATTTAAGCAGTGGTCGTAGGTACGGCGACCGTATGAACAACGCATCTATGCGTGGCTATTGTGACTCGGCCGTAACTGAGGTGAAGCTGGTCAACGCACCGGAACACGTTACGGCAGTGCCAGTCGACGGAAACGACTGAATGTATAAGAACTGCAGGAGTCCGAATCGCATTGACGCGTGGGTATGGTCGGCATTACACCCGTGCCGTGGCCGGGCATCTGAAAAAAAGGGTGGGGCCAGAAATTGACAGAAAAATCTCGAAACGGATGAAAGCTTTAGCCAGGTGGTTGGTGGTGGTCGCGTGCGGGATGGCCCTGATCCCAACTGTGCCAGCCCAGGAACCGGGGACGAACTCCGGCCGCAAGCTGAGCGTGGTCAAAGGCCCCGCGCAGGCGCGCTTGGGCAGCCACGCCCAAATCGACTTGCCGTCGGGATACGTGTTTCTCGACGGGGCTGAGTACCGCAGGTTGTTGAAGGCGGAAGGCGAGCCGGTAAGCGGCGACGAGGTCGGCTGGCTTAAGCCCACCAACCAGGAGTGGGCGGTTGTGTTTCATTTTTCAGGCATTGGTTACGTGAAGGACGACGACAAGGACAAATTGGATGCGGACAAGCTGCTGGATAGCATCAGGCGCGGCACGGCCGAGGCGAACAAGGTGCGGGCGAAGGCGGGGCATCCGCCGATCGAGGTGATCGGGTGGGATGTGCGGCCGAAATATGACGAGACAACTCACAATCTCGAATGGGCGGTGCGCGGCCAGTGCGAGGGCCAGCCGATCCTGAATTACAACACGCGGTTGCTGGGGCGCAAGGGGGTGATGGGGGCGGTTCTGATTGTGGAGCCGGACAAGCTGAATGAGGCGTTGCCGACGGTCCGCGAGCTTTTGACCGGCTACCGCTATACGACGGGTGAATCGTATGCGGAGTACAAGCCGGGCGATAAGGTGGCCAAGTACGGCCTGGGGGCGCTGGTGGTGGGGGGCGCGGCGGTGGGAGCGGCCAAGCTGGGCATGTTTGCCTGGCTGGCGGTGTTTTTCAAGAAGGCTTATAAGCTGATCGTGGTGGCGCTGGTAGCAGCCGCCGCGTTTCTGAAGAAGCTGTTCACGCGCCAAGGCACGCGGACTGAATGACGGACCTGGAACTGCTGTTCCTCATTCTGGCGCTGCTGTATGTTTGGGAATGCGCCTGCTGGGTGCGCCGCGGGTCGGTAGTATTCCGCACCTGGCTGGGAACACAGTGGAGGATGAAACATCCCGGCACGCTGTTGGGAAACCAGCTCGGCGGATTTATTTTCGGGGCGCCGCTGCCGCCGCTCGGCACCATCCTCGTGGGCGGTCAGTTGCCGGTGTCGCTTTCGCCCGAGGGGGCGCTGATGTTTGTCGCTCCGGCGGTGAATCCCGGCTGGCGTCCGCCACAAAGCGCCGCGCTGTGCGGCATGCGCGAGCTGGGAAAGGCACGGCCGGTGGGGAAGAAGGTGGAGGTTAACGGAGTGGTCCTTCTGCGGCCGCAATCCACCACGTATACGCAATTTCTGGCGAAGCGCCTGCGAGCTCTGGCTGAGGCTGCTGAAGGCAAACGGCCATCGTTCCTGGAAGAGTTGGTGCGCGAGACGCTGGATGAGCGACTTGTTCGGGACCGGCTCAAGGAGTTCCAGGCGCAGGCGCGGTGGTTGCGCTTCGTTACCAACGGTTTGTTTGTGTATGTGTTCGTGGTAGCGCCGGTGTTGATTTGGCAAGTCGGGCTTGGGCAGTGCTGGGCGATTCTGCTGGCGGGCCTGCTTGGATGCACCGCGTCGACCGCGATACTATTCCGCAACGGCCATCGCCGGCTGTACCCGGAAGACGAAGAGGAGCGATTCACGCATTCGTTAATCGTGCTGCTTTCGCCAGCCACGGCGATGCGCGCGTGCGACCTGCTTTCGCGGCCGCTGATGGAGTCGTTTCACCCGCTCGCGCTAGCCAGGGTGCTGTGCCCGGCGCCGCAATTCCAGCGCTATGCGCGGGATATTTGGCGCGAGATCAGGTACCCGGCACTACCCCTATGCCCGCGATCGGAACCGGTGGCCGAACGGATCGAAAGGGACTGGCGCACCGTCCTGAGTGGCGAGGTGGAACAATTCCTCACGCGCAACGGAATTGACCCTGGCACGTTGCTCAAGCCGCCCGAACAAACGGACCCCGCCTGCCTGGCGTATTGTCCGCGCTGCGGCGCCCAATACACCACCCGTGTTGGCGTGTGCGATGATTGCGGCGGGCGGGCGTTGATGCCCTTCGGCGAAGGATCCGATCCACAGCGATGAAGGACTCTTTGCGGCAGGAATCAGAAAAGCTTGCCCGCTCGTGGATGCGGCACGAAGCGGGCTGGCTGCGTGATTACCTCGTCGCCGGCGTCGAGGATCCCAGGTTAAACATCCAGAGCATTCTCTCGCGCCATTTCGTGGTCCGCCGCGTATGCGGCGACCGGTTTGGCTTTCTGATGGAACAGGAGTACCGGTTTGCCGCAGTAATGAACTGGCTGTTGTCCGCAGCGGGAAAGATGTCCGAGATCGAGGAGCTGGAGGCGGTATTGTTCGGCTTGCGCCGCGGAGCCGACGACGTCGAAGGGATGCCGATACCCCCGTGGGCATTGCAGGCATTTGCGGCGTTGCCAGTCACCGTGGACGATGTCGGAATCCCCAACTACGTCGAACGTTTCCTCACGGGTGCACGTTTTGCTGAAGGGCGCCTTGTTCCGGACACCGCGTGCCTGGATACATTTCTCGTGGCCTGGCGGGAGGCGTTGCATGGAGAAACGGTCGGCTCGGAAGGAAGCAAACCCAGCCTTGTGGAGCCGGCCTGCGGATCGGCGAACGACTTCCGGTTCCTGCACGCGTTCGGTATCGCCCGACTGATCGACTACACCGGGTTCGACCTGTGCGCCACAAATGTCGAAAACGCGCGGGCGCTGTTTCCCTCCGTGCGGTTTCAAACCGGCAACGTGTTTGAGATTGCGGCTGCGGACCTGGCTTTCGACCTTTGCGTGGTGCACGACCTGCTCGAGCACCTGTCGTTCGAGGGCCTGGAAGCCGCCGTCAAAGAAATCTGCCGGGTCACGCGCCGCGGGATCTGTGCGGGCTTTTTTCAGATGGACGAAATCCCGCAACACGTGCTGCGGCCGGTTGACGAGTACCACTGGAATCTTCTGAGCATGACGGGCATGAAAAAGATGTTTTATCAACACGGCTTCGCGGCTCAGGCGCTCCACATCGGCAGCTTTCTGCGGGAAATCGCCGGCTGCGACCGGACGCATAATCCGAACGCGTACACGTTCCTGCTGAAACGGGAATAGGGCTCGGGCCACTCGAAAGGCTGGGTACCTGGGAGAGCAGGCCCATGCGCTGAGGAAATCCGAAACCCGAAATCCGAAATCCGAAAGAAGGCCGAAATCCGAAGGCAGAGATCCGAAGGCAGAAGGAGCCGCAAAACGGCGCAGAATGCTCCAAAGAAGTTTGGCCTCCCAGGCTCGCCTCAGGATGGAAGCGCCGGTTTCCGCAACCTGGTCCTGCCGGCCAGGGCGCGCAAGTTTCTCGACAACCGCAAGCAACGGCGCAACACTGCGGGCGATGGCCACAGAACCCGAGTCGCCACTTGATTTGTTGTGGACGGAATACAGTCACGCATTCCGTGATTTTGACGATCTGACGCTGGCGCGCTGGATGGCGCAGACTCTGGGCCAATTCGAGGGAAAGGTCTGGCGGTTTTCGCATCCACTGCTGGGTGCTTATCGCCTGGCGGCCCAAGTGGGCCACGAGCGGCAGATTTGGCTCAAACGGCTCGCTCACCCCCCGCCGGCGTATGTCGAGTCGCAGTGCTGCCGCGCCCCGCTGCTGCCGCTGCTGACCCGGGATGTCCAGGAGGCGGGCCTGATTTGCCAGCACTGCAACGAAAGCATCGTGGCGTTCGAGGAGCTGGCACCGGAAATCCAGTCTGCACTGCGGGATTGGGCGCTCGAGTATAGCCCGGTGCACGCCGTGGCGCACTGGGACGACCGCGAACGAAGACGCGCTGGCAACTATGAAAAGGCGCTGGAGAACGCCGCCAAGGAAGCCGAGCGGCTGCTGGCGCGCGCGGGGAAAGAGCTCGCGCCAAACCTGCTCGAGTATTATCCGGCGGTGGTCTGGGAGGACCAGGACGAGTGCCTCGAAGTCCGGCCCGAAGATGTCAATGTTTAGGCTGGAGGCTTCAGGTGGACCGGACGACTCAGTCGAGCCTGGCGAGATTTTTCACACTCATGTCCATGAAGCAGAAGTTCACAATTGCGGGTTTGAAAGCGGCCGGCGTCGCGTGGGCAATATGTGCCATCGCACAGGCAGGGGCGGCAGTTTACGTGGTGGACTCGGCAGCCCCCGGCGCGGCGGACACCAATACCGGAACGGAGCAGCAACCATTCAAAACAGTTCACCGAGCAGCGGACGTGGCCAATGCCGGTGACGTGGTCCTGGTGATGTCGGGCCGTTACGAGGAACGGGTCAAGGTGGGAACCAGCGGTGTGGAGGGGAAGCCGATTACATTCCGAGCGCTCCCGCGGCGGTCAGTTGTGGTGTGTGGCTTCGATCTGCTGGCAAGTTACATCCGCGTCGAAGGTTTTGAAATCACAGCCCCGAAACCGGCGGTCGCTGTGCAATTAGGGGGGAGCTACTGCGAGATAGTAGACAACTACGTTTATAATATGATGGTAGGTGTAGCCGGGACAGTGGGGAAACCGAGTCCTGACGGAAGTACGCGAGATTACTCCGCGGTGGCGCACAACCGGATCGCATTTAACAAGGTTTATCACAGCCAGTATGGTTTCATGCTCGGTGGCGAGGACTGGCTGGTGGAGAACAACGAGGTGGACCGGTTGTTCATGTATACCCCCGGCAACAAGTACGATGACTGCGACTACTCGAGATTCTTCGGCAAGGGCTGCGTGCAGCGCTACAACTATTATCACGGCAGCACCGCCGCGGAGATTCGCGTCGCTCACGTCGATTGCCTGCAGACTTTTACCGTCAACGGTGAGATTGCGCAGGACCTGTTGTTCGAAGACAACGCGTGTTTTGATTTCCACCAGATGTGCATGGTGGAGAGCACGCCGCACCTCGGCAGCGTGAGGGGCTGGACGTTCCGCGGTAACATCGTGTCGGCCAATTCGCCGACGATGAGCGGGGGCTGGGGGCCGGACATCATCCAGACGCCGGATGTCACAATCGCAAATAACACGATCTCGACGGTGCGCTGGGCGACAATCGGCCTGCGGGGCAAGGAATCCACGAATGGGCAAATCCGCAACAACATCCTCTGCCACGCGGAGCGCGCGGTTGTGGACGGCGACGGTGATTTCTCCGCAGCCAGACCGGTTAT
This sequence comes from Verrucomicrobiia bacterium, assembly GCA_036524155.1. Lineage (GTDB taxonomy): Bacteria > Verrucomicrobiota > Verrucomicrobiia > Limisphaerales > UBA8199 > DATDCV01. The sequence goes on from DATDCV010000572.1 coordinate 7,010, forward strand.
GGAATACAACCTGACGTTCGAGACCTGGCCGGTTCCCGGCGAGAAGAACATCCACGGCAAGGATCCGCTATTTGTCGATGCCGCCAACCGGAATTTTCGTCTACGGAAAGGCAGCGCGGCTATCGGCGCAGGCAGGGATGGGGTGACTGTCGGGGCGTTGGAGTATCCCAATGTCTACTATGTCGACCCCCGTCATCCCGCGGCGGCCGACGAACCGGCGTGGGGCTACCCGGCGGTGCCGTTCGCAACGCTCGCCAAAGCCTGTTCGGTGGTCGAACCGGGCGAAACGATTGTGCTGCGCGGTGGGGTGTATCGCGAAACGTTGCGACCCGGGTGTGACGGGGTGACCGTGCGTGCTATGAAGGGCGAAAAGGTCACGATCAGCGGGGCCGATGTGATTGAGGGCTGGAGGCGCGAGGCCAGTGGGAACTGGTCGGCCCCGCTGGCCCCCAAACCACAACGGATCCTCCGTGATGGCGAGCTCTGGTCTGACTTCACCTATGACCAGGCCGCAAAACAGATTATGGTGAAAGGCGGCGACCCGAGGCTCCACCTTTTCGAGACGGTGGTACGGGACCAAGGCATCAACTTGGAGGGCAGAAAAGGAGTCAGAATCGACAGCATCTCGGCCACGAACACGCTGAAGGCCGTGAGGTAACCGAAATCACGGCTACCGGTCCGATACCGAGTGCATTCGGGTGACACCTACGATCAGGTCGAACCGTTCGCCGTAGCGGCGGCCGTTCAACGTGACGTCGAAACCCACCACGTTTACACCATCGGATGCGTCGGCACGCGCGATCAACCGCACCGGGAAGGACTGCCGGGAACTGCCGGCCAGCCAGCCCTCCAAAAAAACCGGCTCGGCCACCAGTCCCGGCGGAGTGTGGATTTCGATATGATGTCGTTGCGCGCCAGCGCGGAAATTGCGCAGATGCAGCGAAACCTCCGCGCTCTCGCCGGGACGCAATGCCAGCCGATACGGTTCCGCGCGCACCCAAAACGGATCGAACCAGTACCTATAGTCCTTCTCGGAACTGAGTGACTGGAACATCTCGCGCATCTGATAAGCCCAGCGACGGTAACGCTCGATGAATTTTGCCGGATGGTCCATGACGAAGGAATGCCCGCCGATGAGGATGTCCGGCCGGAGCCGTCTCAGGTATTCGCCGGCGTAAATGTAGCCCTCCTCCAGGATGGCGCTGTTGTGGGCAACCATCGCCTCATGGCCGGTCTGGTTCGGGTCGGCCGGATCGCCGAAAATGTTATCGCCGGTGAAGGCCACCTTGCGGCCATCGATGATCCCGTGGAGGCAAAGGGCGAACTCGGTTTGCCCGGGCATCCAGTCCACCCTGAAGCGATGTCCCTCCCATTCGAAGGACTCACCCGGCCTAAACGCTCGATCGACATGGACCCCGGTCATAGGTGAACCGTCCGGGTTCTTCTTGCCGTAAGCCTGGATGGGCGCCGCATAGTCAAACCATTCGGGGTGTTCCATCTTGTCGACCATGTTGTCGAGCGCCCAGATTCTTGAACCCCACTTTTCGCGCAGGTGCGGCGCCTCGAGGAAATGGTCTCCGTGCATATGGGTAATGATCACCGCATCGATCGCTTTCAGGCCAAAATGCCGGCGCAAGCCCTCGAGGGCCGTATCGAGAAATGTTTCATCCACCAGTCCGCAGTCCACCACCAGCGCCCGCCCGCTGTCGGCGAGGATCAGGCCGAAGTTAGGCCAAAAGTTCGGGCGCTTGAACTTGAACAGGTGCGGCGAAACCTGCCAAAGGTTTGAGACGACAGTGGGCTGCGAAACGTTGTCCTGAAAAGCCGGCGAGTGGGACCATTCGCCGTAGCCGCGCACATAAAGGTGCTCCAACCGTTCCAGCTTCCGGCTATACTCCTGCAACTGTTTCCGCGGCGCCGTGACCACCGGTCCGTGCGAGGGCAACAGCCCCGCGATGTCCGCCTGTGCCAAATCTGTCACCGATTGACGCAATGCTTTAATTCCGGCCGCGAAGCCGTAGTCCCATTCGGTGTCGAACCACGTGTGCATTCTGGCGCCTTCGAGCATCAGGTCGCCTGAAAATGCGAGGCAGCGGCCTTGCACCGACAGGAGATAGGCCATAGCGCCGGGGCTATTGCCCGGTGAGGCGACGCAGCGAAATTCGAAGCCGTGCCAGATGAAGGTGTCGTTCGTGCCGAACGCGCGGTCGAGGGGAATAGGCTGAATTGGAGGCCGGACGTAGCTCGAACCGTGGATGGTCAACGGGTCGCCCAGGAGAACTTTGAGTTTGCGGAAGTCCATTGGGTGTTCGAACAACGCCCGCTCAGCTTCCGGTCCGGCCACCTTTGCGTCAGCAGTTGTAACTCCGAACGGAGCGCGCCCGTTCCGCAGCCGCGACGCCCCCTGGCATTGCTCGCGATGGTGATGTGTAAAAAGCACCCAGTCGACCCTGCGGACACCGATTTCCGGAAGGTGATCCAGCACGCTGCCGTCGCCGAGATCAATCAGGACAGCGGAATCGCCGTCGCGGAGCACGTAGACGTTGCAGGTATCCGTCAAGACAAACAAGTCGGGAAAGAGCTTCGCCAGCGGCTGGCGGAAGCGGCTCAGCGCGCCTCGACGCGGGTGGCGCTCGCCTGCGCCGGCGGTGGCGGTGAGGCCATACAGCACGGTTGCGATACAAGCTAGAGCCGTCAGTCGTCGGGTCATAGCCGCGACTCTGCGAAAGAGCGATAGACGAGACCGCCTGGGCGCCTTCCGCGGTGAGAGACAAGCCGACTGCGAATAAACGTCACCGTACGTTTCCCACGGACGCCCTATGGTGTCCTGCAAGCGAAGGCTGTGCGTTGCCGCCGTCCCGGTAAGTGTCGCGAGCAGGGCCGCCAATGCGGATGTTTGCCAGTGGTTCAACGTGGGTCTCATAGTCGGCATTGTCTGGGGCCAGAGATGACAAGACTCGCGGGCATGTTACCTTATGCGTCAATGACCATGGACAAACCTGAAAGCACAGGCGGGAAAATCGAGATCACAAAAGATGGTCCGTACCTGGTGAGCGGTGGATTGCCGCTGAGCGAGCAGCGGATCGTGACCAATGCGGAGGGCGAATCTCTCGATTACCGGGAGGATAAGAAGTACCCATCGCAGCCGCGGTACGCGCTTTGCCGTTGCGGCCATTCCGGCAACAAACCGTTTTGCGACGGCACCCACAAGAAAGTCCAGTTCGACGGGACCGAAACCGCGAGCCGGGAGCCTTACCTCAAGCAAACAGAAACAATCGATGGGCCAACCATGCACCTCACCGACGCAGAAAGCCTGTGCGCGTTTGCCCGCTTCTGCGACCCGAAAGGGAGGATCTGGAACCTGGTCCAGCAGACCGACAATGCCGAAGCAAGGCGCCTGGTGGAGTACGAGGCGGGGCATTGCCCCTCGGGGCGGTTGGTGGCCTGGGACAAGAAGACGGGCAAGCCCATCGAGCCGAGGTTCGAGCCGTCGCTGGGCTTAATCGAAGATACGGCCAAACAGGTCAGCGGGCCGATCTGGGTGCGGGGAGGAATTCCCGTGATTGCGTCGGACGGGACGGCATACGAGGTTCGGAACCGGGTGACGTTGTGCCGGTGCGGAAAGTCCAGCAACAAGCCGTTCTGCGACGGGTCGCATGCGGGCTGAGGCGCCGGGTTGCCAAACCCAGGAATATCCGGTGGAGTCTTCGCAAAAGGAGGTGTTCTACGCCAAAGAACCGGCTCGAAGCGTTTAGCGACGGAGTGCTGGCGATCATCATCACCATCATGGTGCTGGAGTTGAAAGTGCCTCACGGCGTCGAACTCAGCACGCTGAAGCCGGTCGTGCCCGTGTTCCTGAGTTACGTCCTGAGTTTCATTTACGTGGGCATCTACTGGAACAACCACCATCACCTGCTGCATTCGGCTAAGCACGTCAGCGGTGGCATCCTGTGGGCGAATTTGCACTTGCTGTTCTGGCTGTCGCTTTTTCCCTTCACGACAGGCTGGATCGGCGAAAACCACGTCGCGCCCGTGCCGGTGGCGGTCTATGGGTTTGCGCTCCTGATGGCAGCGACCGCATATTTTATTTTACAGCGCGCGATCATTGCCCGGCATGGCCGTGAATCCCTGTTGGCAACGGCTTTGGGCCGCGATTGGAAAGGCAAGCTTTCGTTCGTGCTCTATCTCGCTGCCATCCCCCTGGCGTTCGCGAGTCCGTGGATCGCCATAGGGCTATACGTGGTCGTCGCGCTCTTGTGGCTCATCCCCGACCGCCGTATCGAGCGTGTGCTGGAAATGCGGGAGGAATAGAGGGTGCCGCGGGGAGCCGCTTTTCAGGCATGCCCACCGAACCAACAGGGTATTTGCGGACCTGGAGATTTGAAAGCACATCAAACCTCGCGACTACAACGTCATCAGAACTGATGCCGCTGGCTTATTGAGCGGCGCGACTGCGCTGCAAGACGGCCTGTACAATGGCCGCGGCGATGGCTTTCATCCCCTTATCACCCGGGTGCCCAGCGACCCCGTCGTGTGCAAAGGAACGCTCCGAGCGCGCAGCATTAGCGGCATCCCGGCCGAGCGGGCCGACGTCGACGAAAATAGCGTTGGCCTCCTGGCACACCTCTTTGAGCACTTGGTCCTTGGCTGTATCCGCCCAGAAAGAACTGCGTACCACCACCAGCGGATGGCGCCTGGCCAAGGCGCAGCGCAGGATGTTCATCACTCCGAACTTGAACTGCCCTTTGGCCTCCGCGGCGCCCAAGGCGGGCACATTCTCCCCGATGGCCAGAACCACCAGGTCGGGGTCAAACGCGAAGAAGTCCTTCATTTGCCCGTCGACGTCATAGCTGGCGTAGTTGCGCTCAAAATCCGCTATGTTCCCGACCATAATCTGCGGCATGGAACCCGTATGCTGCGCAAGGGCACCGGCGACAAGATGGACATAATCCCTGTCCTCGGAACTTGCCGCCATGCCCCAGTTGCCGGTCCAGCCTATATCCGGCTTGGGACCATGCAGCGTGATGCTATTTCCCAGGAAGAGGATCCGGCGAATGGCGGAGGGTTTCACTTCCGGCTCGGCGGTCACCGGGAACATGGAGATCCGGAACTTCGTGCAGCCATACGGCACCAACATGACTGACTCCGGCGATTTGGAACTGGCAACCGGCAGGAGCGGTAGTCGAGGAGCCTTAGGGTCGGGATTCCACGCGATCTCGACCACGTTGGCGCGCAGCTTCAGGGGCGCTTTGAGCGGCCAGTCCCACCGGTCAGGCATCGGCGCACGTTCGACCGTAAAACCCGGATTTTGCACATCCAGCGCGAACTGCCACCGGGCGGTGGGGTCCGGCGTGTTGGCGTTGGTGGCGTCAGTGATAGGGAGCGCGAAGAGCAGCGGGCCGTATGAAACCGAAGCGTAAGGCACGCCCCGAGTGCTGTCTTCTTGTGGAATGGTCACTGATGTAGCGCGATGCGCCCCATCGTAAGGCGGGCCCGACGCAGCATCCCTTCCCCGGTGGACGTTGGGGGTCATTGGCAGCCGCAACCGGACTGTGTCGCCCGGCTTCCACGTCCGGCTGATGCGCGCGAAGCTCTTGGCGTTCCGCTCGACCGGGACGACGGAACCATTCACGCTCAACGAAGGAGCAGCGCACCAGCCGGGAATGTGAAAGTCCACCGGGAAGGCCGCCTTCCGCGCGGGCTGGACGGAAATGTCAATGGTGTCGCTGAAAGGATACTCCGTCTTGCAGACAAGCTCGACCGGCACACGATCGCCCGCCAGCGCGGTCACTTTGCAAGGACCGTAGCAGGTGGCCGCCAGGCCGTTGTCATAAGTCGCCATCCACATGTGGGTGACGAACCAAGGCACAATCCGGTTGAGCGCCGCCGTGCAACATAGTGGCGAGTGTTTTGGCTGGTAGGCGCCACCGCCGGCCCTTGGCCCGTGGGGAAAGTCCGGGGACAAATTGACGAACCGGTTCGGACTTTGGAAATAAACGTGGGCTTTGAAATCACGCGACACGGTTGCGGGTCCGGCGTTGAAGAAAGCCCGCTCGAGGCGATCCGCCAATCTTCCTTCACCGGTCACGGAAAGCAGGCACACCTGGCTCCAGATGTAGCCGGCCACGTCGCAGGTTTCGCTTCCGCGGAACGCGCCAGTGGGGCCATACCACTCGTCGGAAACCGGCACGCCGTGGGGCTGCATGGCGACGCGCTCAAGCAGGTCGTGCCAGCCGACCGCCGCCTCGAGGTAGCGCGCGTCCCCCGTCCACAGATAGCCCACAGCCCACGGCGTAGTGCTTTCGATGAATTCAACCACGTGGGCATTGTCCACGCTGGTGCCCGGCGCCAGGTTTGGCGCTTGGCGATAGCGGTTCAGGTTCGGCAAGAGCCCGCCCCCTTCTTTCTTGAACATAGCGTCCAACGCTTCCGCGATGCCCCGGTTGCCCGTCCAGCACCAGGTGTCAAGAGCCGGCCACGGATTCGACATGTTACCCGTGATCCACCGCAAACAGTCTGGATCAGGAGCGTAGGCTTTTTCGAGCGCCTCCAAAATGTGCTTGTCACCCGACCCGGCGTAGAATCCGCACATGGCGCGTCCCACCAGGCCGCAAGCCCAGAGCGGCCAACCTTCCAACGCGGCAGTGACAGCCTTTCTGTCGTCGGGGTTCTTGCGGTCGAGCCACCAAAGGAAGAGCAGACCGTTGGTGTTCATGTGGTCGGCGACAGCATACAGGCGCCTTTGGGCCTGCTGGATCAGCCCGTCGTCGTGCAGGGCGAAGCCCAGGCGGGCCAGACCGTCAAACCAGTAACCGCCTCCCTCGTAAGGCCAACCGCCCTTGTACCAAAAGAGCCCTTCACCGGTCATCTTGTGGTCCGGAGCCCAGGCCCGTTTGAACTCGTCATCATACTCGTCCATGTGCCCCGTGAATCCGTCTCGGGCGGCGAGGCACCAGTCGCGCAACCAACCGGCCGGTTCGACCGCGCCGGGTGGCAGCGGGAGGAACGCAGAATGGGTTGACGGTTCGAAGGGACGCGAATAATTCGCCCGGCCCTGACCGGCCGGATCCGCTGGGAAACTGGTGGAGTGCGCGTTCAACACGAAAACCGTGCCGACAAAAACAAGGGCCAATTGCGGAGATGCGTTCTTCATTTTCAGGCTCGCTGACAGAAACCCACCGAAAAATCACCAGGAAATCAAGGCGAAGTATGAAAACAAGAGCAAATAGAGACAAAGCGCGAATACGTGCCCTTGTCGCACTGGGCTTTCGATGCAACTCTTTCCACGAAGATGAGACCCAAAGAATCCGCCGCGCGCCGACCCAACCCTTACACGAAATCAGCACGGCCTTTTTCGGCCAAGGTGCTTGATGGTCCCGAACGGGCGCCCAGCCGCGCCATGCTCTACCCGGTCGGATTCAGGGCGGAGGATTTCGACAAGCCGATGATCGGCATAGCCTCCACCTGGAGCATGGTCACTCCGTGCAACATGCACCTCGACCAACTCGCGCGAGAAGCCGAGGCTGGGGCCAACGCGGCCGGAGGCAAAGCGATCATCTTCGACACCATCACCATTTCTGACGGCATTTCCATGGGCACCGAAGGGATGAAGTATTCGCTGGTCTCGCGCGAAGTCATCGCCGATTCAATCGAAACGGTGGTCGGGTGCGAAGGCATGGATGGCTTTGTGGCCATTGGCGGCTGCGATAAGAACATGCCGGGAGCGCTTATCGCAATGGCGCGGCTCAATCGTCCCGCGGTATTTGTATATGGCGGCACGATTTTGCCCGGATGCATCACGGGTGATAGTCGCAGTCTCGACATCGTTTCCGTTTTTGAGGCTGTCGGAGCGCACGCCAAAAAGCGCATCGATGCCAAGGAATTCCAGGCCATTGAATCCTGCGCGATCCCGGGACCGGGCGCCTGCGGCGGCATGTACACCGCCAACACGATGGCCAGCGCCATCGAGGCACTGGGCATGAGCTTGCCGAACAGCTCGGCTCAAAATGCCGTTTCCGAAGCCAAAAAAGAGGATTGCCGTCGCGCAGGCGCCACCGTGATGAACATGATCCAGCGGGGCTTGCGCCCCCTCGAGATCATGACCAAAGACGCCTTTGAGAATGCCATCACGCTCGTCATCGCCTTGGGCGGTTCGACTAATGCAGTCCTGCACCTGTTGGCCATGGCCCACGCGTGCAAGGTAAAGCTTGTTCTCGACGACTTCACGCGCATTGGCAAGCGCGTTCCTGTCCTCGCCGACTTGAAACCAAGCGGAAAACATCTCATGTCCGAACTCGTCGCCATCGGCGGCATTCGTCCCTTAATGAAAACCCTGCTCGATGCCGGCTTGCTGCATGGCGACAGCCTCACGGTCACCGGGCAAACTATGGCGGAGACGCTGACGCAGGTTAAGCCCTATCCCGACGGCCAGAGGATCGTTTCATCCTTCGATCGGCCCCTGAAGAAGGAAAGCCACTTGGTGGTGTTGTATGGCAATCTGGCGCCCGAAGGCGCAGTCGCCAAAATCACCGGCCAGGAAGGTGTGCGCTTCGAGGGTAAAGCCCTGGTGTTCGATTCCGAGGAAGAGGCGATGAGGCAGATTCTTTCGGGCAGCATCAAGGAGGGCGACATCATCGTCATCCGCTATGAAGGACCTAAGGGCGGACCCGGCATGCGGGAGATGCTGTCGCCAACGTCCGCCATTATGGGCGAAGGCCTGGGCAGGGATGTCGCACTGATCACCGATGGGCGTTTCTCGGGCGGCAGCCATGGTTTTGTCGTGGGTCACATTACACCGGAGGCATACGTGGGCGGCCCAATCGCCCTGGTGAAGAACGGTGATCGCATAACCATCGATGCCGAAAAACGCCAGATTAACCTCGAACTGACGGCGGGCGAACTGAAGCGGCGGCACAAGGCCTGGAAAGCACCCAACCCGCGTTACACCCGCGGCGTGCTGGCAAAGTACGCCAGTACTGTCACTTCCGCTTCCCTGGGCGCGGTCACCGACTTGAACCTCGACCTGTGAGGGCAGTGCGCAAGACCTTAATGGCGGAGCCGTTGGCCGGCCCCGGAATCCGCCCAACCAAGCGGGTGACAAAATTAACCTGCCTTGGTGCCGGCAATGGCAGAAACCGGATCAGGTCATAGAAACGCTCCTTTGCGGCGGCCGGCGGCGACACCGCCAGCTTTCATGGTCAGGTCAGAAGTCGTCTTCGACTCAATTGGATTGCGAATCAGTCGCCCGCTTGTGCACGCGCTTCGGCGGCCAACGGAGTGCTTAAGTAACGTTCCCCCGTAGAACAGGCTACGGTTACGATCATCTTGCCCTTGTTTTCCGGGCGCTTGGCCACTTCGACCGCGGCCCAAACGTTTGCGCCCGAGGAGATCCCTGCGAGAACGCCTTCTTCTTTGGCCAAGCGGCGCGCCATGACGAAAGCATCATCGTTCGTCACTTGAATGCACTCGACAATCTGCGGACGGCCTTTGGAGTCTTTCAAATGGAGGTTCCTGGGAATAAATCCGCCACCCAGCCCTTGAATCTTGTGTGGGCCGGGTTTGAGAGGTTGGCCGGCGAGCGTCTGGGAAATAACCGGTGAACCTGTGGGCTCCACCGCGATGGCTTCGAAAGATGGCCGGCGCGGCTTGATCACCTCCACGCAGCCAGTAATCGTCCCACCTGTCCCAACGCCTGAAATCAGAATGTCCACCTTGCCGTCCGTGTCAGCCCAGATTTCCTCAGCGGTCGTCTGCTGGTGAATCGCCGGGTTGGCCGGGTTGTCGAACTGCTGCGGGATCCAGGAGTTCGGCGTTTTTTCGGCCAGTTGCTCTGCTTTGGCGATGGCGCCTTTCATGCCCTCGGCACCGGGAGTGAGGACCAGCCTGGCGCCCAACAACGCCAGAAGCGTGCGCCGCTCCACGGACATCGTGTCAGGCATGGTCAAGATGAGCCGGTAACCTTTGGCAGCGGCGACGAACGCAAGGGCAATGCCAGTATTGCCGCTGGTGGCCTCGATGATCACCGACTCCCGTTTCAGGATCCCGCGCCGCTCGGCATCCTGAATCATGGACATCCCGATGCGGTCCTTGACACTGCCGAGGGGGTTGAAAAACTCGCACTTCAAGAGCACGGTAGCCCCAGCGCCAACGGTCACTTTGTTCAATCGCACCAGTGGAGTGCGACCCACGGTTTCTACGATATTGTTATAAATGTGTGCCATAAGAACCCGGTTGTACACAACCCTGTGGTTTCACCCCGACCGGGCGAACGACTGTATCCATAACCACAGAAGCGGCTGTGACTTCAATTTGCATTGCCTGAGGATTCAGATTATATCGTAGAACGATATATGTCAAACGGGGGCCTGCGTATCCGCTCAGAAGGTGTGAAAAAATTGAAAAGAGCCGAAATTGGCAATCGCAAGTAGTTGGCTCTCAACGTGGGTGTTGAACATTTACTCGCGCTTCGTCAATTTTTTCACACCTTCTCAGTCTTGGGTCGGAGCGCCGATCTTTAATCGGCTTGAGCGCGCCGACGGCCGCCTGTAAGCCGAGTGCAACTCGGCGCTCCGACCCAAGACTGAGCGGACACGGGCCTGCGCGTCATCGACCGAAGGTCTCCGAGTCAGAGGTTCCTTAAGGCCGTCCGCGCCGGGGTCCCCACGCCATCCCAGGGTTCAGTCATCAGGACCAATCCCGGCGGCTTAACCACCCAGTTCATCGAGGTGTTTAAGCCGAAGAATGAGCTCCTTGCCTGTTCGCCTCAATTGCTCGGTGTGAGCCGACGAAAGGCCCGCGAGAACCTTCTCGCCGCGCCGCGTAAGCTGAACAAAAACCTGCCGGCGGTCCCGGGCTGACGGTGTGCGCGACACCAGTTTCTCCGCCACCAAACGGTCAACCAGCCCAACCGCGCTGTGATGACGAAGCTGGAGGCGCTCCGCCAACTCGCCTACGGTGACCTGGTCGCGCCCCGGAAAGCCCTTGACGGCCAGCAAGGCCTGGTGCTGTTGCGGCGTAATGCCGGCGGCGTGCGCCGCCTCCTCGCTGAAATGAAGGAACTGCCGGAGCGCATAACGGAACGCCGCCAGCATCTCATACTGCGACTTGGAAAGCGGTTTGGTCTTCGCCATGCGTCATCCGTCTTATGCCAGGCGGCTGCGAAAAGTCAGCCCTGGTTTGACCTATATCGTGCCACGATATACTATCGGGTTCCTGGATGCAAACGGAGTCCGCTCCGCCGCCCGGCGAATTCCGCACGACCTCGCGGCCCCTGACCAACCCCGACCGCCGATGGCCATTGCCCTCCACATTAGGCGGGCCTACGCACCTTGTGCGTCGGGAGAGGGTATGGACCAACCCGCCATGAAAACAACGAGGGCAATTACGGCCACAGATGCTCAGCCGGCAGCACTGAAAAAGAGTGCACGGGGCGGACCTTTTGGGTATAGGTTCAAGGAAAGCGATGGCGTATCGCATTAAGAGGCGAGTGAGGCGATGGCGAAACTGACATTTCTGCTGAGCGAAAGGAAGCAGATCGCTGAGGCGACCACGAGCTTCCGCTTTGATCTGGCTGAGCAAAGGTTTTCGTTTCAGCCCGGTCAGTTTATTCGCGTTGGCTTGCCGAATCCTCCTCATCCGGATCCAAAAGGAAATGCGCGGTCGTTCTCCATCGCCTCCGCGCCCTCCGACCCCTTCCTGCTGATCGCGTCCCGCATGACCGGGAGCCCGTTCAAAACCAGCCTGGCCGAGGTGCCCCTCGGCACGCCCGTCAGTATCAGTGGACCGGTTGGGTCATTCACCCTCGCCCCAAACTCCCACTCCCCTGTGGCGTTCTTTGCGGGCGGGATCGGCATCACGCCGTTTTGCAGCATGATCAGGAATGTTCGGGAGACGGACCCAGCCCGGCGCCTGACGCTCGTTTATGCTAATCGCTGCCGCGAACAGGCGGCGTTCCTTGAAGAATTGGAAGCCTGGGCCAATGACCACGCGAATTTCCACTTGCTCGCCACGATGACGCAACCCGGGAAATCCCAAAAAGCCTGGAACGGCCCTACAGGTTACGTAGACGACAGCTTCGTGCGGCGGTATTTGCCGGAATTGCCGTCCGGGGGCTGTTATGTCGCCGGTCCGCCCCGGTTCGTTGACGGGGTGACCCGGACCTTGCGGGAAGCCGGCGTTAGCGAGGAGCGTTTGTGGACAGACGAATTCACGGGATACTAACCAGCAACCTAAACAAGAAGGAGCATCAAGATGACTGAGCCTGTGATCGCGGAGACGACGCCTGCGGTGTTGGACCTGGGAGTCGGGACCTATTGGTGGTGCCGGTGCGGCCGGTCGCAAAAACAACCCTTTTGCGATGGCTCACACAAAGGAACGGGGTTCGAGCCGCTGGAATTCAAGCTTGACCAACCCAAGCGCGTGGCGTTGTGCCAGTGCAAGCACACGAATTCCCCACCGTTCTGCGACGGCACGCACGTGGAGCTGTAATCCGGGCCGTGCCCGCGCTGGCGACGAAGTTCTGGCCTCCCAACCTCATGAGCCTGGAAATACCTC
>DATDCV010000573.1:0-4160 GCA_036524155.1 Verrucomicrobiia bacterium
AAGGGGTCTTCCACGACGGCGAGCCAATCAAAGTCATTCTCGAAAACGACCACCTGGCGTTTTCGCAGACGGCCGCCGCAGAAGGGGCCTTGTCGAGCTAAGTCGCCCGGCCGCACCTGCACACAGCAATATTCTGAACCGCCCGGCCGAACGCGGGGCAAGGGGGCTGGCGGTTGGATTCCCTAACCCCCCGGTAACCTGGAACGCCGGACCGGTCGATTTGACAAACCCGCCCGCGGGGGTATGTGTTAGTTAAGTGCATAGTACGGATTAGGTATTAGTGACACCCCTGTATTGAACGCGGGGCATAAAGGGATGGCACCCGAGTCGTGAGACTGCTGGCTTCCAACAGCGAGGTGAGGGCGGAAAGACAGGCTAGGGGCCCGGTTGCGCCCTACCGGAGGTTTGGCTGGCTGTTGGCCGGGGGCTGGACCGTTGCGGTGGCCGGTTCGTTTGCCTGGAATCTGGCCCATAACGCGCAGGAGCTTAAGTATATCACCTTTCAAACTGCGCAGGCGCTGCTCGAAAAGGATTTGCTCTACCGCGAATGGAGTATTCTTCATGGAGGCGTTTATATACCCAGGCCGAGCGACGCGGGGGTGACCGCGCTTGCGCAGGAGAAAGAGCGTGAAATCATCACCGCTTCCGGCCAACGCTTAACTTTGCTGAATCCCTCTGTTGTCAGCCGCGAGATCTTTGCGCTCCAAGACGAGGAGATGGGAGTTCGTGGCCATATTACGAGCTTGACGCCCGTCCAGCCGGCGAATCAGCCCGATGCGTGGGAGCGCCAGGGGTTGGAAGCCTTTGAGAACGGAGCAAAAGAGGTCAGCGGCACCGAGAACCGGAATGGCAAGCGGCTGTTCCGCATGATGCGGCCGCTGGTTACGGTCCCGAGTTGTCTGCACTGCCATGAAGAGGCGGGGCGCAAACTGGGGACCATCCGCGGGGGGATCAGCGTCACGGTGCCGATGGAGCGGTTTGCGGCGGAAGGCAAAACCCTCCACCTGTCAGTCGCTCACGGCGGGTTGTGGATGATAGGTCTGACCGGCCTGGTGTTCGGAGTGAGGAATCTGGAGCGGCACAACCTGGGCCGCAAGCTGGCTGAGAACCGCACCCGGGCGGCGCTGAAAGAGAAGGAGGCGCTGTTGCAGGAAATTCACCACCGCGTCAAGAATAACCTGCAAGTGATCTCGAGCCTCTTCCAATTGCAGATCAACGAACTAAAAGATTCGCAAACTATTGACATCTTCCGCGAGAGCCAGCTACGCATTCGTTCGATGGCGCTAATCCACGAGAAGCTCTACCAGGCCGACTCCTTCGCCCGGATTGATCTGGCCGACTACTTGCGCAGCCTCACGTCGCTGCTCTTCTCGACCTATGCCAGCGCGCGGGGGCGCGTCGCCCTCCATTTAGATATCGCTCCGATTTGCGTCACTCTTGACTCGGCCATCCCGCTGGGTTTGATCGCCAACGAACTGATTACCAATGGCTTGAAGTTTGCCTTCCCGTCGGGGCGCCAGGGGATCATCCGGGTGGAACTCGCGGTCGCAGGAGACGCCGCCGTGCGCTTTCGGGTTGCGGATAACGGGGTGGGTTTCCCTCCAGGCTTCGATCTGGAGAAATCCGCGTCCTTGGGAATGCGGTTGGTGAAAATCCTCACCCGCCAGCTTGAGGCCCGCGGAACTTGGGACGAGGTTGCTTCCGGGACCAGTTTTACTCTGGAATTCCAGGAACCCATTGGCGGAAATGGAGATCAACGCGAGGAGGGGAGCAGACGGGGGGAGGCAGGACCTCACCCCAAAGGGTAGTTTATGAAATTGATCGAGCGAACTGGTGTTCAACTGAAGGATAACGCGGAAGGAAAGAATGCGGAGACACTTGCCCTGGATCACCAGACGGTTCCGCCAAAACCGCGGATCCTTATTGTCGAGGACGAAGCCATCGTGGCCTGCGATATTCAGACGCAGTTGGAGGCCTGCCACTTCGAAGTCCCTGCGACCGCCAGCTCAGGAGAGCAGGCGCTCCGGCTCGCGGCTGAGACAATGCCCGACCTTGTGCTGATGGATATCAAACTGAGAGGCGACCTGAATGGGGTGCAGGTGGCCGACATAATTCGCCGTCAGTATGGCATCCCGATTGTCTTCCTCACCGCGAACTCGGAGGAGGAGATGCTCCAGCGGGCGAAGGTTACCGAACCGCTCGCTTACGTGCTCAAACCTTACAGTGAGAAAGAACTCAGGATCGCCGTCGAGTTCGCGCTCTACCGGGGCAAAATGGAACGAGAACGCGAGCGGCTCACGCGGCAACTCGAACAAGCGCTTGCGGAGGCCAAAATTCTGCGCGGGTTGATTCCCTTTTGTGCCTGGTGCCGGAAGATCCGAACTGACCAGGGTGCGTGGCTCACCGTCGAAGCCTACCTGGAACAGAATACGAACGCGGTCTGCTCGCATGGGATCTGCCCCGAGTGCCTCGAAAAGGTAAGCCCGAAGAACGCCTGAGGGGACGGCCCTGTCTGAACTCTTCAGACCTCCGAGATCAGGTTCACCCCCCGGATTGCCCCGTCATGCTCAAGCCTCAGCGTCCGAATGGCGAAGGGACCGAACTTCAGGGTGGCGTTTGTCAGGCTCGGGAGGCTGAGCAGCGTCGCCGAGCCGGAGATTTCCTGCAGCCGCAGGATTAAGGCGCGCCCGTCCCAGGACTGTTTACAGGCCAGGAGTGCAAGATTCGGCGGGAGCAATGACAGAAGGCGTGAGGGGGTTTGGTCGTCAGCCGGCTTCTTTGGGCCCAGAGGAAGGTGCGCATAAATGGCCGGCGGTCCGCTGAGCCATTCCGCGATGGGGCCAACCCTGGTTCGAACCTCGGCCGGAGTCCCCGCAATGATCACTACCCGAATCTCATGGACCCCCTGGTCCATGAATTTCCGTGCCGGAGTTGGACCCAATCTAAACCCCTGTTCGTGGCAATACGCGGCACTGCGCAGAACCGAGAGCCGAATTTCGCCGTGCTGCACATCAAACCCGTGAAGGCCATCGTGGATTATCCCAAGGGCTGCGGCTCGGTGGCTATCGCAGATTACTACCCAGCGGCGATGCACATGTTCCTGCCCGTTCGCAGGCCGGGTCCAGGCGCCGCCGGGAACCTCGACGAGAACCGAGTCGGGGTCGAACACCGTCGGAATGGCCAGCTTCAGCCGGAGTTGCTCTTCCTGCCAATAGACGCGCATTCGGAGCTCCAAAGCCGGCCACTCGTTATAGGCGATCATTTGAGCGACAATGCGGCTATGCCCGTACTGGTGAACGGATTCAGTGACGGTGCGAATGGCCCCGGCGGCGAGCCGTGTGACGCTGCCGGCGACGCAACTGAACTCGCCGAGGATCTTTCTATAGGCCCATTGGTCTGTGCCCCACGAATCGCCTGGGTCCTCCACGACCAGCGGCTTCAACAGAGGACCCTTCAGGCACTCCTCCCCCTGGGCAGTCTGCAGGCTCGTGACCAGGCCCAGCTCGCGGTCAAATCTGTGCGCCAGGGCAGGGCCGGGATTCGCCTCGGGCCGCCTGCCTTCCTTGATTTCCAACCGGTAATAGGTTGCGCCGAGCGGAGGCAGGTCCGCCATGAAAACCGCTTTGCGGCGCCAGCCGTTAAACGGCAGCAATGACTCCGGCTGCTCTTCCTGGCAGGGAAGCTCGCGTCCTTCCAGCGTCAAAGCCCGCAAGTGCCAGGTGCCGGACCATTTCGGCCGCAGGTCGAGCATGCACTCAACCTCGACAGGGACCCGAACCGCCCCGGGGTTGGCATTGAGGATCGTGACCGGGATGTAGGCGGGCTGGCGCGGGCCTGCGTTGAACGATGCCGCAGCGCCAAGTCGCAACCGGCGGCAGCTTTCGTCAACCCGGGCATAGAGGCCGAGCGCATCCTGTTCGGCCGGCTCGATACAGGAGCCGGGCAGGATGTCGTGAAAATCGTTGAACAGATGGTCGCGCCACGCGGTCTCCAACCGCGCCGCCGGATACTCCTCGCCCAGTTCCCACCAGGCCGCGGCACACAGGGCTTCCGTCTGAACGAGGCCCGAGAGACTCTTCACCGCCTGTCGCTTGATTCGAGCCAGGGAAGTGTAGCAGCCGGTAAACACCCTTTGAAGGTCTCCCGCAACCACCGGCGCG
>DATDCV010000574.1:0-2973 GCA_036524155.1 Verrucomicrobiia bacterium
GCGCTGGGCGTGACGCCCGGCACCTGGTGCGTCGGTGTCCGGCAGGTGGAAGTAGCGCGGGAAGGCAAGCTTGTCATTTATGGCCAGTTCGGTCCCTGGCGCTACGTCGCCCGGTTGAACGGCGACGGAAGCGAGGACATGAGTTTCGTCACGCCGCAGTTCACCTGGATCGTCCGCACCATCCTGGTCCAGCCGGATGGCAAAGTGCTCGTCGCCGGAACACACAGTGGAACCGAGGGCGTCACACCCAACGGCATCCTCCGCTTGAACCAGAACGGCAGCATCGACACAGGCTTCCAGGTTCCGGAGGAAGTGGTGGGCCATCCGAACGACGTCTACGACCTCGCCCTGCGCCCGGATGGCAGGGTCCTGCTGTGCAAAGCCTATAATCCCGCCGCCCGCGATCGCGCGCGGGCGATCGTCCAACTCCAATCCAACGGCAGCGTGGATTCAAGTTTCAGTTTCCGGCTGCATCCGGCGAACGCCAACGTGATGGCGATTCTTTCGTTGCCGAACGGCCGCGCGATCATCGGCGGGCACTTCACCCGGTTGAACGACGTGCAGCGAGTGGGGCTCGCCGGTTTGACCGCGGACGGAACGCTTGACTCGAGTTTTGTGCCGCCCGCCGAGCCGCTGAGCTGGGTGGAGGTCATGGCGCGACAGGAAGACGGCCGGATTCTTGTCGGCGGGTCGTTTTACAGCACCAATCCGCCGTTTTCAAAGGACCTCGTGCGCCTGAATCCCAACGGCAGCCTCGACAACAGTTTTCAGTTGCCCTCGGGCTTTTATGGATCGGTCCGCGCACTCGCGGTGCAGCCTGACGGCCGAATACTGTTCGGTGGTGGCTTCAGTCTGGGCGGGTCGCCCTCTTACCTGGCGCGCGTCAAGCCCGATGGTTCGCTGGACGACACTTTTGAACAGGGAACTGGCATCGCCGGCGAAGATGTTTCCATAGAGGCTATCGCGGTGCAACGCGACGGTAAAATCCTGGTTGGCGGCACGTTCCAGACTTACAACGGAGTCCCCAGAACCGGACTGTTGCGGCTTAATCCGAATGGCAGCCTGGACGAAACATTCAGCCCGCCCGCGGAGATCCAGTGGGCGTGGCGGATTGCCGTGCAGCCGGACGGGCGCATCGTTGTGTTGTCAGAACGGCTTCTCCGATTGCTGCCGGATGGAAACCTGGACCCGACCTTCCATGCTCCCCCTGAGGTGGCTGGGTTTGCGTTGGAACCGACCGGCAAACTGATCGTGACCGGGAGCCTCGATATGCCGGCCGATCGCGCCGGCGCCAGCAGCCTCATGCGTCTCAATCCGGACGGTTCGCCCGACCAGAGCTTCATTACCCGGCTGGCCGGGGGGTGGGTCAACGCGATTGTCCTGCAGGCGGATGGTCGCGTCCTGATCGGCGGCACCTTCGAGGAGGTGAACGACATCGAACGCGCCAACATCGCCCGCCTGAGTAACGACCCAGTCCAGATTGGCTCCTTTGTCACGCGCCAGTTGCCTGGCCAACATGGCAGCCCGGGTAACACCGTTCGCTTAATCGCTCAACCGTCCGCCAGCACCAGCGTTTACGCCGTCCAGGACCAACCGCCGGCCGGGTGGGCCATCCGAAACATCTCGCACGGGGGCGTTTTCGATTCGGCGACGGCCCTGGTGAAGTTCGGGCCGTTCTTCGACCACGAACCGCGGACCCTCGCCTATGACGCGCTCCCGCCGCTTGGCTTCCAAGGTGTGGCGGTGTTCTCCGGCGCAGCTTCTGCCGACGGCCTTAACAGCCCCATCGTAGGTGATCACCGCATGGTCATCGGCCCGCCGCACCCCGCGGATCTCAACCCGTCCGACTGGGCCCTCCGCATCAACGAGATCACTGCCTATGCGGCGGCGTGGCGCACGGGTGGGTCGTGGCCGAACCCGCCGACCCCTATTCCTATCGATTACGTCACCCGCGCCGCCATGCTCTGGCGGGTCGGCGAGGGCTACCGCATCGATCCGAACGGCGATGCTCCGCCGCGCTGGTGGATCCCCACAAATCTCGTGTCGAGACCCGTGACCAAAGATCTGGACGGTCTGAGCTCGGCCAGCCGCGCGCTGCCAAACGCGTATGTGCCGGGTGAACCGCTTGAGGTAGCGATCGCGGTTTCACCCACGCCAAGCACGATGAGCTACGCCGTCGAGGAGTCCATCCCGGCGGGCTGGCAAGTTCTCTTACCCAGCCACGGCGGCCAACTCGACGCCATCCACGGCCAGGTGAAGTGGGGGCCCTTCTTTGACTGCAGCGCGCGAACACTCCGGTATCAACTCCTGCCGCCGGTTGGCTCCGCCGGGGCAGTTGCGTTCGCGGGGGGCGCTTCATTCGATGGCTCAACCGCACTCGTCAGCGGTTCCGCCGCGATCCGCGCCGGCAGCCGCCTGAGCTGGAAAGCACAGCCTGGCAGCAGCGGTCTGGTGCTGCAGTTGAGGGCCGCCGCAGGCCTCCGCTATGCGATCGAAGTTTCCGAGGATCTCGTCCGTTGGTCGCCGCTCGCCACGGTCAACAACGACTCTGGCCTCGTGGAAATCCCGATCATCATCAACTCCACGCACCCGCAACGCTACTATCGCGCGATGCCGGTGCCGTGACCCAAAGCTTAGGCGGGCAATCGCGCCCTCGTGAAAAACCGGCCGACACGCTGGGGTATACCCTGAGGGGTATTGACTCAGCAACCGGGTGGTATGTCCGCAAAACTGGGGGATCTTTGGCATTCAACTGATAATAACAACTACCCCATTTTCCTTGACACCGGCGCAACCCCGGCTATATAATCTTACAGTCCATAGCGCATGAATATTCCCCGCACTCGACTCTGCCCAAACATCGTTGTCTGTGCCACTCGCTGCCCGGAAAGGCTCTCTCCCGGGTTGAAGCAACTGGTGGGTCTCGCCGTGACGGTTTTCGCTCTCGCCGGTTTGGGCCAGTCCGTGGACCTC
>DATDCV010000575.1:0-10165 GCA_036524155.1 Verrucomicrobiia bacterium
GTCGGCGCGGAACTCGATGGTGTGCTCCGCTGACTCCCAATTCCAGGGGAACGGGACGGTCTGTTCCTGGAGCGGCGCGAGAGTGAGGGCACCCGTTTGGGAGAGGGCGCCATCAAACCGCCATTCAAAAGGAACTGTTACGGAGGCTGGACCCCAGTTTTTGACGTGCGCGAGGTAGGTGACGGGTTGTCCGGAAGCTGGGAGGCCACTGCTGTAAGTGAGATCGTTGGGATCGAACGCGAGGCGCGGCGTGCGCTCTATGTAGAGGACATCGATGTCGGGCTGGTTGTTTCCCGCCAGAACCGCGAGGGTCAGGGGCGGACTGGCGAGGGACGCGTAAACCGCTGAAACGGTGCCGGTGCCGGCATTGGTGGCGGCAAAGAGACCACTTGGGGAAATAGAGCCGATGGCACCGGTGGTGGACCAGGTCACCTGGCTCGTGAGCGGATAGCTTTCGCCGCTTGCCTTGTTGACTCCTAACGCTGAGAAAAGACGGGTGTCGCCGACGAACATTGGAGTGCTGATGGCGGGGCTGACGGCGAGTTGGTCGATGAGTGCGTCGCCGTAGACCTCCCATTCGTTAATGTGGCAGTAGTTGTCGCCGCCGAAACGCTGGACATTCAGACGCCAGAACTGCGCCGTAACCGGCAAAGGCAAGACGTATTGGCTCCAGGACCCCGAGAGCATGTTGTTGATGGGAGTAATGAGGGCATAAGAGCCGGTGTGAGCGTCCATGTCGGTTTGTGAATCCGCTTTTTCGATCCACCAGTGATAGCTGGAGCCGTAGGAGAGGAACACGCGGAAACGGCTAACGGTCCGGGGCGTTGAATAGGCGATTTGAACGAAGGCGGGACTGATATTCGGGGTGCGGGCCAGCGAGTTGGTATTCGCATCGAAAATGGAAGTGATCGAACCAATGTCGAACGGGGTAGCAGTCACGGCGGCAGTGCCCGCGTTGATCGCCCCGAGAACATCGAATCGGGCATCGGGGACGGGAACCTGAGCGCGAAGAAGAGAAGGAAAGAACAGGAAGAAAGCCAGGACCGCACGAAACGAGACGGGTCGGCACAGGGAACTCAAAGCCAACTGGGGGTGAACAGCACCGGACATTGCACGACGATTGTTGAGTCTGGTGGGAACATGGAAGTGTTTTCAGGCGGAGTCAAGCCACCAGCGCACGAACGGGAGAAGGTCTTCCATGCCCTGGAGACACTGATTCGCTTCATCCGGCTAACGTCCGGCTGCGGGGTGTTCCGGCTCCGACCCGACTGGCGATAAGCGGTTTCAGTGGCAGCGAGATGCGCTCGAGCCTTGATTCGGGCGGAGCCCGCCCGCAGCCGCGCAGAATCTGGTCCGTTGCCTAGAGTTCCCTCACCAGAATATCCTTAAAGCGGATGCGCAGCTCGTCGCCGCTGTGGAGTTGGAGGGCGAAGTGGCCCCTGCGGCCCACGTTGCGTTTGGCGTGGGCGGGATTATCCAGCACACCGGCAGCGTCCCAATCGGTCCTGACGATACCGTTCAGGATGGTTTTGACGCGAGTGCCCTTGCAGATCAGCGTGAGTTCATTCCAGGCGTCCCCGTCTTCCGCGAACCTGAACACGAAACGCTCGGGCGCGAACTTCGGGTCCATGTTCCAGTCTTTGAGGCTGGGGTATATCCAGCGTTGTTCTCCGCGGGTTTCGTCGTAGATGAGGCCGGTGCGCCAGGGCATGGATTGGGGCGGGTGGATGTCCACCTGCGGGCCATCGAGCCAGCCGCCGCTGGCGGAGTCGTCGAAGCGGCTGCGGAACTGCAAACCGCTGTTGCCGGGAGAATCCTTGTACGCCTGGAACTTGAGTTTGAGTTCGAAGTCGCCGAATTCCTTATCGGTTAGGAGCCAGACGTAGTTGTGGTCTTTTCGGCCGATGGAATCACACAGTATGGCGCCTGACTCGACTTTCCAAAACACTTTGTCCTTGTCCGCACTCTGGCACTTGACGTGCCACCCTGAGAGATCCTTGCCGTTGAACAGCGCGATGGACTTGCTGTCCTCGGCCGCGAGCGTGGAAACGCAGATGACGAGAGGAGCGAAGCCAAACAGGACGCGTCGCGGAAGGCGTCTGAGGCTGAGAAAGCGGTCGCGCATTCGCAAAGGTTAAACGCTTAGAATGGCAGCTTCAAACAGTTTGGTGCAGATGGCGCCGAGCCGGGAGTAAACCTGATCCTGGTGGATAGCCGGGTCTCGAGCGCGTTGTGATCGTTCCAAGGCGAACGCTCCCAGGGCTCCCACTTCGGCTTTAACGGGAATCACGGTCTGGTGAAGACAAAGACCCGTGCCCGGCTGGTGGCATTGCGGTCAAAGCCAGTTGGTCGCGAGTCATCGCCCGGTTCATTGGCGGCGATCGTCAGGGTTTTACCCTCCAGGCGGTAAATCCCTTTGGCGGTTTTGCCGATGTATTGAGGGGCGGGGCAATCCTGAATGAGAACGTCGGCTTCGTTCGGAGCGGCGTTCGGATTGGGGATGAACTTCGCGGCATACCACTCCTGTGGCTGTGCACCCTGGAACTTAAGGGAATCGCCGACCACGGTCATGCGGCAGTCGCCAGTTGGACCGCTGATTTCGTGCCCGACCCAGGTTCCCTGAAACCTGGACAGTTCGCGTTTCCCCGGCGAAGCACAGCCGCAGAGGAACGCCATCGCGGAGACAAGAATACAGGTCAAAACAAGATTTCTTTTCATTTTCGAGAAGATTTGACAGCTCAGCGCAGGATTGCGCACGCGTGCGTGCGGGTCACGGAAATAACCGCGCGCAGGGGGGGACGGAGGATTTGAGGTTCGAGTATTTGAGATTTCACAAATAGAATGCAGGGTAGATGGGATGCGCTGCTCAATCACGCACGGCGGGTTGTAGGCGCGAATGTGAGAGGCAGTCTGCTACTGTGCCGTCTGACGCGTCACGATTGGGACATAACCAACCTCCATCCCTTTCGGGGGTGTCACGAGCAGGGCCGGATCGAGGGCTGCCAATTCTCCGCGGCCTGGAGGCGCCATGTAGTCCCGGTCAATGGGCCAATTCGAGTGGAGTTTTTCGACTAAGGCCTGCAACTTCGCCTTCTTGCCCTCGGTCCAGGCGTACTGCTGGAGCGACGGCTGATCGATAAAGCGATACCAGTAATAGGTCACGACGGACCCGTCAGTCAGCTTCGCCGTGAACGGTCCGGCTTTAGGGCCGGGCCTGGTCCAGGCGTTGGTGGCTGGGGAGGTGTAAGTTGCACCGCGGCCGGCCAGTGCGAATTTCTGCTCCTGCAACCGCGTCTCCGGCGGCACTGAGATGGCGGGAACCGCGACGCGTTCCTCCCCAACGTGTTTATAATACTGGGGGAACAGGCCTTTGGGACAGAGGTTATTCGTGAACCACTCCAGGCCCCAGACGTTACCCTCGAAGACCCGAGTGTCAAAGGCGCGCTCGACGCCGGTGATTTTCTTCCCCCCCTGATCATAGCGGGTAGTCTGAGTGTTCAGCCTTGGTTTCCACGCGCCCCGTTGGTCGAATCGCCCTGAGCAGGCAGCGCCGTCATCACGCCAGGCTTTGAAGGCGTCGTAGAGAGCGGCCTTGGAGTAGTAGGTAACGTCTTGCACCAGGAATGCCCGGCCCTGCTTGTCGACCGGGAACTGCAGTTTCGGCAGTTTTGAATACACGGTCCCGCGCGCGTCTTGCCCGTCGAAACGCGGCACGGTGTTGATTTCCATCGCGCCACCGCCCATGACGCCGGGGCGCGCGTCGAGGCCACGTCCATAGAGGAAGGGGTAATTGAAGAGCTTGCCGATTTTGCTCCAGGTTTCGGGGATGTAGTAAGCAATCGGCCCTTTAAAATTGGCGGCGCTGAGGAAGCAAGTCCAGCTCTGGTCGCCAGTCGGTGGGTCCTCCGTGGTGGGCTCGGTAAACGGCAGGGCCATCCAGGTGTAACCGAGGAAATGGCCGTTCGGGTTTCCCTGGAACGGGAGCGCGTCCGGAGGAATCAGCAGGCGGTTGCTGAGCTGGGCGATACCCAGGCGATTGTCCGGCAGAGCTTCGTTGCTGTAGAAGAAAGACCATCCCGGCGAGCCAACTTCATAGTCATAGCACTGGGGGGTGGCGTTCATGCTGAATTTCGGCGGGCCGTAACGGAAGTGATTGCCGGCCCAATAGCCCAGCCCGCCTTCGACGGTTTGGAAGACGCTGCTCCAGGTGGGCCCGCGTTCGCGCCAGGTCCGGGCCAGGGTTCCTTCTGGCGCGAGGGGCTCGTTCTTGTTGTCGGAATTGTCAGGCAGGATCCAGGAGCCTGGCAAACCGATTTGGAAATTGGCCAGGGGCTCATCGACCAGCGGCCACACTGCCGCATAAAAGCCCATACCCGCGCTGTAAGGCGACCCGGGTGGAGGCTTCTCGTGGCTGAAACCAATATAGCCGTGCAACCCGTCGGAATGCGCTGTCACCTTGCCGGGTTCGGATTCCGGATGCCCGTTGAGCTGCTGATCCCCTGCGGCACAAGCCCAGGCCGGGAGTGCAAGGCAGACGATCGGAAGAAGATTAGTGTTCATTCCGTTTTTGGACTCGCGGAACGCATCCCTCCGGGTCTCTAAACGAGCTGGTGGCGGAGGGCTATTGGTAACGAACCACGGAGCCCTGGTAGAGGTAGGTAGGTTTCGGGGTGCTGGTGAAAAGATCCGATCCCGCGTCGGAACCGCTTTTAACCAGCGGGAGGAAAATGATCGCGTCACCGGCCATGGTTTTTGCCTGCTGGACCATTTTGGCTTCGATGTTTGCCTGCTCGTCCAGCCGCCCGTTATCCTTGAGGACGGCAATTTCGTTGTACTGCCGAGCAGGCTTTTTCCCATTGCGGTAGACATCGAGAGGCCGGGCGGCTACCTGGGCAGCCTGGAAGTCGTAGGTGGAAGTGCAGCCTTCAAGGAAAAGACAAAGGAGAAGGACTGGCAAGAGCGTTAGCGTGGTCCGGTTCATAACAGCTTCGAGAACTCTAAAGCACTGGCGCGCGGAGTCAAACACAGGCGGCAGAGGTATTGCCAGGCCCGGCTTCATTCCACCAAGCGGAATGAGCCATCCTTCGTCGAAACCAGTACGGCTTCGCCGGTCGAGGCCGTGATGCGTTGGCCGCCGGAACGGACCTCGTAGCGGCCGTCGTCAATTTGGACGTCGAGGGATCGACCGTGCGTCTTAAGCCCCTTGAGGGCCAGCCTCGGGGCAAACGGCAGCGGGTTCGGCCTAATCACCACGTCGCCATCGGGCCGCGCGTTTACGCCGAACACGCCGAAGATGATGCATTGCGCGGCGGCAACGCCGTCGAAAGTGCACTGGAGCGGGGTGTCGCGGCGGTAGTCTTTGCAGTTGGCCGCAATGGAATCACCCCAGTAGGGCATGGTATCCGCCCACCAGAGCAGGCGGTTAAGGACGTCGGCGGCGAGTTTCGGTTGCCCGGCCTGGTAGAGTCGTTCGATGATCTGGGGCGGGAAGCTCGTGCAGATGCCTCCGCCCCCGTTATCGACGTCCAGTTGATCGTAGCCTGGATCGCGTTTCGAGAGGCTGTGCAGACCATAGGCGGAGAGGAATTCGTCCTGGTTGAGGTGGCTGAGCAATCCCGCCTCACACTTTTGGTCGAACACGCCGCTGCCGACAGGCTTGAACATCTGCACGGTGTAGCGCAGTTCACGCTTGCCCTTGCCATCCTCAAAACGGAACCAGGTAGCTTGCGCGTCCCACAGTCGGTGCTTCAGGAGAGGCCTGATCAGTTCGGCGCGCTCGCGGAGACCGGGCGCGGGTTTGCCCGCCACATCACAGAGCGTTGCCGCCCGCAGGTAGTTCGCGTAGCGCCGTGCGTTCAGGTCGGGCATCACGTGGTTGTAGGCATAGCCCCGGCGCAGCTCGAGATGGCTGTTGGAGGGGCCATAGTCAATCAGCGCGGCTGGCTGCTGGACGTCGTCGCCGAACATTGCCTGAATGACCATGTGATCGCGGACGGTTTTGCCGTCGACGGTGTCGTCGAGGAACGCCGTATCCCCCGTCCAGAGGACGTAGTAGTAGGCCAGGCCGATGATTTTCTCCTGGTTGACCATATACCAGGGGCCGTCGGCTGCTCCGGTGACCGGGGTGAACAGAAAGTGTTTGAGCAGGTCGCACTTGAGAAACTGTTTGATATGCGCCCGCGCCGCCGAGGGATCGAATAAGGGCATGATCTCCCAGGCCTCGCCGAAGTTCCAAAGATAGTTGGCCACACAGCCGCCATTTACACTGCCTGTCGAGTAATAAGGCTGAAGCAGGAACTCCGGAACGTCCCACCGGTTCATCAGAAAGTGAACGAGGGAACGGTTGTACCACCGCACCAGTTGCGCGTTGTCACTTTCAAGCGACGGCAGTCTTTCGAAGATCTCCCTAACCCGCCGAGCGTAGTCGCTTTTCGCGGCCGCAACCGAACCGGCCGGGTCGGTGAGAATCCGAGTCACGCACGCGGCGGCCTCGTTACTTGAGCCGATCGCGATGACTACGGTTGCCGAGAGTGACTGTTTCGCCGGCAGCGAAACGACGGCATGCCCGAGATTGCCCGAGACCTGCCACTTCCATTTATCAGAATCGATTGCCAGGACAATCGCCATCCCACCCTGCCGCAACGTCAGCCGGCGACCGTCGCCTTCGAGCGTTGTTTCGATGGCGCTGGCAGGGCGGGCGAATCCCCAGTCCCGCACCGAGTCCAGCCAGCCGAGAGCGAAAAATTCCAGCGGCACCGCGGTGCGCCCGGAATTCTTGAAAGAGCAACTTACGACCGCTGCCCGATGTCCATAGATCAATGTAGTTGTGCTGGACACGGCGACCGTGCCCTTATTCCCTTCGCGCTCCACCCGAAAGGGCTGCCAGGTCCATTTCGTGGTCGGCACCTTTTCGCCATTCACTCGCCCGTCCAAAAGGAAGTTCGAGCTGACGTAGGGCGGCGCCCACAGTCCTGCGATGCCCGCGACGTCACGGTAATTGATGGCGGCAGTCAGTTTCCCGTTGATAATGCCAAGATGGCCCTCGTCCTGGATGATCTGGCGGCCATCCATGTCGAACACCGCGCTCCGGTCAGTCCTCGTCTGACTCGGAGCCGCCTGCAACCACTGGCCGGTGTCGCCTCCAGGCAACATCAGACAAGTGAGGAGGAAGATCCCCCCACGGCACTTCACATGGGCTTTCAGGACAGGCGCCCGCATCGGTTCCTGCATCTTCTCTGTTTTGAACAGGGTTTGCACGATTCAAAATTGGGACGGTCGCAGGTCGAACACTCTGAAAGGAATGTTTCGACCATGACTGCGGCCACTGAAATCACGACCGTCCACGGCATCAACACCGACGCCCCGCGCGGCGTGAGCGACACAATCACTCAGGCCCCAGCCCACGGGATGGCCCGATGACATCGCGGCCGCTGGTGATATGAGCCGCCTGCACTGGACCTTTAGTCCCATTCACAAAAAACCACATCAAGGCGAGATGTAAGAGCGTATGAACAAGAAAATTCTCATCGAAACTCACCGATCCATCTCTCCGTCAGCCGGATTTGCCAAAGAGGCAGCCGACGTCCTTGTCACCCCGGCGACCCGTGTCCAACCCGTCCGACCAGCGGTTGAAGCGCCCGTCGTCGACATGCAGGCAGTTAAAGCCCGCCAGAAGGCAACCTGGGAAGCCGGTGATTTTGGACAGATCGCGAGATACACGATGCCCCCCGCGCAGGAGTTCATGGCACGGCTTGATCTGCGGCCAGGAGCCCGGGTGCTCGACGCGGCGTGCGGCACGGGCAACCTGGCACTTCTCGCCGCCCGGCGGGGTTGCCGGGCATCCGGTCTGGACATCGCGAGTAATCTCATTGCGCAGGCACGCGAACGGGCGCGGCAGGAAGCGCTCGCCATCGACTTCACCGAAGGTAACGCCGAAGCGATGCCCTACGAGGACAGCAGCTTCGATGGGGTGGTAAGCATGTTCGGGGTGATGTTTGCTCCGCAGCCAGAACGGGTAGTGAGGGAGCTGTGCCGCGTGACAAAGCCCGGCGGCTTCGTCGCCCTGGCGAACTGGACGCCGGCCGGTTTCATCGGGAAAATGTTTGCCGTCTTCGCGCGACATTTGCCGCCGTCGACCGGAGTGCCGTCGCCGCTTTTGTGGGGAGACGCGGCCACGGTCCGCGCCCGGCTTGAGGGCGCCTTTGAGGAGCTGCGGCTCACCCCCCGGATAGCGCGGTTCTGTTTTCCGTTCGACCCGGCCGGGACAGTGGAGTTCTTCCGGCGCTATTATGGTCCGACCCAACGCGCCTTTCAGACTCTTGAGCCCGCCGGCCAAGCCAGGCTATGGAGCGACCTGGTCGAGCTTCAAACCCGGCACAACGCGTCGCCGCATCCGAACGAAACGGAGACACCATCGGAGTATTTGGAAATCCACGCGCACACCACCGCGGACTGCTGAATTCAAGTCTACGGAACGAGGCACTCGGATGAAAATTCCGCCGGAAAGCGCGCCGCCCTCATGATGACCGTTCCTGTAGGTTGTCGGCGATCGAGCCGTGCGGCGGAAGCAAGATCCCCGGTCCGTTGTGTAACGGGCCGGGTTCGCATCATTTCACCTCGGGCGGCACGTTGCCATAGGACCACGGGGCGCGGTAAGGCGGGGCTGGTGGCGGCAGCGGGACGGGGCCGGGCGTCATCTGGTTGGCCAGCTCGATTCCCACATCTGCGAACTGACGGCCGGCGGTGATTTCCAGGTTGCTGTAGGACGTCAGGCGAGTCTCATAGCCTCCACCGCCGGGGCCGAAGGCCTCCTCAGTGGGGACGTAGCCGACGCAACCGTTGGCTAATTCGACCGGGAAGGTGAACGGGAATTTGCTCCCTTTCCTTATTACGAGGCCGGATTGCACAAAATATTCCGCGGGATTGGACACCAGCGCCAGCGGGCCGACCTGGATGGCTTGCACCTCAACCTCGACTTCCGGGCGCGTTTTCATAACTGCATCCAGCAGGACCGTTTCTTTGGCAAACGTCCACTCCGTTTCACCGACGTCTCTCGGGTCCTTTTGCACCAGTTCCAGCGCGCGGGTGGCTTTGTCCGGCGCGGGCGCGCGGCGTTTGACGTTCCAGATTTTTTGACGTGCATCAAGGGGGATGTCGGCGCTCGCGCCGCGCCGGATCAGCAACAGGGTCTTGTAGGCCTCCGCGCCGACGCGTTCCCCGACAATCTGACACCACTCCTCGGCACCGGGATTTTGGAACCTGGCGAGGTTATCCACCTGGGTCACATCGCCGCACGCACCTTGCAGGAAAACGACCGGCAGGGACGCGTCGCCCGTAGCACGGCGGAGCACCTGCTCCATCGCCCAAACCCAGTTGGCGGAAATGCCGCCGGGACTGGTTGTCGCATGGCAGGAGAAATTCACGACACAGCCGAGCAGGTGACCCTTCAAGTCCCAGACCCCGGCGACGCCGACCTGCGGATCGATGGGCCCCGCCGGGCCGACGATGTCAGGATTGCCGGCGCCCGGATGCGTGAACGTGAGGCCATTCTGCATGCGAAACCGGCGGTTGAACGATACTTTGTCCTCATAGCCGTAGCCGACGGCGAGCCTGGCATCAGTGCGCGCGCTATCGGCGCCGACGACGGCTTCAACGATTTGCCGTTTGAGTAGCAGCGTGTAGCCGGGATTGGAGACGATGCTCTTATCGGTCGCCAGGTGTTTGACCAGAGGAGAAGCATTGTCAAAATCGCCAGGCTCCCCCATGCCGATGGGCCCCGAGGAATGGGAATGGGACGCGCCGATCAGAACGCATTCGGGTTTGATGCCGCAGCGGTTTTGTATCTCCGCGCGGGCTTCGGTCACAAGATTTCGCGTGATGAAGAGCAGGTCGACGCCGACGAGCGCGACCCGCTGGCGGCCATCGTCGAAGACCGCCGCGCGGACTTTGCACGGGTCGTGAAACGCGCGGTGGTAACTTTTCCCGTAATTACCGGGCGCTTCCATGCCGATGTCCGGGGTGATGTCGCGTTCGGCGAAACCGGCCTTGAAACCGGTTTTTGGAGGGGCCTCCGTTGCAGCGGCGGCGCCCGCGGTGTCAGCTGCGGCCAAGGCAACCGTCATCAGGGCGGCGACGGCACCGCGCAGGCCCGCCGCGAGCATAAAGC
>DATDCV010000576.1:0-5649 GCA_036524155.1 Verrucomicrobiia bacterium
ACAGGGTGGTGGGCCAGCCGTAGGCGACGAAGACGGCAGTGTCGAGGTCGTCATGGAGTTGGCGGAGGACGGAGACGAGGCCCTGGTCGTGGATGCGCTGCTCTTTGTCAGTCAGAGGCTCATTGGCGCGCAGTTTCTCCAGGACGTTGTACATGCCGGTTAGGGTGAGGTCCGGGTGTTGGGCCTGGACGCGCTTGCGGTGGGCGTCGAGTGCTTCAGCGATTTTGCGGATGCGGTTCTGGGTGGCGGAGTCGCAAGTTGGGAATGGGAACTTATCGAACGATTCGCTCTTGACGTACGTTGGTCTGTCTTCGAGAAGCGCTTGGGTGGCGCAAGTCCACACGAGATGAATCCGACTGCTCAGCACGCCCAGCAGGTAGGCGTCGTCGCTGGCAATGTTGATGAGTTTGCTATCCGGCAAAATGCATGCCTCCAGGAAAAGGAAGGTGCGATGCTTTGCGGTCTTTACGGTGCTAATGAAGCGTGTCAGTCCTGCGCTCGCGTGACGCCAGTTCGGACAGGGTTCGCCAAAAATCCACCAGTTTAGTCTCCTTGCTTGCCGTGGGTTCACATCCCGCTCTGGTTTGACGTGCGTAAGAACGTGCTGGAACACCGCGGGGAACCGGCTTCTCACCTCTTCGATGGGCAACCCGAAGAGGTCCACTATCATGGCCCCACGAGGTAAGTCCGTCAGGTCACGACCATTGCGATACGGGCGGACAACGCGTTCGAGTCCTGGGACATGCCCGAGGCCGAGACGCTTGCCCTCGTCAGGGGTTATGATGAACCCCTTCCCGTGTGGCTCTACCCCGGGGAAACTGAGGTCCGAGTTCGAGCTGAGCTTCTTGGCGCCGTTTGTGTTTGGCCCTAGTGTGAGGTCGGCGGATATGTGCCCGTGTTGGGGAGCGAGGATGACCTTGGCCGAACCATCTTCTGCCGCCTCCTCTGAACATACCGCGTAGAGATCCCCAGCGAGGTGACCAGCCTCGCCAACTGACATAGCGATTCGGACCGCCGCGCCATCTGAGGTGTCCACCCAGGGATGATCGGGTATGGCGAAAAGCAAGGAGAGCGGTGGATCGGCAGCGAGCTGTGCCTGAACTACTCGTCGCGCAAAGGTCTGCCGCAGGCTGTTAGTCGTGATAAGACCGAATCGTTGGGCTTTCTGGTTTCTCACGAGTTCTGCCGCTTTGTGCCACCAATACATTACAAAGTCGGAGGACTCTGGCACCGCTGGATAAGCCTGCCGTAGCGCCTGCGCATAACCTACGCCTAAGGATTCCCACATCTTGGCTGGTCCGAGGAACGGTGGGTTTCCAACAATGAAATCCGCCGTTGGCCACTCTGTGGCCCGAGAATTCGTGTACGTAAGCAACGGAACTCGTTTGGTTTCATCCGGCACATCGCGGCCCGTCAGCATGTCAGGCTTGAAGCTTCGCCGATCCCAAACTGTGATTTCCTTTCCGTTCTCATCCTTAGCGCGCTGCGGTTCGCCGTCGTAGGCCAAGACAGCGTCCCGGCACTCGATGTTGTTGAATTTTTTGAGCACGGGTTCCTCGGGCGTGGTTTGGCGGCCGCGGGTGCGGAAGTGCCATTGGAGGTAGCCGATCCAGAGGACGAGTTCGGCGATGGTGGCGGCGCGGGGGTTGATTTCGATGCCGAGAAACTGGTGGGGATCCACCGCGTGCGTGGCGAGTTCGAGGCGGAAGCTTTCGCCGAACTGGGCGGCGGCATCGAGGACTTCACCTTCGAGGCGTTTGAGGTGTTCGAGGGCGACGTAGAGGAAATTGCCGGAGCCGCACGCCGGGTCGAGGACCTTGACCTGGCAGAGGTGGTCGTGGAAGCCGTTGACTTCTTCGCGCGCGTTTTTCAGGTCACCGGCGCGGGCGTGCGTGATGGCGGCGGCGCGGACGCTGTCCCACTCAGCACGAAGCGGCTCGACGACGGTGGGCAGGACGAGGCGCTCGACGTACGCCCGCGGCGTGTAATGAGCACCAAGCTTGTGGCGCTCGCGCGGGTTCAAGGCGCGTTCGAGCAAGGTGCCGAAGATGGCGGGCTCGACGTTGCGCCAGTTTTGCTGGGCGGCCAGCTTGAGCAAGCCAAGCTGGAGGCCGTTCACCGGGAGCGCAGCGTGATCGGCGAACAGGCCGCCGTTGAAGCGCAGCAGTTTCTTGCGCAGCACGACGGAGATGCCTTTGCCGGTGCCGCTGTCGAGCTCGCGGAAGAGTTGCTCGAGCAGTTCCTGGAAGCCGGTGCCGTCCGCGGGAAGCGATTCCAGCAGTTCGGTGAAGCTCCGTTCGGGAATGAGGCCGACGTCTTCGGCAAACATGCAGAAGAGGCAACGCGTGAGGAAATCGGCCACGGCTTTGGGCGTGTGCCCGGCCACTTCGAGCGATTTGGCGAGCTCCGCGAGGTGCCCGGAGACGGCGCGGGTGACGTCGGCGGAATGGCGCGCCGGGTTCAGCGTGCCGGGATCGGTCCAGATCAGCTTAAGTCGTTCGCGGACCGCGTCGTCGGCTAGCTGTTCGAGTCGGATGCGGAAATTCCGCGGGTCCGGAAAATGGAGGTAGGCTTTGCCGGCCTGGGTGAAATCGGCAAAAAGTTCGAAGCTGTGCCCGACATCAACAACCAGGAGGAAAGGGGGAGTGGGCTCGGACGCCGGCAGCGCGCGGGCGTAGCGTTCGGCTTGGCCGCGAGCCTTGACTATGGCGTCGTCCCAGGCGCCCGTGCCGCGAACCGGGCGCGAAGACTTCTTCTTCTCGGCCACGCCGGCTTCCTGGGCGACGAGCTCAAGTTGCGACGCAGCGGCTTTTACGGCTTGGAATTGCTTTGATTCAAGCACGAAGCAGCCGCGTTTGTACAGGTCAATGCGTCCCGGCGTGCTCGAGCCGTCCGGGTGATGCTGCGTGACTTCGAACTCGAAACAGTACCCACGGTCGGCTGTCGCTTCGGGATGCGGCACGCCGAGGATATCGCAAAGTTCGGACAGAAAGAGCTGACTATTCGCGCGCTCCGAAGGTGTCGCCTTTGACCATCGGGAAATGAAATCGTTGACAGGTTGGCACGACATGCCAGGCAAGATTTTTAGGCGACAAAGGCCGGAAAGTGAAGCCGAAACTAAAGGTAGAGCGTCTCACCGATCCGACGAGATGCCGACCGCACTCCAAAACCTGTCGGATTTGCCCGGCACTTTCGATTGCGCGCCAGCGTCCTGGAGTACGCCCGTTTCCTCCCCCGCGTGTAGCAGACGTAGCAGACGTAGCAGATGTAGCAGATGTAGCAGATGTAGCAGATGTAGCAGTCCGCGGAAGGCCACAAAAAAAATTCTACGCCTCCTCCCCCCGCCCGCCTCTTTTTGCCAGCCTCCGGTTAAGCCAAATTAGGGGAAATTAAGTTCCACACGCTCCGACGCTCCGGGCCTCCGGCCGCACCGTTACCAATAACGCTACATCACGCTTGATAACGCCAGATAACGCCAGATAACGAATGAAGTGCCGATAGCTCCAGGTCGCGTTCCCGCAAAATTCAGATCGCTCCGGATACCCCCGGATCACCCTCCCCCGGATCCCGACCTGTCCGGAGCCAACCCAAGCGATCTTGAGCTATCCGGCCGAAATCGATTTCCTTGAACTTGGGACTCTCCGTTCAGATTCCAGGATCAAAACACGCATCAGCGGGTGGACGGAAGTCATCTTCCACGTAGCCTCGCCCAACGGTGCCACCAATCCGCAAAGTCCTCGCTCGGATCCCGCATAACCCCAACTGCTCCGCGAGCCATCTCTCCGGCTTGGCTTGTGAGCCGCATAACCGGCGCCAGGGCCGGTCCGGCACCGCGCAGAGCCCGGCGACAATGTCCCGCGAAAACAACCGCCTCACACCCGATTCCGCAAAAATCACAGGGATATCCGCGACCAATTGAGCGTTCAGCCTCGCTCTGTCTCCGTTGCCGGGGAATCCTCCATTTTCCCCATTGCCGGCACTCGCGACACCGTGCAACGCAACCTTGCCCCTTTCCCCTGCCGTTCGCTCGAAGGCTTCGGTGGCGCGCGCGGGCCAGTCGCCGCCGACGACTTGGGCGATGGCAAAGAGAGGACGCCAGAGGTCGGCTAGGCGGTTATGGGCACCCGGCGGCAGGAGCGGCTCGCAGGCGGCGATGGCGTCTAGGTTGTCGGCGGACCAGCGGGCGAGTTTGCGGTTAAGGATGTCCTTGATTTCCTTTTTGGGATCGGCGTCGGATGCTTCGAAGCGGGCCAGGTTGAGGCCGGGCGGGGCCTTGGCGAGGTGGAAACGGATCGAGCGGTCGCGCAGGGTGGCCGGGAGGTCGCCCAGCCCGGCGAAAACGGTCGGGGCAAAGGCCTTGAACGCGCGAGCGGTTTGGCCTTCACACCGGTAAACGGAGGCGCCGACCTGGATGCCGGCGTTCAGCAGGCCGCGTAGTTCCTTGTAGACGGAGAGGTAGGTTTCAATTTCGTCGAGGAAAACAGTGGGCTGGTGCTGATCGATGACGCGGAACAGGACGGCTGGGCTCATGTTTTGGCTGAGCAGGGCTTTGGGAGCCAGGGAGGCGAGCAGGTTGATGGCGGTGCTTTTGCCGCAACCGGGCTCGTCGGAGGTGAGGTAGAGGCGCGGCGTCAGACGGAAGGCGCGCAACGCGTGGGCGTGGCCATCCCAAAGCGTAAAAACCTCGTGTGCCCCGGGCGGGGCGTGCAGATGACGAACGAACCGGGCGAGGACTTCGTCGAACAACGCCGGGGCATCGGCGATCGGTTCGGGCCAGGGGGTGAGTTTGGGGAACGTGACAGTGTTGGCCTCAGTATCGTATTCGAGGGGACGGGCGCGTTCGACCTCCGCGTCGAGGATCGCCAGGCGGAGGTGCAAGCGTCTGGCTTCGGCTTTTCGGACGGCGTCATATTCGAGGGTAGAAAGCCGGGCGAGAGCCGCGAAAGCCGATTCGTGGGTTGAGGGAGTGAGAGGCGCCTTCATCGGAGCAGTGGCGGAGTGTGGGGTTGATGGGGCCGTGCGGACCGGGACGGTGCTCGGACGCGCCGCCGGGGATGGGTGGGATACCGGTGCCGCCGCTGCGAGCGCCGGCGCTCCCACCGTGGCGGCCGGCGCCGCGTGAGCTGCGGTCGCCAGCCACGTTTCAATGGCGCGGCGGAGGCGGGCGCAATCACTGCCAGCGTCCATTTCTTCGTTCAGTGGCAGGTACGGCCCGTGATCCCGCGTCGCGATGAGCTCGATTTCAGCCAGAGCCTCGAGCACGGTGTCGGGAAGATCGTCAGGGCGTTCCAGAACCGAAACCAGCGCGTCGAAATAGCAGTCATTGTCGGGCTTGGGGTCCGGAAGGGAGTGTTGGTGCGGCAATACATGGATGAAGCGGCTGAAGAGCTTGCCCAGGAGCGGCCGGCCCATGCGGGTGAGAACGACAGGATCCAGAAAGAGTTGAAGCTCAGCGGTCATAGGCGAAGGGTGGAGTGATGGGGTGTGAGACTTCCGTATTAGTCGATTGGCGGGCTGCTCGTTTGCCGAGTCGCCGGGCGTTGAACGGGAGATAGAGACAACGAAGATGCTGGGCGACCCGGTGCACCATACTTCTGCGAGAGCATTTCCCGAACCATTTTCATAT
The DNA here is from genome assembly GCA_036524155.1 of Verrucomicrobiia bacterium. GTDB lineage: Bacteria > Verrucomicrobiota > Verrucomicrobiia > Limisphaerales > UBA8199 > DATDCV01. The sequence goes on from DATDCV010000576.1 coordinate 5,627, forward strand.
TGTTTAGATTCGAGCCTGGCAGC
>DATDCV010000577.1:0-10814 GCA_036524155.1 Verrucomicrobiia bacterium
GGCCAGCGAAAGGCCGCCAGGTCGGCGCCTGAACCCCGCAAACCGGCAGGCGGATATCGACAGGCGGCGACGGTCTGGCGAGCTAAATCAGGAGTGCGGGTAAACGGGAAAATCACCCCAAGCGCGCCGGCGTCGAGGATCCGTTTCGCCGTCCAAAGTTCATTCACGGGCGGCCGGGCAAACGGCACGGCCTGCAGGCCCCGAGTCCCGAGCACAATATTGCGGAGGGTCTCCAGGCTGATCGGAGCGTGCTCCATTTCGATCCACAAGAAATCAAACCCCAGCGCAGCCGCCTGGGCAGCGACCTCTACATTGTTCACGCTGATGACGATCCCGACCACGGACTCGCCGGCTTTCAACTTTGCTTTAACCGGGTTCTTCCAGGCCGCTCGGTTCTGGAGTGAGGTACTCGAGCGCAATTTCGATCGGCTCATATCAGGGCTTTGTTCTGGGTGCGCTTTGCGTGGGTTCTTTGATCAACCAAACTTCGGAAACCTGGCAGCCGCGGCCGTTCCCTCCCAAGCCAGGCTCGCCGAACCAACTGAGCGTCAGGTCGCCCCCTTCCGTCGACGCCGGCGCCAACGGGAACTCCAGGGGTTTGATAGGCACCGGTTTCGCCAGGTAGGGATGCACCTCGATCGTGCCGTTGGCTATCAGTCGCAGCTTCCGCTTGAAATTGTCGCCGCCGTAAACGACGCGCAGTCGATAGTGTGCTTTCGGATCGAGGCCCATGTAGCGCATGCGAAGGGGTGCGTCATAAAGCGTCTCGGCGTGATCAATCCAGGACATGCGCCGGACGGCCCCGGCTTTTTCCTCCGGGTCGTCAACAACGAGATCCTCCTCGAAACCTACGCGAGGGGATTCCATTGCGCCCGGGTCTTGAGCGAAGGACAGCGGCCTGATCAAATGAGGCTGGCGTGCCGCGTTGCCCAGATCATCGTAGAAGCCACCGGGTCCCGGGTTGGTCCAATTCAAGATTTCGGTAATGGCGGCAAGCCGCTCCGAGTCGGAAGCAAGCCGGCGAACCCTTGTGAAGCGCTCCTCGAGCCAGAGCCGGTTGTTGAGCGGAAACTCAAGCGTGTCCAGCGAGGCGCCGCGGTCCACCGCAATAGCCCGATATTTTTCGACGCTGAGTTGCATGCCAACGCTCTGAAACAATGCCTCGCCAAGTTCAAGGATACGATCGCGCAACCTCCCGGCAACCCGCTCGGTTGTGGCCCGTTTCAGAATCACCTCCGCACTTTCGATGGACGCAAGCGCGCCCGTGCGATCCGCGGCCCGCAGCGCATCAAGGGCCTCATGCTCGAGTTCGGTTTCGAACAGCAGTCGCTGGCGAATGAACGCGTCGTAGTACGCACGGAAAAGTGCCTGTTGGAACCGCCAGTTTTTCAAGTCCGCCGGAGGTGCCCTTTTCTCCAGTGCCTGGAACCGGGCCAGCGTTTGGCTCACTCCTTCATTCCCCAGGAGCGGCCCCTGCCAGTTTCGTTCCAGAGCGAGGAGTCCTTCAGTGAAGTCATCGGTGTATCGTTCCCCGATGAAGTACCGGCTGTATTGCCGCAGGATTTCAGTCACGCTGATTTCCGGGTCCCAGCCCAGCGCGCTCCAAATGATTTTGTTGACGTCGTCGTTGCAGCCTTCCGAGTACGTCAGGAAGCCAACGGTGAAAGGCTGGAGTTTGCGGAAAATGGCGGCCTCGTCCTCGGGCCGCGGATTGATGCACTCTCGCGCTTCGGTAACGGCGTAGGCCGTGTCCCAACCCGGCACGGGGTATTGGCACTGTCTGGAGTGTGTAATGTCGGGATAATGGCGCATGGGGTACTGAGCGGGAACAAGCTCCCGGAGCCGCGGCAGGCTGATCCGCACCTGCGGACCGAAGACGACACCGGAGAGCCAGGCAGGGCGGTCGCGGGTCAGGATTTGAAGGAACTCGTCGAGCCACGCCTGGTTAAAACTTTGCGGCGAGACCCACATCTGCGCCTTGGGGTGGAAGCGGTGCAAATTCCGGGTCTGCTTTTCCAGTAAATCCATCAGGTGCTTCGGTTGCGTGTGACCTGGGTCGCCCCCTGGCACAAACACGGCGTCGATCCGAGGGAGTTTTTGAAAGACCTGACCCCACTCCCGCAGAGCGAAATCGACCGTTGCGGGATTCGAATAGTCTTTATCCATCGCCGGGTACCAAATCCAGACATCCAGGCCATAAGCTTCCGCCAGCCGCGACATGCCCACCATCATATCCATCGGCGGCAGAGGAAAATGCGGACTGTCGGCGTCATCGTCAGAACGCGGCGGTATCAACTCAACGGCGTTGCACCCAAATACCGCGAGGTCGCGAAAGTATTGTTCCCACGCTGGCAGATCCCACGCGTCGTAGGAGTTGCACTTCGGCCGATAGCCGAGCTGATGTCCGCGCAACGGGTATTTCGGCGCGGAGGTGATCTCGAGGTTTTCATCAAGAATCACGCTGCCTGGACGCATTCGGAATTCACGCAATAATCTTCCGACTCCGAATAACACTCCTCGTGAATCATTTCCGATTACGAAAACCGCTGGGTTGCCGCGGCCCGTCAGGGTGCAAATCCGGTACCCTTCTGCGGCGCGGGGCGCGCTTCCAGCTTGTAGCTCGCTGGCGTATGGCCCGGTGGAGGCGGCTACTGCCGGTTGAACCCCAACGCCGATGACCGGAATATTGGCGGATGGCCAGGTGTGCGAATTGGTCAAACGGACATGAGTGCGTTTCTCGATCTCGTCAAGCAGCATTTGTACAGCCTTGCTTTCGCGCGCCGGAAGATCGCCAGCGGTGACGACCACGGCATCACTGAGGTCCAGCTCGCCCGCGCCCGAAATTGATGTCCAGAAAAGCAAGAGGCCGAGTACAGCAAACTGCATACTCAACAGTCTGGTCATGCGACTCATTGTACCACGGTTGAAAACGCAGCCCAGCTTTTCTCCACATCAGAACAGCGTCAAGCGTGAAGCAATTCCCCGGTCTTGCCGGCTGGTGACTTGGCCTGTCGAACAACCTGGCGCGCAGGGGCCGCCACGGTTTCCCCTCAAGGGGCAACCACGTAATAGAACCGAATCGGGTAATTCGTAGCGTTCAAGTCGGTGAACGTAAAAGAGCCGCCAGTGAAGCTGCCGCTGCCGATTTGCACCCAGCTTGTCAGTGGCAACGCGATATCGGCAGTCGCGAAAATCCGATAGGTCCCTGTTCCGGGACCAGTGCCAGTCAACTGGAAGTTGCCATCACTGGCGCGGTTGATGGTGCCAATTTCGGGCGCCTCAACGCCTCCCGTCACCCGCAAAGTCCCGTCCACGGGCACTGAGCTGGTGTCCCATGCCAACGGCGGGGTCAGCGTCGGCAGGTCGTAGAGGAAGTCGCCCATAATGCCTCCGGCCGGCACTTCGAAGAGCTTGAATTCCTCCGTGCCGGTGAGGCTGCCGACGATCTTCACCTTGAGCGTCCCGCCCAGGACCACACTGGTGAGGCCGGCGACTTTGTCCGCCGCAGAGTGCGAGACTTCCATCTCGGTAGTGCCGGCCAGGGTCAGAGTGTTGCTGATGGTTAGTGTGCCGATAGACACGCCGGGCGCCAGGGTGCCGTTCACATCAATTGTGACCGGCGCGTTGATCAGGCCGGTGCCTCCCAGCTTGCCTCCCACGACGGTGACATCGCTGCCGCCGATGACGCCATTCACCAGCAGTGTCGCAGTGTTGGTCACCCAGGTCGACCCGGTGTAAAGGTTCGCTCCCGAAAGCGTCCAGGTCCCGCTGTCGCCGACCGCAATGTTCAGCGCGGTCGTAACCGGCCCGTTGGAGATGACCCCGCTGACCTCGCCGGCAGCGGCGCCGCGGAAGACCACCCTGCGGGGGCCGGTCGCGGTCGGCCCGCCCGCGATGCTGCCCTGGATCCGCATCAGCCCGTTGTCGGATTGCAGCGCGACATAGATGCCGCCGGTGGTAATGTCAATGGGACCGGTCCAGGTGTTGGTGCCGTCGTGGTTGACGAACTGCGAGGAGGCCACCCAATCGAGGCCGACGCTCCCGCTCCCGCGGCAGCCCAGCGTCAGGCGTTCCGGAGCAAAGACAACGCCGCCGGAAAGTTCAAGTGCTCCGCCTGCCGACACGGGGGTGCCGTTCCCGCCGCCAACGGTGGTGCCGCCGTCGAGCATGCCCAGCGCGTTCGGCGTGGAGATCCTCAAGATCCCGTTGTTCCGATCGATTGTAGTCGTGTTGGTGTAGCTGTTGTCGTGATTGAAGATCAGGAGGCCGCTGCCAGAGTGCCGGACGGCGCCATTGCCGGTCATAATCTCCGCCGGCGTGAGCGTGTCACTACGGCTAAACCTGAGGATGCCGTGGTTGGTGATGTAGCCGCTGGCCTGTGGCGCAATGCTGCCCGACGTGCCGTTGGTCCCGATCTGCAGCGTGCCGCCGGCGATTAGGACAGGACCCGGGCCCGTGCCGCTGCCGGTGCCGTTGATTACTACCACCGCACCGGTGTTGATGAGCGTACCGCCGGAGTAGAGGTTGGCCCCGAGCAGCGTCAGAGTGCCAGTTCCGCTCTTAATCAACTCGCCGTCACCGCTGATGACGCCGCCATAAGTGCCGGCGCCGCCGATCGACAGGGCGCCTGAGCCCAGGGTGATGTTGCCGCCGGTGCTGCCCCCGCCGGACACAGAGGCGAGCGTCTGGTCCACGTTGTTGAGGTCCAGCACCGCACTGGCGTCATCCGCGAGGGATACCGCGGAGTTGGTCGGCAACCGGTCCGCACTTCCGCCAAGCTGGAGCCTGCCGCCCTCAATCGTGACTCCGCCACCAAAATCATTCAGGCCGGAGTTGCCAATCGTCAGCGTGCCCGCGCCCTGCTTTAGCAATCCGAATGAGCCGCTCAGGCTGCCGCTGCCTGTGAACGTGTAGTTCTTCGTTGCGTTGTTGATGGTGAGGGACAAGGGTTCCATCGCAGTTGTAAGATTGACCGTTGTGGTCCCTGTGGCGGTATCGTCGAACAGCACCGCGTCGTTCTGGCGGTAGAAGGTCGAATTGCCCGAGAAGCGCCAGTTCAAGGTGGTGGTGTCCCAGTCGCCATTGGGGGTGCCGTCCCAGGCGAGTGAGCGCGAAGGCTCGGGACCGCCGGTGATGACGAGATCGACCGAGCCTGCGACCGTGTTGTTCGAGAGATAGCCGGTGTAAGCCGGACTTACCACGGGCAGGGAGCCCAGGCCGATGTTGTTGTCGAAGCCGAAACCGCCAATCGTCCCCGAGTACTGGATGACCTTGAACTGGGCGGGATAAGCGAAAATCGGCGGCAGGGAGCTGATATTGATAATGTTGGTGATGCCGGCGGTATCAAACGCTGTGACCGTGACGGAGGCTGAGATGTCAGCGCTGAGCGTGACCGTCGAATCGCTTAAGCTAAGAGTGTCGAGCGCATTCGTCGGACTGCCAATCGAACCGACGACACTCAACCTGCCACCGACCACCACGACGATGCCGGTGCTGCCTGTCACGCTCGTTTTGACGATGCTACCCAGGCAGTCCACTACGCCGCCGTTAACGGTCAGAGTGCCGGTTCCACCACAATCAACCGCCGGCGAACTTACATTGGCCAGGGAAACGTTCGAGACCAGGAGGGTACCCGTGTAGCCGACCGTGAGAGTTCCTGTGGCCCCGGCGTTAGTCGAGTTGCCGGAACAGACACCCATGTTGACGGTTGTGGCGTCAACAATTCCCTGGTCGAACTCAAAGATGCCCTGCGGCTGGTACTTGCCGGCATCCGAGCCGCTCTGGCTTCGGCTCATCAGCCCCAGCGTCAAGGTGGCGAATTTCATGTCTACCGGATGACCATTCATCAGCACCGAGCCGGATGTGTTGAACGTCCCGGTGCCGCCAGTGTTCCGATTGCCGACGACCATCGTGCAACGGTCCGCATCAGTCCCGCCGGTGCCTCGTAAGCGCAGGCCGCCATAGATGAAGTCGTAGAATTGGAACTTCGTGGTTGACCGACCGCCGCCGACATTAAAGGTGTTGGCGTTGATGATATTGGTCCCCGCGCCGAGGTTAAACGCCGGCTGGGAACTGGTGCCCGTCGCGCCATTCATGTCAAGGGTCGCCGTGGTGATGTTGTTGCTGTTGGCGGCGAGGGTCAGCACGCCGGTGCTCCGGCTTCCTGTGCCAGTGGGAAGCCCACCGACGCGAATGATGCCATTGGTGGCGTTGAAGACAAAATTGGTCAGCGCCGAAAGATCCAGGGTGCCGGGAGTTGCTGAGCCGGAACCCGTCGTGTTACCAAGCGTCAGCAGATTGGTGGTGCCCGTCACCAGGAACGTGCCGCCGCCGGTCATCGCCGCCGAGGTGTTGTACCCGCCGCCCGTTTGGCCGCCAATCAACACGGGGCCGGTGACGGTCAATGTCCCGGCCGGGATCTGCGTCACATGCCAAGTCGTACCGGTGATATTCGTGTAGTTCAAAGCCGAGATGGTCGTGCTGACGCTGACGACATTGTTCACGGTGTATTGGTCGAACCCTACACCGAGTTCGCCGAAAACGGCGGTGTCGTCGATGCCGGGGTTGCCGGTGTCGGGCGTCCAGTTGGCGTTGACGTTCCAGTTGTTGGGGCCGAACGTTGCGGCGTTCCATAAGAAGGTGTCCGCCTGCGCGTACCACGAGAGGCACCCGCAGACAATTGACCACGAGCAGTAACGGCCCAGCAGCCTGGCAATGAGGTGATTTTTCATAGGTGAGAGAGTTGGGTGTTGTTTTCGAGTTGAGGGTTCCGTGATACGCCCACCGCGGGGAGAGGTCAAGCCCTTTGTCATCACTTCGTCATCACTTTGTGGCTGAATTGGGCAGACCAAACGAAATTCCCCGCACCCCTACCCCTCCTGACTACTAACAACTGCTGGAAAGGTGGTGGGCGCCAAGCGGCGACAGACGGGAAAGAAAACCGGCGAGGGTCGTTCAGCGGTCTTGCCTCCGGCTTTGAGCCCGGGAACGCTCGGGAGGTTATTTAGGCAAAAGCCCCATCAGATCGTCATGCGGGCGGGCGATGAGGTGCGCTGCGATGAGTTTGCCCAGGTTGCCCACCGCTTTCGCGCCGGCGTCGACCGCGGCTTTCACCGCGGCCACATCGCCGTTGACGATGACGGTCACGTAAGCGGCACCGATCTTCTCCTTGCCGACGAGCGTCACACTCGCGGCTTTCAATCTGGTCCGCGACGACGGCAGTGACGGACAGGAAAGGAATTTCGGCGAAGGCCAGCGCCATGCGATTACCCTCAAGGTCCAGCCCCGTGGTCGCGAGCGTTCATCTACGGGCGTGGAGGTGCCTTGGAGCCCAGGCGCTGCAGGACTTCGCGCACAACATCGTCGACGTTCAAGCCCGACGGCGCGTCTGGCGGTTTTTGGTCGTCGGCCGGCGGCGGCGCCTTCGCGCCCGGCCGGCGGCACGCGCCCGCCGCCTCAGTGAAACCGCAGTCCGCGAGAATGCACGCAATGCGCCCGCGGATCTCCTCGTAGTCGCTTTGCTCACGGGGCGAAAGCAACTGCCGCGAGGTGCCGAGTTTGAATCCGCGGAGTGACATGCCGGCGCGGAAACCCTCCGGGAAATTCGTGCCGTAGAGCATCGCGTTGATGAGATCGAGCAGCTTCAACTGGATGCGCCTCGCCTCCTGCCAGTGCCCGGCGAGGGTTTCATGGTAAAGCTTCATCACAACTTCGGGCACAACGCCGCTGGTCGCGATGGTCCCGCCGTCGGCGCCCATGAGCAGCGCGGGAAAGAGAATCTCTTCGCAGCCCATCAGGCAAATGAAGTCGGGGCGCTGGGGCTTGATGGCGTGCAAGGTGTTGAGGAAGCGCGGGAAATCGCGGCTGCTGTCTTTGATGCCGACAATACGGGGGCAATCCAGGGCCAGCCGGGTAACGACCGGCAAGCCGATTTCGTTGGAGAACTGCGGGATATTGTAGAGCACGATGTCAATCGGCGAACGCCGCGCCAGTTCCCGGAACAAATGCTCAATGCTCTCCTGGCTGACCTTGTAGTAATACGGCCCCGTCACCGACACAGCAGCGCAGCCGAGATCAGCGTATGCGCGGCAGGCTTCCAGAATCAGCGTCAGGTTCGCTTCCGCCGCGCCGGCCAGGATCGGCACGCGCCCGCGCGTTTCCTCGGCCACAATCCGGATGACGCGCTTGCGCTCTTCAAAGCTCAAGCGGATGAACTCGCCGGTGCTGCCGTTGGGGTAAAGCCCGCTGACGCCCTTCTCAACAAGCCAATTGATCATCCGCCGCAACTCGTCCTCGTTGATCTGGCCATCGTCGAGGAACGGAACCAGGTTCGGCGTGAAAATGCCTTGTAGCATCGCCCGGCGAGTCTATTCGCTAGTGGAACCGGCGCGAAGTGGAAAAAATCGTCCGCCCGGCGACTTTGATCTCCGCGTCGACAAGATATTTTTCCAATGCTTCCAGGTTTGGCTCAACGCCTAGCCCTGGTCGGTCGGGCAAATGAACCTGTCCGCGCGAGTCCGGCAACAGTTGCGTGGCTGTGAAATCCCGCGCGAGCGCCGATGGTTCGAAGGGATATTCGCACAAGTCGTCGCGCTCGCGGCCGGCGCAGGGCTGGAGTGAGGCGCTCAGCGCCAGGTGCGTCGTGAAGGTGTGGTTGACGAACTGCACGCTGCGGCTCGCGGCATAGTCGGCCACTTGTGCCGCCGTAGTGATGCCGCCGATGCGCCCGGTGTCAATTTGCACGAAGCCAAGGCCGGCGTAATCGATCATGGCGCGGGCGAGCTGGAAATTGTGGCAGCCTTCGCCTCCCGCGAGCTTTATAGACCGGCAGCGCCCGGCCAGCTCGTGATACGCGGCCAGAGCGCCCGAGACAAAGGGTTCCTCCAGCCAGACCGCTCGGCAGGCTTCCAGGGCCGGGAGTCGCTGGGCCGCGCGCTCTACGTCCTCGCCCCAGACTATCCCGGCGTCGACGAGCAGCGTGATATGGTCTCCCAGACCCTCGCGGGCCGCGTGGACCTGATCGGTGTCAGCCTCGACCGCGCCGCGTCCGTAGGGGCCCCAGCCGAATTTCGCGGCCTTGAAACCGGCCCGGGCGACGGCTTGGGCGCGGCGGAATGTGGTCTGGGGATCGTCGCCGAACAATTGCGAAGCGTAGGCGGTCTTGGGGAAAGCGCGCTCCTGGCCGAGCAAACGCCAGACGGGTTCGCCGACTTTCCTGCCCAGCAAATCCCAGAGCGCAACATCAATGCCGGAGAGCGTGTGATCGGCCTGCAGCAAATCGAAGCTCTGTTCGCGGACCAGGGCGTTGACCCGACGGATATCGGCCGGGGTTTCGATGCGCTGTCCGAGCACCGAGTCGCTCACCGGCTTGCAGGCGCTATGGGACATGGGGCAGTTCCAACTCGCGATCGAAACCAGCGGCGATGCTTCGCATTCGCCCCAGCCAACGTTGCCGTCGGCTGCAACGCGCACGAGCAGCGCGTCCTGGCTGCCGTCGCCGATGTCGCGGACCTCCGGCAGTGAGAGATAGAAAAAATCCACCGCGTCGATTTTCATCGGATTCAGAAAGTGATCGTCAAACCGCCATCGACGGTGATGACCTGCCCGGTGAGGTAGGTGGCGTCCGGCCCGGCGAGGAACGCGGCGACTCCGGCAATCTCTTCGGGCCGGCCGGCGCGCTTCAGAGGCAAATGGTGGCCCTCGACGTAGTTGGCGCGAAACCACGCCGTCTCCAGCTCGTTGGCGCCGTCGGCTGTCCGGCTCATTTCCGTGTCCACAAACCCGGGAGCAATCGCGTTGACCAGAATGCCCTGCGGCGCGAGCTCGAGCGCGAGGTTGCGGCAATACTGGTTCAGCGCCGCCTTGGCCATCGCATAAGCGCTTAAGCCCTTTTCGACGCGCTCGCCGTGAATGGAAGTGATATGGATAATCCGCCCGCCCCCGGACATCAGCGCGACGGCCAAACGGGTCATGCGGACCGCGCCATCGAACATGATGTCGAAGGGCTTGCGCCACTCCGCCAAGGCCGACCGGGTCGCGTCCGCCGCGAGGACCACGCCGGCGGAGTTCACCAGCACGTCGACATGCCCCCAACGCTCGCGCAGGACCCGGTCGACGCGTTCGATCACCGCCGCATCACTGTAATCGCCCGGGCAGACGAGGTGGTCGCCGGCAGGCAAGGATTTTGCCAGTTCCTGCAAGCGCTCCTCACGGCGGGCATTGAGACAGACGTCGCAACCATCCGTCGCAAAACGCACCGCGGTGGCCCGCCCGATTCCCGAGGAAGCGCCCGTGACAATGATCTTTCGCCGGTCACTCATGTTCGTTCACTCTTTCAGCCGCCCGGCGCGAATGGAGACGCGCGTCTCCAGTTTCTGTCCAGGCTCGAGACTGGAGCATTGGTTCTTCAGAGCGGCTTCGTTCACCGAAATCGGCATGGTTGTGCAAGGCTCGAGCACGGCGGTGTAGTGGCCGAGAAAGCCGCCGTAAGTCGCGAAAAGCCACGCGTAGGGAAAGACATGCGGGTCGAACTCGTACGCGAATTCGATGCGTTCGGATGGCCGCCGCCACACCATCCGGCCTGCGCGCAAATCGAAGAGATAGAAGAAATCCATCGTGCCGTCAGCCGCGGGAACCACGTTCACCGATTTGCCTTCGAGCTGCGGCCAGGAAAACGGCGACTGGGTGGCGAATCGCGAGTAATTCAGGTCCACTACCTGCGCCCGGTCCGCGGGGCAGTCAATCACGTCGCCGGCCGCGATGTTGAGCGCCGCGTGGAGTTTCCAAAGAAACCGGCGTCGTTCGCCGGTGAGATT